>NZ_CP061300.1:1261423-1565164 GCF_018687635.1 Polynucleobacter sp. MWH-Braz-FAM2G
CCACGCGTGCGTCAACGTGCAAGGTATAAGTGAGACTACCCTCATCATCTACCTTACCGCTGCCAGTGTGCAAGCTATCACTAGAGATGCTCACAAACACACGGTCATCTTCTACGGTGAAGGTGTCACTAATTGCGCCACCACCATTACCGATGCCGATAGTGTAATCCGCACCAACTTCAGTGCCAGGATGGCCAGCAATCAATGAGGCAAAGCTCGTACCATTGCTGTCGGTAGCTGTACCAATATCTTCAACAGTGATGATAAATTTCTTGCCATGGGCTTCATCGGCAGAGACAGTAAAGCTTGGTGACTCGCTATTTAATGCGACATACTTAAAGGTGTCAGTGCTTGCATCAGTACCATCAATATGCACACGAACTTTGGCGTATTCATTTGAACCAATCGTTGCGTCCACGCGTGCGTCAACGTGCAAGGTATAAGTGAGACTACCCTCATCATCTACCTTACCGCTGCCAGTGTGCAAGCTATCACTAGAGATGCTCACAAACACACGGTCATCTTCTACGGTGAAGGTGTCAGGGTTGCTTGTAGTGTTACCGCCAAATAAATGGTTTAGTTGTGGGCCAGTACCAGTGTAATTGTCTGGATTATCGAGTCCTGATGGAGGTGTTCCAGCATTCAGTGTATACAGCTGTGTGCTATCAACATACACAGAGAATTGATGTCCATGCAACTCATCTGTTGGAATGGTAATTGTTGTACTTGGATTTGTTACCTGAACAAATTGATAGGTAGTTGTGTTTGTAGTCTGATCAACAATCACAACACGCGCATATGAATTTGGCTCTAGTAAAGTTCCGCCAGTATCAATTTTTAATGTGTAAGTTAAATTTGCTTCATCATCAACTTTGCCGCCTTGATGACCATTTACTACGCCATCTGGATTCAATGTGACGGTGATGCTATGTAACTCTGGAATACCGGATGTAATTTCATTGGGATTAACAGGTGAACCAGGAGGCACATCTGGGTTGGTAGGATCAGTTGGATCTAGTGGCACCTTAGTATTATTTGGCGCAGGATTTGTGCCAGCAGGAGGGGTTGGCGAACCACCCTCACCGCCATTACCTTGACCTCCATTTGCACCTTGAGCACCTTCGCCGCCTTGAACACCAGGTTGACCACCATTAGGACCACCAGGTCTAGTTGCTCCCGTTTGACCACCAGTATTGCCACCTCTATTTCCGCCACCAGGGGGAGGATTCACAGCATCGGCAGATTGTTGTGTAGCAGTTTCTGCGCCGCCATTAGCACCATTGTTACTTCCACCGTCGTTTCTAATGGTGCCATTGATATTGGAATTGGAGCCAGGACCCGCACCATTGACACCAGCGCCATCAAGACCTGAGTCTTGCCCTGCGCTGGTGTAATTGGGGCGAGCGTCATTCGTTCCTGTTCCCGCGTTATACAAACTTGGACCATCAGGAGCTGGCGTACTTTGTGGCGTGACGTTGGAATTTGAACCGGCAGTTTGCGGGCCAACGCCTTCAGACCCTTGCGGCTGTTGCTGCAAGGAGGTCATATTATCTAGATGCTGAGCATCCTCAGCATGTTGTTGTACGTTGGTATTTGCGTCAGCCATGGCGGTCTCTCTCTTAATCAAGAATGGGGTACAAAACCCCTGTTTACGCCACTACTCTATGCTCTACTCAATTTACCTACAATTGGAAAATAGGTTATATAACCTTAGTTATAAGTATAGCAATTTTATATAGCTTAGATGCAGTTTCAGGCTTGGATGTGACTATCGCTTGAAGACTGCTACACCCTGCACTACATTACCGCTAGAGCTGAAGTTATAAGAAAGCCCCGCAGCCTGGGCCACAGGTGAATTTCCATAGAAAACCACTTGGCCGGTACCGTTACAAGCTGAGGTACATACTGGGTTAGAACCGCTAGTCTTAATAGCAGTTACGTTAACGTTATTGCTAGCAGCAGAAGCACTCAAACCACCCGAAATGCCCATATTTAGGAAGGCATAACCAGAGGGCTGATTGGTATAGAGATTCATATTGCCGGTAATTTGATTGCTCGCAAAATTAGCCGTTAAATTGCCACCCGTAACCGCCCAAACAGCACCCGGTACCGAAGAAACATAAGTTGGAGTGGTTGCACCAACCAATGAGAAGTTCAGAGTTACTGGACCCAAGTTTTGCAATAAGTTAGGATTGGTCCGTTCACCCACGATGAAATGAAATCCATTATCAGCAGGCATCGCAATTAAATTGCCACTGTTGTAGTCAGCAACGATCACATTGCCGTTTGCCCAACGACCCCAAGAAACAACTCCAGCTAGATTTCCTCCATCCAATTGCTGGGCTGTTCCAATTGAAAAAAGCACCGGTACCGAGGTACCGACCACTGTATAGCCTGGCGGTAAATTAATTTGAGTGACATAAGTATTAATGCCGCTACCAGCCACGTTAATTTGATTCAATCCCGTAGCAGGCAAGGTAGTAGGCGGATTGGAATCAGTAGAAACATTATGCGGCGGCAAGCCATCAATTGTCTGAATGGGTCCAGTAGGCCAAGTTTCAGCCTTCTGCAAATAGTATGAATAAGTTGCAGGAATTGGCGCCTTACCATCCCCTTCGGGTTTGTTATAGAGCTGGGATTCATATGGAGCAAAAGGCGATATTCCAGTTGCTAGGTACGGAGATGGATTCACAACCACACCCATCATCATTGGCAAGGGTGAACTGGGTGTGGAAACTTGCTCATCCGCTCCTTTGGCTGGCGGACTTACTGCTACTGCCAAAGCTGGGATATCGGTTGCATTACCTCTGCCTTTAGGCTTGGCGCTCTTTTGTCCAGCTAAGGGGTCAGGCAAGAAGTTGGGTGGTTGGGATAAACGCTTCGCTTGAGAATTATCATCCGCCACATAAGCGTATTGATCCACCCCCAAAGACTCAGTACCCGCTTTGTTCTTGATGGTAATTTGACCTTCAAACACGCCAGCATACAAACCATCTTTTACTGGAGTCTTGTCTAAATTTAAGCAATTACCATCACAATAATTGAGGTTGTATCCAGTACCACGAATACCCACCGTTGCCACAACTGCGTTGACTTGGAGGTTATCTTTATTCTCACGACCAATAGAACCAGTCACCGCACGCACACCGCCTTTTACTAGGCTGAGATTGGCTTTTTCTGATCCGTCAGACTTGCCGTTGAATTTGTATTCATTGATCTTAAATTCAGTTTGTGCGCGCAAGGCAATCACTGCTGCATCACTCATCCGAATTTGCGCATTACTGGCGACACCGGTAATCACAGAATCGCCCGCTTGCACTGCCGTACCTTTTGGCGCAGGAATCATCTGTCCGCCACGATTAATCTTGACATCACCAATCGACATCAAGAGCCTTCCCGCTTCGGCATTCGCTTGAGCGTAAGCCTCAGGTGAAATTGAGGTCAACAATAAAGTGATTGCTACTGCAATCACTTTTACAGTGGTAGAGAAGCGAGAGAAGAATGGGTGCATAAACGATTGACCCCGTAGATACCGCATCAGTTCGAACTCCAATCGTAGCGTAGTTTTAACGCGCCTGTCCATTGCTGATATGAATATAGGGGTAAATTAGAGCTATTGTTGTAATAAGTGGCTTCTAAACGTGCGCTCAACTCTTTAGTAAGCTTATATTGCAGAACGCCATTACCCGAGAGAAGGTTATCGCTGCGACCTTGTTGATAAACAATATCCGGCGCCTGGTAGTTACTACGCGCATAACCAACACCTAGCGTCACGCCCCATTTATCTGTTGGCACCACACTCAACTGTAAAGTTCCCCCACCGATATGACGTGCAAGGTCGGGTCGATTAGAGGTATTAATTTGACTTGCATAGTTGGCACCAACATCGACCACTGGTTTCCAACGTGTTGTTGGAAACGCTTTGCGGTAACCGACCGTTCCTACATTGAGTGTCGAGTCATAAGCACTATATTGACTAGAGTAATTCATGCGCGTACTGCCGCCACCCAACATAATGGATTGCGTTTCAGTTAATTGACGCACGTATTCAGCACCGCCACCGCCAGTATTTGGTACAGGAACTTGGTCCAACTTTGCCAAACTTCCAAAAGCAACAACCTTATACAAGTTTGGGCCATCAGCATACTTCACACCAGTTGTCGCATTAGTGACATCTAAGTTATATCCGCTAATTTGAGAATAGCGTTGCTGACTAGAATTGACGCTAACAAAAGCGCTCACATTGGTATACAGAGGAACCACTGCATTAGCACCAACGCTGCCATATGAGAATACTGAGTGTTGAGGTAGTGCCGTAGGAGACAGGAACACGGGACCCCAATACGGCAAAATAATGTTGTTAATTGCTGCGGCGGTATTGACGTTGCTGTTATAACCAGCACCCAGCTCTATATAAGCACCATACACTGGCTTATAACGTCCTTCTTTTTCTTTGATGGCATCTAGGTAAGTATTGACAGTTGCAACTACACCAGCAGGTGGCTGACGTTTTTTAACTTCTTCAAATTCTTCTTTTGCTCGTTGATATTCACCGAGAGCAAAGTAGGCACGAGCAAGCTCTAGACGCACTAGATCATTATTAGGGTCAACTAACAATACACGCTCTAGCGAAAGCACACCAAGAGAGATTCTGCCAGAATCGACAGCAGCAACTCCATAGTAATAATCAAATAAGGTATCGCCCATTAATTCTGGATGCTGATTACCCAGCTCATAGGCCTCTTTTGCTTTTCCCTTTTCAATTAATACCTTCATCTCATCTGGTATGGCTGCCAGAGATAAATTCGCTCCTACTGAAAATAATACGCAGCAGCTTATCTGCAATATGTTGCGCAGATTCTGACTACGAGATCTTTTCTGAAGAAGGTGAAAAATGTTTAGCACGAGATGAGAAAGTGAATTAATTTAAATAAGGATCTTTTAATACTTTTTTATAACATTGTATAAATTCGGTGTGTCGCTGATCAAACTCGGCACAACGGGATGCTACCTTTAAAGTGCGACGATGTAATTCATCTTTATCCATATGATATGGGCCTTTGATGTCTTCATATAATTGAGCGCGTTTCGTCAAATAATTGGAATCAAATCCACTTAAGCCATATAAAACAATTTCTTGACTACTCAAACGGTAAACACCCTTGTATTGATGCGCTTGCATTGCCTGAAATAAATCTGGAGGCATGCCCATCTCGGCAAAATAAGCCGCTAAAGAACTTTCAAAGTTTTCCAAGAGACGTTTAGCCGATGGATTGGAGTTCACATCCACTTCTTTGAGTATCTTGGCATTATTGTCGCTTACAGTAATGCGACCACGATGAATACCAATCGTATAAGCAGGTGCAGCACGCACTACCCCACTAGCCAATACTAAGATGCAAGCACTGGCACACTGTCCAGTAACAAAAGTATGGGCATTGGCTTTACGTAATAAACGCCCCATCTCCATGGCAGCCATACCATCGCCACCAGCAGAATCTAATAAAACTATCAATCCTGCTGGAATAGGATCGCCCTTCACCTTGGGTAATGCTTGCTTTAGAGAGGCTAAGGTGTTTTTAGAGATAGGGCCCTGAATACCAATCACTACAGCCCGATCGCCATTGTCATCTACTAAAGGTGCAGATTGATTAACGGATTCTGCTTTAGTTGCATCAACAGAAGACTTGTTATTTTCAGCATCTAATACGATTGCATAGGGGAAAGTATCGCTTTCTCCTAATGGTAGATGTTTTGCATTTGCGTTGAAATTACAAAATAAGACCAAGCAAGCAGTCACTGCCAAATATGTAGCAAATTGATTGGAGTGTTTCATGAAAGACGCACTCATGCTTTAGCAACCTCTAAAGGCATTGCTTCTAAATGACGAATAGCATCAATAGTGGAAACATCTCTAAAGTCAAATCCACCATTAACACCAGGAACTATCAAACCAAAACTCGTTAGCTCATGAATTGCAGATTGAGCTTTGTGATGGGAGTCGCATTCCTGCGTAATAGATTCCGCAAGAGAGATCTCAGGATTATTGACAGCCTTTGTCAAAATATTTCGCGCAGAATCTGAAAGACTGTCCAACATAACTTGAAAGTCGAGCTGAATACCTTCAGGAAATACCGCACTCTCTGGTTGCGTCATCGTAAATGTACGAGAGAAAGGTTGTTCCGTTGGTCGTGAACCCAATAGACGCGCACAGGTTTGACGATTTCCGGTCTGCGGTAAATTTGCGGCGACGATAATAATCGGCCTAGCAGCAAGTAAATCAATGCCAGCATCGCCTAGAAGCATTTTGAAGGAATCTAAAGTTTTGAGTCCATAGAGCTCAACCATCAAGGGCGCTGTTTGGGCGATTTGACTCAATAAGCCAGCGATTCTCTCACCCGCGGTGTTATAGATCTTTTTCTCTTCTAAACCAAGCGCATCAAAAAAGACTTCAATTTGCGTAGAGTAACTAGCCAGCAGACGATCGCGACGATGATTATTTGGCGCTCTTAAACGCAGTAGCTGTATACCTCTTGCATGCGCAAAGTTCCCCATTGCGTCCATCAAGGAACTAGCTGCTAATGGAGGCCATGACTCCACGGACAACCATTGCGCAACGCCTTCTTGAACGCTATCGCAAATTCTGCTCATGAATGGCAAGCCACCCCATTGCAAACTGCTATCCACTAAGGCCGCTTTACTCGGACCAATCGCACAAATCTCACCCACATTACGCAGCTCAATGGTTTTGCCACCATCACGGGTACGAATGTCTAGCCAAGGTAAAGAATGAGGAGAAAGCTTTTTCGTCAAGAAATCAGAAAGAGGGCGGCGCAAAATCTTGGAGTGCTGAGCTAGCAGCATCGCTTTGCGATAAGCATCGGCAGCATAGAGATTTTCTATACCCTCTTCTACCAATTCAGGATGAGAGGCCACTCCAATACCTAAATCAACTTTGCCTGAAAGTGAAGCAAGATTTTTCGCTACATAACGTGCCATCCACTCTGACATGTATTGAGCAAAATAAGCCGCTCTATCACTATCATCTAAATGGGCTCTAGGATGACCAAACCAAGCAACCAAACTTCCATCGGGAGAGATGGAAAGTCGACCATCCAAGCTATCGAGCAAACTCTCTGCTTGCTTTTGTAAATCCACTAAAAAATGATTTCTGACAGCAATCGAGTCAAAACTACTGGCGGAAGCGACAAAGTCTGGCAACGCCAAACTCACGGCGGAGATTAGCCGCCACTGATATCGTTCTGCTTTTTTGGCGCTGGACCCGCCCTTGGTTGTAGGACTTTTATGCGAGACATGATCCGCATGTCGACTATTGCCATTGCTAGTCTTCAGCAACTGTTCTGCAACCACCGCTGCTTTTGCACGACTCACAACACCCAGTTTTTTAAACAAAACAAATAAGTGTTGTTTTACTGTCCCCTGTTCTATAGAAAGATCAGCGGCAATCTCCTTATTACTCTTACCCTCCGCCAACAGCCCCAATATTTGCTGTTGTCGATCTGATAAAGAAAGGCTTTTATCAGGGCTAGTTTTTAGTGTGGCCATGATCAATCTACAGAGTAGTCATCAGGAGATGAAAACTTCTGCATCGTTCTAGCGTTCCCGCATACCTTGTTTGAACGCAACGAAGATTGGGCGCAACAAGTATCTCAATACAGATTGATGATCTGTCACGATATCAGCCTGAACTGTCATACCAGGCTCAATTGTCTTATCTTCGCTATTACCTACAAAGGTTTGAGGCAGACTGATGATGACTTTGAAGTATGGCTGTTGCTTTTCATCTAAAGTGCTATATGAAGACACCATCGACACAGTGCCGTTAATCGTGCCATAGCGCATAAAGTCAAAAGTACCGATCTTGAGTCTAGCAGCTTGACCCTTCTTCACGAAACCAATATCAGTAGGTGCAACCCTCACCTCAGCATGCATCTTGCCATCCAAAGGCACTACATTCATTAAGGTAGCGCCTGGAGGAACTACGCCACCAACTGTACGGAATTTCAGATCTTGTACAACGCCATCGACTGGAGATAAGACATCTACACGGTCTAAACGATCGCGTAATTTAGTCAACTGTTCTTCGGTTTGCGCTAATTCTGATGTGGAATTATTTAAATCATCCATATTGGTACGACGGTAGCGCAATAGTTCTGCCTGAGCTTGAGTTAAGCTACGTTGAGCGTCTAAAGCAGCCACACGGGTTGCCAACTTTTCTTTTGCCAAATCGCTACGAATCGCACTCACTTCACCCAATATCTTAATTTCATTTTGCAACTGGGTGATTTGATCTTTAGAGGTCTTTAAGGTGAACTCCTGCTCTTTCACCATATCACCATACTCTTCTGGGATTTTTGAAAAATCTGCTGGGCGATCGCTTAATAGAGCGCGCAAACGCTCTACCCTTGCATATAAACTCCAATACTTAGCCGCTAAGGTTTGGTATTCAGCGCCAGCTTCTGTCGAGTTGAGGCGCATCAATACCTGACCTTCGGTAACTGTCTGGCCATCCACCACATCAATGGTGGCAATTCTTCCGCCATCCACATGCTGAATAATCTTCACCGCCTGAATCGGCATGATCTGACCAGGCGCTACCGCAACGACATCTAAAGTGGCAAACAACGACCATAGAAAGAAAATGCCAATTGCGTAGCAAACCAATTTCACTGTGGTGCGCATGTAAGCAGGAGGAGCGGCCTCCTCGAGCAATATTGCTTTCGCAACATAGTTGTCAGTGCGCCCGCCCAAAGTTAACTTTGCTTTGTCTTCAGGATTGGTATCTGGTTGCGTACTCATAAGATTAACTCTTTTGTTAATAATTAATTAAGACTGCATTAAGCAGCGGTTGGCTGTTTCAACAGAACATCAGGAGGTCCTGCTGCTCTGAGGTAGCCTTTATCTAAAACCAATAAGGTATCGGCCAAACGAATATGACTTGGACGATGACTAATAAACAGAACAGTTGCTTTACCCTTGAGCGCTTGTAAAGCTTCCATAAATTTCTGATCGCCGTAATCATCAAGACCTGCGCCAGGCTCATCGAACAACATGATCGGGGCACGAGTCAAATACGCGCGCGCCAATGAAAGTTTTTGTTTCAAGCTAGAAGGCAGTTCATTGGTGTTATCGCCAACTCGGTATTCAATGCCTTTTGGCAATGCTAAGATTTGATCGATGGCGCCAGCCATTTCTAAAGCTTGATAAACCTCATCATCCGTAGCATCTGGTCTCGCCAATCGAAGGTTTTGAGCAATTGTTGCGCGGAACAATTGAGTATCCTGCGGAGCATAACCAACAATACGGCGCAACTCTAACGGGTCAAGCTGACGAATATCGACGTTATCAATCAAGATAGAACCAGCTTGTGGCTGATACATGCCTAAGATGAGCTTAAGCAAAGTAGATTTACCACCGCCATTCGGTCCACTAATAGCCACCAAATCGCCAGGATTAATGCGGAACTCCACACCAATTAATGCTGGATCGACATTCATGGAATAACGGAAAGATACGCGTGCAAAGTCAATGCGCCCTTCGAGGCCGCGTGAAACTAAAGAAGTATTGGTTTCTTGACGCTCGCCCTGAATCTTCATCAGACTATCGATTTGACGTGTGGCATTGCGTACACGCTCAATACGAGTCATATTGGTGAAGATGGTTTGAATTGGATTCAACACTCTCCACATTAAGAGCATAGAGGCAATCAAGGCACCGGATGAAACAACCTGCATGATGACTGCTGGAACTGTCGCTGAAATAATTAGCAATGCAGAAGCCATCATCACGAAGTAAGAAATCGCCACAAGAAGCGAAGATAACTGCTCAGCCTTGTACGAGGCCATGGTTGCGTTGGCAGAGATTTCACGGAAACGCTCAAGCCACAAACCTTGTGCGCCACACTCATGAATGATGCGCATCTTGCCAATCATCTCCACCATGAATTCGTTACGCTTGGTAATAGCTCGGCCTACTGCAGCTACGCGATCATGGGTTTGACCAGCAAAAATCCAGTACAAGAGTGCGTACACCGCCAACATCACTACAAAAATAATCAATGAAATTGGATTAATGATGGACAACACTATCAACAGCACGAGAGTTGCTGGTGACTCCAAGAGCGTAGAAGCCAATGGTCCAGTAAACATATCGCGAATAGCTTCAAAACTTTGTAAGCGCGCTGTTTGCGAACCTACGGACGCGCGCTCGGTATATGCAGGTGACATCTTGAGTACTTGCTGCAAGATAGTGGCACCGAACAAATACTCAATACGGCCTGCAATATAAGCCAAGATATTGGCGCGATGCTTCATAAAGTAGTAGCCAGCACCCAAAGCAATTGCAGCACCGATCGCTAGGTAAAGCAGCGTAGCCTTAGCGCCAGCTGGAATAACATGGGTATACACAATTGACAGGAATATTGGTCCTGACATCATGACCAAACCAGACACCAATGCAGAGAGTGTCGCCTGACCAATCAATGGCATAAAACGTCTTAAGACACGACCTACCCAAGAACGCTGATCAGCGAGGTCAATTTCAGCCAAGTCATAGAAATAGGCTTTACCACGCATATCGAGTCTTGGCTCAAGCTTACCTTCGCTATCTTGAGTTACGCCTACACGCATTTGATTACCGATTCTTCCCATTACTACAAAAGCAGGAATGTCTTCATCTGGCACAAATAAGCATGGCAATGAACGTGGCTCCAATGAACCCAAGTCGCATTCCACTTCTTTGGTGACGTATCCCAACTGAGAGAATGCGTTATGAAAACCTGTTAAATCCAAACTGTCTGCGTAGTAAGGCAATGCTTCTGCAACCTCGCGCGATGTACCACGCGCATTCATCAATCTCAACAATAAAGAAAGGCAACCTGATAAATCAGTCTGCACTTTGAAATTACTTGCAACGGTTTCGTTTGTCTTTTTCCAGCGGTCTTTATCCAGATAACTTGATTTGTAAGGAGACGTGAAGTACTCCTCTTTAGATACTGGGTGATAGCTTGCTGGCAAGGCTTGGGAAGAGGTCATTCCCGCAACCGGTGTTGGAGCGGAGCTTGCTTCACGAATCGAACTAACCTTACCAGGCTCAACATCTAATAAATTGCCTTCGTGCAAGAACATCGTCCGATTTGCCAAGCGCAGGAAAGAAGGCCTTTGGGACACTATCACCAATGTAACCTTGCCTCGAATAGCCTCTAAGAACTTTAAGAAGACTGCATCACCCTCTGAGTCCATAACAGAGGTTGCATCGTCAAACAAAATAATATTTGGTTGATTAGACAGAGCTCGCACAATCGCAATACGCTGGCGATAACCAGGAGGCAGTGAATCAGCAGCCATATCACCTACTATCGAATCCCAGCCACGTGGCATCTTCGATACAAAGTCACCAAGGCCTAATGTTTTTGCAGTGCTTAATGCCCGCTCCACTCTCGCTGGATCAAATACGCTAACGTTATCTAACAAAGAGCCTTCGAACATCACTGCTTTTTGCGGCAGATAAGCTACCTTTTCAGTAATGTCATTGACGTCGATGTCCATAATCGATTGAGCATCAATTGATACAACGCCAGATGTCGGCGTCAGAATGCCTGCCATCAACTGCAATAAGGTACTGCGCCCAGAACCACTTTCACCTTTAATAGCGAGGCATTCGCCTGGCGCTACCTCGAATGAGAGATCTGTGAATAAATTCGTTTTGAGTCCAGGAAAACGATAGGACACATTCTCAAACTTGAGGCTAGCAGGTTGAAGCGGGCGATCAACGACAGTTGGCACTAAATCATATGAGCGTGGTTGTACTTCTAAACCAGGCTGCTTCAGAATATCCGCAAGGTTATCTCTTAGAACTTCGTCCTGCTGATACTTCGCCCACATTCCACCAAGTCTTTGTAATGGTGCGAGAGAACGCATCCCAAGCAAAATACAAGCCGCTAGTTCACCATTGGTGAGATGTCCTGTGATAACCAACCAGGCACCAAGCGCCACCACCAACATATTCATGAGTGGTGAAAAAATATTACCGATGCCAGATGACATGTCCAGGGCATAAGTCACCTTTGACATGATGCGCGCGCACCCTTCTTGTAAACGCTCATAGCGACGCAACATCAATGACTCCATCGTCATCGATTTCAGTGTATGGACATTACCAAGCGTCTCACTTAAGAAGTTAGCGCGACGAAGATCTGCCTGTTTTTGCTCTTTAATCAACTCAGGATCTTGGCGACCATTTCTCCAAGTGATAAAAATAAATACGCTGTAGCCCGCCAACAATAAAAGACCAACCCAAGGGCTTAAGATGAAAACAATTAGCACATACAGCAAGGTGAATGGTAGATCCATTAACTGCTGAAAGGTTTGTCCAGAGTAGTGGTACTTCAAAGTAGAAACGGATTTAAAGCCGTCCATTACCGTACCGGTACCTTTGCGCTCAAATTCATTTATAGGCTCTGCCAGAGTTCTTTCAGCAACAGCCATTAATGCGCGATGTTCAAAGCGAGCAGAAATCCAAGCGGTCGTGAATGAGCGTAGCGCACGAACAATGGATTCGAGTGCAACGGCAAGACCAACTGCAACGGCAACAATTCCTAGAGTATCCAGAGATTGATGGGGCAAGATTCGGTCATACAACTGCAACATCAACAACGGGAATGCCAAAGCTAATAAATTGATCACAATGCTGGCTGCAATAACAGTTGTGCGCTCACCATCAAAAGGTGAAAGCAGTCCAACCGAACGCTGGGCATCAGACGGATTGCGAATTTGCTTCAAGCGATCAATCAGATTGCGTATATCTTCTGAAAAAGCACTCCACTCTTTTTCGGAAACGCTCTTTAAATGCTTGTACTGTGAAACTATCAATGGCACCCAGTACTGAGGCTTTAATCTTGATAACCAAATTTTGGACTGCTCTTTAGCAATCCCCACAGCATCAGTTGAATGCCCTTTAATTTCAGCCCTTGATCCCCATACTTTGCCGTGCAAATGGAGAAGGTCATTTTTAACTACTTGGTAAAGTGCATTTCCTGCACGCAAAAGCAGCTCGTACACATAACCTAATGCAAACAATAGTTGGCCAAAGATCTGACCAATCTTTTGATATCCATTTTTTAGGGATTGAATCAATTTATTCATAACTCAAGAAGCCTTTTCAATTCCGCTCTAGGGTTTTTGTTGCATGATTGGTAAAGGCATCGCCTGCGGCGCATTTGGTGCAGTGTCGCCAGAATTCGCAGCCGGCACTTTTGGAAGCGGTCTTAAATCAAAATCCACCTCAGGTGATTGCAATGGCTTTTGATTGAGTGATGGTCCAACTCCACCTTTAGCACCCTTCTTCTCATAAGCAGGCTGACCAGCAGCGTTTACACCCACGGCCGTTTTTGTGTTAAATGCAGAATCTGCTTTTTCCTGTACCTCAGCCCAACGAGCATCAGCCTTAGGCAAACGTCCGCCACCCAAGCAAGGATCATTATCAAGAGCAGTACCACCACCAATTGCCTTAAATAGATCTACAGAGGCGCGCAATTGATCGTTACGAGAAGCAATTGCAGAATCTTCGGCCGCTAGAACAGTACGTTGAATTTCATAGAGTTGAACATAATCCATGCCGCCTCGCTCAACCACTTTGGCACTCATCTCAGCAAGACGTTGAGCGCGTACTCGCGAATCATTTAATGCTTCATATTGCTTAGCAGTTAAATTAACTCCAGACAGACTGTCTTCCACATCACGCAAAGATGAGAGCACTGCATTGGCATATGCTTCAAGTAACTCCACGTTCTTTGCACTAGCCACCTGAATCTCGGCACGTCTTCTACCACCATCAAACACGTTTTGTAACAAGTTTGCAGTGATGTTGTAGAACAAACTTTGTGGCATCGTCAGTTGAGATAACAAGAACGAACCATAACCAGCACCACCTGTCAGAGCAAAGGTTGGCAATAAATTGGCTCGTGCCGCATATAGATCAGCCTTAGCAGCCTCCAAGGCGGCCTCTGCCCTTCTTACATCGGGACGACGGCAGAGTAAATCAGACGGTAGGCCAGGAGAAACTACTGGCACCTTAATTTTCTCGACAGAGCGAGTTTGCAATTTCAAGGTGGAAGGCGTTCTACCAACCAATGCTGCCAAACGATTGAAGGCCCGCTCCCTTTGTAACTTCAGAGCTGTAACAGCCGCATCTGTATTGGTTTGCAAGATCAACTGCTGGGATAAATCAATAATCGTGGCATCACCACGATCAACACGTTTTTGCAAACCTTTGCCAACGGTTCTAATGGCTTCTAAGTTACGCTCACCGACAGCAATACGTTCATCCAAAGAAACTACTAGGAAATAAGTGGTGGCTGTGTCACCGACCAAACTGAGCGCAACCGCTTGACGGTTGTATTCGCTTGCAAGCGCTTGCGAGAAAGCAGACTGGGTATTAAATCCTTTTTTACCCCACAGATCGACTTCGTAATTTGCTAAAAATCCCACTTGCCATACTGGCTGGCTACTCCACTGAGAGGTAGATGCTGCATATCCAGGCCCGAGACCAGGCGCCTGAATTCGGTATGAGGGTCCAAAATCAATTGTTGGTGATTCGGCCGCTTTAACGACATCAGCCTGTGCTCGAGTTTGAGCAACCCGCGCAACCGCAACGCGCAAGTCATAGTTATTTGTAAGAGCAGTGTCAATTAAGCCATTGAGCTCTTCGCTTTCAAAATCTTGCCACCAGAGTTCTTTAGGGCGTGGTAACTGCTGTTCAACGGGGGCACGGAACGCGTCCGGCATCCAGCGAACATATTCGGGACCGTCAGGCGCATCTCCCTCCTTAATAATCGGAGTGGTACACCCTGCAAAAACCAAAGCAGCACAGGCTACTGCGAGAGGTAAACGGGCAAAACGCAAACGAGGCAAAACACGGCAGCTAGGTCGAGTCACAGCTTAACTTTGGTTATATATAAAAAAATGTAAAAAATAAGATTAAATTTTGTAAATAAAATCAATATGCATTATGAATCAAGGCTCTAGCTTATTAGCTGTGAAACCTGATAAATACGTTTCATATTATGAAATATGTTGCTTTTTTGCACTAAATTTAGCGTTTTTCCCAATGAAACAGGGTCTTTTTACTAAGACATAAATGAAATGATCCAACTTCATGAAATTAAGCAAAATTTTTACACTTGTTCATAATGAGTAAGAAATCAAAATATTAATATTTACTAAGCTGAAAATACCTGTAATTCAAACTCTGACTGTTGCAAAAAACTATTAAAAACATGACTGAACATATTGATAAAAAACTGATGTCGCATCTGCTGCAAATTGGCGCCTCCCTCAGCAGCGAGAAAGATATTGATCAGCTTTTAGAAAATATTTTGCAATCCGCAATGGATATCACTCACGCTGACGGCGGTTCGGTTTATAGCGTGACAGAAGAAAAAACACTGAAGTTTGAAATTTTGCACACAAAAAGTAAAGGCGCTCATCTTGGCGGCAAAAGTGCGATACCAGCAAACCTCCCTCCTCTAGCGCTATTTAAAGAAGATGGTAGCCCTGAGTTATCTCGTGTAGTTTGCTCCGCAGTTCACAAAGACCGCACGATTAATATTGCTGACGCCTACGACTCAACTGAGTTTGATTTTTCAGGAACTAAAAAGTTTGACAGCGCCAATCAGTACCGCTCGCAATCTTTCCTCACCATTCCCATGAAAAATCATGAGTCAGAAATCATTGGTGTAATGCAACTCATTAATGCCACCGATCCTCAGACTGGCAAGATCATTCCTTTTTCTGAAACCAATCAAGAAATCGTTGAAGCCTTAGCCTCGCAAGCCGCAGTAGCGCTCACCAATCGACTCTTGATGAACCGACTAGAAGAATTATTCGAGTCATTCATAAGCCTAATTAACCACGCAATTGACGATAAATCTCCATACACCAGCGGTCACTGTAATCGCGTTCCTGAGCTAACCATGATGCTGGCGGATGCGGTAAATCGTTGCAAAGCTGGACCTCTCGCAGACTTTAATATGACCGAAGCGGATCGCAAGGAACTCAAAATTGCTGGTCTATTGCACGACTGCGGAAAAATTACTACACCGGTTCACGTAGTAGATAAAGCAACCAAGCTTGAAAAAATATTTGACCGTATTGCCCTCGTTAAAACTAGGGCAGGTCAAGTTCTTCAAAACTTTGATCTTGAAGCGGCCAAAGGCAATCTCTCTACTGAACAAGCTACCGAGAAAAAAGCGCAATTGCTGGATGACTTTGCATTTTTAGAACGTTGTAATGTTGGTGGCGAATTCATGAAAGACGGCGATATTGAAAGAGTCAAAAATATTGCAGCACTTTATCAATGGCGTGATTTAGAGGGAAATGTCTTGCCCCTCCTAAATGAGGAAGAGATTAAAAACTTAACGATTCGCGCTGGCACCTTAAATGACGAAGAACGGCAAATCATTAATCACCATATTGATTTGACCATTAGCATGTTGGAGCAGTTGCCATGGCCAAAACACTTGAAGAATGTGACTGAATATGCCGGTGGTCACCATGAAAAAATGGATGGCAAAGGATATCCAAAGGGACTTACTAGAGAACAAATGTCGGTACCCGCGAGATGTATGGGTATTGCCGACATCTTTGAAGCTCTCACTGCGCATGATCGCCCATACAAAAAAGGCAAGACACTGAGCGAATCTCTAGAAATTTTGGGCAAAATGAAACTGGGTGCCCACGTAGATCCAGACCTCTTTGACGTGTTTATCTGGGAAAAGGTCTATGAAGAATATGCGAATAAATTTTTAGATCCCAAGCAAGTCGATGAAGTGGATGTGAGCAAAATTCCAGGTTACAACCCGCCACCTGAAAACTATCAGCAAGCCAAGAAATTAAATTCTTTATAAATGCCTTGCTGAAGTGCTCGCTTGAGTGCTTGCTTGAGAGCGTATTTGAAATTGATTAATACTGTCTGCTAGCGGTCACTCTACGAATCTCTGTCACCGCCAATTGCGCGATATCGCGCAATTTATCGAGCTTCCCGTCGTTGAGATCCACTAAAGATTCAACTTGGGCATAAGAAGATAGTACAAAGCGATCGCCATTCTCAACACTATGGTGCATGACACCAAACTCGATGCGACTGCGTTCATCACTCGTTAGGCGTGAAACTAAATTTTTAGTCGCCCAAATGCTGCCATGGCGCGCAAAATCACTTAATCTTGAAGCGCGATTGATTGTGTCACCCAATACGGCAAATTCCACATGGTTTGCAGACTGGAAGCTGCCAAGCCACTCCTGACCTTCATGCAGGCCAATGTTCAGTTGCAATTCAGTTAACCAATTTTTACGTAATTGCCAATCGGCACTAATTTTTCGCATCGCCTGTCGAAGTTCATCAGCACAAGCGATTGCATTAAATAAATAGTTGGATTCGGGCTGAGGGAAGAAGTAGTAAACCACTCCATCACCAGCGTGCTTTCCATGAGTGCCCGTGTACTTACGCAGTATCGGACTCATGGTCGACCAAATCTGGTTAATCAACTCAAAATATTCATCAGGTGGCAATTCGGAGCAAATACGTACCGAGTTTTGTAGATCCGCAACGAGAACAGCTAATGGCGTCATCACTGGCAGACGCTTGCTGAGCAGACCTTGAATCACTTGATCACGTTTGCCCAAGAAAGCGAGCAGATCATCTTCTCGATGATCGGATGCCGTATGAATAACTAGAATCCCCTCGCGGAAATACACTGCGTACACTCTGTACAGCATTGGCAGGCCGTTTGGCCCAGTACGAATGAGATCCAACTCAGTAATAGCAGATGAAGGTTGCTGCTCCTGCGCCTTTGTCTGAAACTTCAAATCTACAAACAAGTCCAACAAATCAGGATCTGCCGCCATCACCACTTTGGTGAGCGATTCTTTCCCCATCCTTGCGCTTGCTAAATGCAAATGCAAATTCGCTAACGCACGCTGATCATTGAGACTCAGTTTAGATTCGGGGCGTGAAAACAATTCAAAGAGATTTCTCTCTGAACTTTGCGCAGGAGGCGTTGTAAAACAAAATAATTCAGTGCGCGCAGCTTCATTCAACCAGGTAAGCTCAAGGTTGTAATTAAGCATGTAAGCTGGCTGCTCTAAGCGATCCAAAGAAAGCATCATTCCTTGGCTAGACTGCATCGCATGTTTCTTTGGAGATACAGAAGTAGCTTTACGAGATTCAGGCGCTTTCGCCGAGGCAAATTGAACCGATTCAAGCTCATGAGCCAGCTCCGAGTCATAACTCATATCACTCACGCCTAAGAGCGCATCGGTAGAAGCTAGCTCTTGGGCAATTAAATTCATGGAGAGGCCTTTGGCCTTTAACGCTTGGACAGTCTGAATGCGATCAACCGCATCATCAGGAAAGTACCCCAATAAACGAGCCGCCCCTGCTGTATCACCAGCATGAGACTGAACATTTGGCTTAGGCAGTATGCCAAGCTGTATGTAGTTATTGAGGGTTGCTCTGGAGATGCCGGTTTGTTCCAGCAACTCCTTACTTGAAATCATTTAGTCAGGTGTCCAATCGTTTTTCAATTCCCAAACCAAAAAAACAGAGGCCGGGGGATCATTTATACAGCTATACAAATGATTTAGACACGTAAATCTACAAAAACAATCTGATTTGTTGCAATTGGACAACAATTTAGACAGCTGTTTAGGACTTAACTACTAGAAATCTCCAACAGCTTCATAAAGTCTTCCTCAGGAACTGGACGGCTAAACAAATATCCCTGCCCTAAGATGCATCCAACATTCAACAATGCTTGACGCTGCTCTTCAGTTTCAACACCCTCAGCAATGGTGTGCAAGCCAAGACCAGAACCCATGGTGACCATAGCCCGTACCAAGGCTTCATCGGACTTGCTGTGTGTAATTTGCCGAGTAAAGGAGAAATCGATCTTCAAATAATTGAAATTGAAGTTTCTCAATGCTGAGAGCGAGGAATAACCTGTTCCAAAGTCATCAATAGCGAACTTAAAGCCCGCCTTATGCAACAGGGCAATCTTCTGAGCCACACGAGCGTTCTGATTCATCATCGTATGCTCAGTCACTTCAAGAATAATCTGACTGCTAGATAAACCTCGCTCTTGCAGGTAATCAATCCAATCGAGCGCGGAATGTTTATTCGAGTTGAATTGACTGCCAGAAACGTTAATGCCAATACTGATGTCCTTGCTATTACTTGGCAAGTCCTGCAAAAATTGACAGACCTGTTTAAATACCCAATCACCAATCTCAATAATTAGACCCGAGTCTTCTGCAACTTCTATAAAGTTCACAGGCAAACTCAATTGACCGTTTTCTTTCTTCCAACGCAATAACGCCTCGGCGTGCAAAATTTTTCCTGAGGCTAAATCTACGATCGGTTGGTAATGCAAGTAGAACTGATTATTTTTGAGAGCATTTCTAAGCTCAGAAATCACTCGCATTTTTTGATCGGCAACTTCTTGCAAGGATTGAGTGAAGTAATGAAACCCATTTCTTCCCTGCGTCTTCACGGCATACATGGCCTGGTCAGCCTTCATTAACAGGCCTTTAGTGCTCGTTGCATCTTGCGGATAGAAGGCAATGCCTAGAGAAGCAGTGATGTGGAAAACCTTACCATCTATTTCAATGGGTTCAGCCAGTCGATCAGTAATACCCATAAGGACTTTATCTAAGTTCCTAGGATGCTCAAGATCATTCAAAATAATGGTGAACTCATCTCCACCAATACGTGCCACAGTATCCGATTCTCTTAATTCCGCTTTAAAGCGTTCTGATACCTTTCTTAAAATTTCGTCTCCAACATCGTGACCTGAGGTGTCATTAATATCTTTAAACCGATCAAGATCAACGAAGAGTAAGGCAAAATTATTTTTACTGCGATCTGCACGCTTAATAGACTCATCTACTCGGTCTAAAAATAAACGTCGGTTTGGAAGTCCCGTAAGAGCATCGTAATTGGCTTGACGCGTAATGATTTCGCGATATTTTTTCTGATCCGACACTTGAGAAATAAGGCCAACTCGTTGGCGAATATTTCCCCTGTCATCCAATGCAGAAAATAGCGATAAGAAGCCTAAGTAATTCGTACCATCACTACATTTAATGCCGACCTGCCCCTCCCAATGACCCACAGAGTCTAATGCGGGTAATAAATCAGAATAGGTGCTGGCATTATCAGCCTTTACAAGTAAGGACTGTAAATTAAGGCCGGCTATTTGATTTTTACTATAGCCAGTTAAACCTGTAAAAACGTCATTCACAAGCACTATTTCATTCTGGGGATTGGTGATGAAAACCGCCTCTCCAATGGCCTGATAAACAGAAGAAGTAATTTTTAATAGGTCTTCGTTTTTCTTTCTATCGGTTAAATCAATTCCGTAAATTGCAAACTTATCCCCTGCACTTACTGAGCCCCAGCTAATATATTTTTTTTCTCCATTTTTGCAAACAATCCAGGATTCAACAGGAACCATGGGAGTGTGCAAATGCCTTGCCTCATGAACGCGCTCGTCCCATATGCGCTCAATTTCTTGTCGATATGCCACATTGGGATAAGCGAGACTCCACCAATCATCACTTTTCTGTAAATCACTAGCGGTATAGCCGGTT
Organism: Polynucleobacter sp. MWH-Braz-FAM2G; assembly: GCF_018687635.1. NCBI lineage: Bacteria > Pseudomonadati > Pseudomonadota > Betaproteobacteria > Burkholderiales > Burkholderiaceae > Polynucleobacter > Polynucleobacter sp. MWH-Braz-FAM2G. The sequence continues at coordinate 1,282,087 of NZ_CP061300.1, forward strand.
AAATGCGTATATGCATCATTAACTAAACCCATTGATCGCTTATCCACATCCAAAATTGCCATGGATACTGGAATGCGCTCAACAATTTCTTTAAATCGTCCTTCAGCCTTTACTAAATCTAGATTTTTAGCCTGATTATTTTCAATCAGCAAACTAATCATTAGACTTAAAAAGCCTATCAAACTCAAAAATACCCAAATGCTGATTGGGGCTGGGTCATTCATCATGCTGTGATTGAAAAAGCCATGACCATCATAAGCGCCTAAGATGGACTGAATGACTGTCAAGGCCAATACCAACATGGCTCCATGACGTCCATATCGCAAAGCAGCAATCAACAATATGGGGAGAATTAAATACCCTCGATTTTCAAAGTTCAAAGCTTCAAATTGAGTATTTAGCCAACCAAAAAGAACGCCCTGCCCAAACAAAAACACCAAACCAAAGAACGTGATGACTTCATATAGCTTTGGCGTCTTAAGCCAATCTTTTGGAAACCTTCTCCATACCAAAAGAACGGGGGTAAAAAATGCAGCCCCAAAAAAATCACCTATAAACCAGGTGTAAAAGACGGTTTGAAACTGTCCAGGCTCAGCGCGCCCTGATTGATAAATAATGGTCGCATCAATTAAACCGCTCGACAAACCCAAGATGGTGGAAACCAATACTAGAGACGCAATATCTAACAAAGAGGATAAATTGCGATTAAATGGGAATACCTTCGAGAGTAAATAGGCGGAAAGAATACAACTTACGGTACTCCCCAACGCCAACATCAGGGCGGTAAACAAACCAAAACCGCCAAGCATTTCCCCCGCCACTGCGGCGATAAAAATATAAGGCCAATAAGAAATACCAAAATTCAGAAGCAACGCTAGACCAATACCAGCAGGAACCCAAATCAGACTTGCACCAGATTCACCAGCAAAATTTCGGAGAATATAGCCTGCAATATAGGCATATAAAACTGACCAAATTAGAACTTGCAATGTTCTTAAAGATTTGAAATCAGGGGATTGAAAGAGTGTTTTGAGGAAATTCATCTGTAACTAAATCTGCATTCCAAGTTTGTGCTTACAGTACTCTAACACCCCCTAGGGCATTTTTTAGGCATTTCCTAAAATACCCTACTTTGTCTTAAAAGCACCAAAACCAAGCCCAAAACCTCAGGGTCCCTTATCGGGTTAAGATTTAGCATGATCGAAACGTCCTCTACCCCTATTCAATTTGATTACCCTCAGCAAGACTCGACTGGTCTGACATGCACGGCTCAAGCTTGGGCTAAAACTCCGCAGCCACTCTCAGCCCTTGAGAGACCTCAAGTCATAGAGAAAATCAAAACCCTTTTACGTGAAAAAGATGCCGCATTAGTCGCGCACTACTATGTAGATGCGGATATTCAAGACCTAGCACTAGAAACTGGCGGTTGCGTTGCCGATTCTCTAGAAATGGCCCGCTTTGGGAAAAACCATCCTGCAAAAAACCTCATTGTTGCTGGCGTCCGTTTTATGGGCGAGACAGCAAAGATACTCAGCCCTGAAAAACGGGTGTTTATGCCTGACTTGGATGCAACTTGTTCTTTGGACTTAGGCTGCAATGCTACAGACTTTGCTACTTTTCGAGCCGCGCATCCTGATCGAGTGGTAGTTGTCTATGCCAACACCAGTGCAGCCGTAAAAGCACAAGCGGATTGGATGGTAACCAGCTCCTGTGCTTTAGCAATTGTTCACCAGCTCAAATTAGAAAATAAGAAAATCTTATGGGCCCCTGATCGCCACTTAGGGCGTTACATACAGGAACAAACTGGCGCCGATATGTTGCTTTGGAATGGGGCATGTATTGTCCATGACGAATTCAAGGCAATAGAGCTAGAGATGTTAAAGGCGCAGCATCCAAATGCCATGATCTTGGTCCATCCTGAGTCACCACAAGCTGTTGTCGACCTTGCTGATGTAGTTGGCTCTACTTCCGCCATGATTAAGGCTGTAGTTGATGGTAATGCCACTGAATATATTGTGGCAACTGATAACGGCATTCTGCATCGCATGCGCCAACTTGCCCCAAATAAAAAATTAATTGAAGCCCCGACCGCAGGCAATAGTGCGACTTGCAAAAGTTGTGCTCATTGCCCTTGGATGGCCATGAATGGTCTCGTCGGCATTGTCAATTGCCTAGAGAATCATGTTGGCGAAGTCTTTGTTGAAGAACCTATCCGCTCACAAGCATTGGTCTGTATTGACCGCATGTTGGACTTTACAAAAAACCACCCTGACCTGCTTGCTAAAGCACAGCATGGCTTTGTCAAAAATATTGGCTCAGCCTAAACCAAAATAAGTAAATAAAAATAATCTCATGTTTGAATTCAACGAAACCTTAGAACAAGCTCGTCAACGCAATATTCACGACGCACTATTAGAAGATATTGGCACTGGTGATTGGACTGCTATGCTGGTGCCTAAACGAAACGTAAAGGCGCAACTCATTATTCGTCAAGCAGCGGTCTTATGCGGGGTTGACTGGTTCGAAGGCACCCTTAAAAAACTAGATCCTCAAGCGAAGATAAGCTGGTACTACATGGAGGGCGATTTCATGAAACCCGATACCACCGTCTGTGATATTCAGGCTGACTCCCAGGCTCTTCTATCAGCAGAACGCACTTGCATTAATTTTTTACAAACACTCTCTTGGACAGCCACGATTACCCGTCAATATGTAGATGCCATAGCGGGTGCCAGCCCAAATGCTAATGGATGCGCTGTATTAGATACCCGCAAGACACTCCCAGGTTTGAGACAAGCCCAGAAATATGCCGTGCGAGTAGGATCCGGCCAAAATCAACGCTTAGCTCTATGGCATGGAATCCTGATTAAGGAAAATCACATCGCTGCAGCAGGAAGTGTATCGGCCGCGTTAAAAAATGCCGAGGCTTTAAACGCTGGGGTTGATATTCAGATCGAAGTAGAAAATTTCGCCGAATTAGAAGAAGCTTTAGCGGCAGGCGCCAAAAGCGTTCTGATTGATAACTTCACTACCGAACAAATGAAGCAAGCTGTAGCATTTACAGCAGGTCGCGCTCTATTGGAAGCGTCTGGAGGCATCAATCTAGATCAAATGCGTGCCATTGCCGCGACCGGAGTAGATCGAATTTCGCTCGGTAAATTAACTAAAGATGTGAACGCCGTAGATTTCTCAATGAGAGTTCTGGGATAAACCAATCAATCTCAAGCTCGCTAAGCTTCTTGAGGGCTGTCTACGCCTTCTGCTTGTGGCGTCAAAATAGTCGGATAGGAAACAGCCCAGGTACCGGGATAGTCACGGCTGTAATGCAGTCCCCTACTCTCTCGACGCATTAATGCTGAGCGCACAATAAGTTCCGCGCACTCCAAGAGATTTCTTAATTCAATCAGATCCCGGGTCACCTTAAAATTCGCGTAATACTCTTGAACTTCGTAGCGCAGTAGTTTAATTCGGTGCAATGCACGTTCCAGTCTACGATTGGTTCGCACGATACCAACATAGTTCCACATCAATGAGCGCAACTCATCCCAGTTGTGTGCAATGACAACTTGCTCATCCGCATCCTCAACCTGACTTTCATCCCATAAAGGTAGTGGCGGAATCGCAGGAGATTTGAGCGAGGATATATCTTCAGCCGCCGCTTTTCCAATCACCACACACTCTAACAATGAGTTACTGGCCAATCGATTAGCGCCGTGCAAGCCTGTATATGTAGCCTCTCCCACTGCGTAGAGACCAGGCAAATCAGTGCGTCCCTTCAAGTCGGTTACCACTCCACCACAGCTGTAATGCGCAGCTGGGACCACTGGAATAGCCTTCTTCGTTATATCCAATCCCAAACTAAGGCAGCGAGCATAGATCATGGGAAAGTGCTCTTTAATAAATGCCTCACCAAGGTGAGTGGCATCTAAGTGAACATAATCTAAACCATGTTTTTTCATCTCAAAGTCGATTGCTCGGGCGACAATATCGCGCGGCGCTAATTCATTGCGATCATCATGCTCTGGCATAAAGCGTGTGCCATCAGGCAACTTTAATAGCCCACCCTCTCCTCGCATTGCTTCTGTGATTAAGAAAGTACGATCACTGGGGTGATACAAACAGGTCGGATGAAACTGAATAAATTCCATATTGCCAACGCGACATCCTGCACGCCAAGCCATGGCAATACCATCTCCAGTAGCGGTATCAGGATTGCTAGTGTAGCGATAGACTTTACCCACGCCACCAGTTGCCAATACAACTGACTTCGCCTGGATAGTTTCAACCTTATTCTTTTTAATATCTAAGGCATACACACCATAGCAACGATTAGGCTTGCCACGTTGCACCTTAGCATCCAAATGACGATTAGTGATGAGATCAAGCGCAATCCAATGTTCTAAGATTTGAATATTCTTGTGCGATCTCGCTTTGTCTAGCAATACTTCATGAATTGCTTTGCCAGTAGCATCTGCGGCATGCGCAATACGGCGATGACTATGGCCACCTTCACGAGTAAGGTGCAAACCCATCGGACCAGATTCATCCTCGGTAAAAGGGACTCCCTGCTCCACTAACCAACGGATTGCTTCCGCACTTTCCTCTGCTATGTAGCGGGCAGTCGACTCAACTACAAGACCAGCGCCAGCCTCCAAGGTATCGGTAACATGAGAGTCGATACTGTCGCGTTCTTTATCCACAACACCGACAATGCCACCCTGAGCCCAAGCAGTAGCAGCTTCAGCTAAACCGCGCTTGGCCATCAAGATCACAGGCTGAGTCTCAGCCATATGCAAAGCGACCGTTAAGCCCGCTAAGCCAGCCCCAATAATGAGAACGGGCAAATCCGCTTTTGCTTGTGCTGATGTAGGTATTGAGCTAGCCATGAAGGAGTCATTCTAAAGGGCAAATGAAAATGATGAAATCTATGCAAAAAGACCCCTTTTAGGGGCCTTTTTTATTAACTACCTACACACAAAGAACGGCACCTAGTTATTGGCCATCACTTTTGGTCCATTCGGGGCATTAGTACCATAACCTATTACCGCTGCGGCCTGACCACCTTTGGATAACTTTACCGCGCAATACTTAAATTCCGGAATCTTGCCAAATGGATCTAAAGCAGGATTGGTAATGAGATTGGCAGCAGCTTCATAGTAGGCGAATGGAATAAAGATCACACCCTTTGGAGTGCCATCATCTCGGCGCACATGAATACCGACCTCACCTCGACGTGACTGGACGGTAATCACATCACCAGCAGAAACGCCTAACTGGGTCATATCTTCGCCATTCATAGAAACGGTTGCCATGGGCTCAATTGCATCAAGCACAGTTGCTCTCCGAGTCATACTGCCTGTATGCCAATGTTCTAACTGACGACCAGTAATAAGCACAAATGGGTACTCAGAATCTGGACGCTCATTTGCGGGGATGATATCAGCAGGTACGAGCTTTACTTTTCCATCGGGAGTAGCAAACTGATCATCAAAGACAATTGGACGACCAGGATCTTCCAGTGATAGGCATGGGTATGTCACGCTAGATTCTTTTTCAAGGCGCTCCCAAGTAATTCCTTTAATCGCACCATGCATAGCTTGACGCATCTCATCGTAAACCTCTGCAACACCAGCATCTGGACCCTGATAGTTCCAGTTCAGACCCATGCGTTTAGCAATCTCTTGAATGATCCACAAGTCTGCTTTTGCATCGCCTGGAGGCTCAATCGCCTTCTTGCCCAATTGCACCATACGATCGGTATTGCTTGCTGTTCCCACTTTCTCTGGCCAAGCGCTGGCTGGCAAAACCACATCTGCAAGTAAAGCAGTTTCAGTCATGAAGATGTCCTGAACTACCAAATGCTCCAAAGAAGCTAAAGCGTGACGAGCATGATTCAAATCAGGATCGCTCATTGCTGGATTTTCACCCTCAACATACATGCCGCGGATCTTGTCAGGATCACTATCTGGAGCAGTGATCTTGTGCATGATCTCAACTACGGTATATCCAGGTTTTTTATCTAGCAGTGTATCCCAGAATTTTTCAAACCAAGCATGGGCTTCAGGATTATCAACACGTTGGTAATTTGGGAACATCATTGGAATCAAACCGGCATCACTCGCGCCCTGCACGTTATTTTGACCGCGCAAAGGATGCAATCCTGAACCAGGTTTGCCAATTTGTCCGGTAATGCTGACTAAGGCAATGAGGCAACGCGCATTATCAGTTCCATGGACATGCTGACTCACACCCATGCCCCACAAAATCATAGCCGACTTAGTGGTAGCAAATTCGCGAGCTACTTCACGCAATGTTTCTGCAGGTATGCCACAAATAGGCGCCATTGCTTCAGGGCTATACCCCTTAATATTTTCTTTTAAAGCTTCAAAGTTATTGGCACGATTCTGAATAAAATCTTTATCGGCCAAACCTTCTTCAATGATGGTGTAAATCATGGCATTAAGCATTGCCACGTCTGTGTCAGGCTTAAATTGCATTGTGCGCCATGCATGTTTACTAATTTCCGTTTTGCGAGGATCACATAAAACAATCTTCGCGCCACGCTTGGCGGCATTCTTAAACCAAGTAGCGGCTACAGGATGGTTTGCAGTCGGGTTTGATCCAATCAACATGATCAAACTAGAATGCTCAACATCATTCACTTGATTACTCACAGCACCAGAGCCTACCCCCTCCAATAATGCGGCAACAGAAGATGCGTGACAAAGACGAGTGCAGTGGTCTACGTTATTGCTACCAAAGCCAGTGCGCACCAGCTTTTGAAATAAATAAGCCTCTTCATTGCTGCCTTTTGCAGAACCAAAACCTGCTAATACCTTTAAGCCGTATTGGTCTTTTAATTTCTTGAGTCCGCCACCAGCGAGATCCAAGGCCTCTTCCCAAGTTGCCTCACGGAAAATATGAGACCAGTCTTGCTTGCCTTCAAGCATGGATTCATCTTTTGGTACGCCAGGTTTACGGATCAGCGGTTTAGTGAGGCGTTGAGGGTTATGGATGTAATCCATACCAAAGCGCCCCTTAACGCACAGACGATTGTGATTTGCTGGGCCATCACGCCCCTCAACACTCACAATCTTCTCGTCTTTAACGTTGTAAGTTATCTGACAGCCAACACCACAGAACGGACAAACTGAATCCACTTTACGATCAACCGTTTGCGATCCAATTAAACCCTTAGGCATCAGAGCGCCTGTTGGGCACGCTTGTACGCATTCGCCACATGCGACGCAAGTGCTATCTCCCATAGGATCATTTAAATCAAAAACGATTTCGCTATGAGCTCCGCGCATAGCGTAGCCAATGACATCATTCACCTGCTCTTCGCGGCAAGCGCGAACACAACGATTGCACTGAATACAAGCGTCTAAATTGACAGCCATGGCTGGATGAGAAATATCACTAGATACCGATTCTCTACGCAAGGCTTTGAGCTCAGGACGCACAGTAACATCCATGCGGCTAGCCCAAGTGCTGAGTTCGCCATGCTGATTCTTCTGCTCTTCTTCTTTGCTATCGCCAACCCACTTAAAACCTTCATCCGGCATATCTGAAAGTAACATCTCAAGCACAAGCTTTTGACTCTTGAGAGCACGCTCGCTATTTGCTTTTACTTCCATTCCAGCTGTAGCACTTCTGCAGCAACTAGGCGCCAAAGTACGCTCACCATTAATTTCTACTACACATGCTCGGCAGTTTCCATCGGGGCGATAGCCATCTTTAAAACAGAGGTGCGGAATATCAATACCATGGCGTTTTGCAGCCTTGAGAATCGTTTCACCTTCATAGGAAATAATCGTTTTGCCATCAAGCTTGAACTCGACGGTTTGTAGCTCAAGTTCTTTTGGATTGGTTGGTGCGTTCATATAGTCTCGTTCTTCCCAGATCTGATCTAAGTATTAAGCAACTTCTTGTGGGAAATATTTATGAATACAGCGAATTGGGTTTGGTGCGGCCTGACCTAAGCCACAAATCGAAGCGTCGACCATGACAGTAGCCAAATCTTCCAATGTGGCTTGATCCCATGACTTTGCCTGCATGAGTTTGGCAGCCTTTCCGGTACCCACACGACAAGGCGTGCACTGACCGCAACTCTCATGTTCAAAGAAATGCATGACATTCAAAGCCATATCGCGCGCTTTATCTTGATCACTAAATACCATCACTGCCGCTGAACCAATAAAACAACCATAAGGTTGCAAGGTGTCAAAGTCGAGTGGTATGTCATTCATGGTGGCTGGCAAGATTCCGCCCGATGCACCGCCAGGTAGATAGCCATAAAACTGATGGCCATCTTGCATGCCTCCACAATACTCATCAATCAATTCTTGGATGGTGATACCAGCGGGCGCTAATTTCACACCTGGTTTTTTTACGCGCCCACTGACACTAAAGCTTCGCAAGCCTTTGCGATCATGACGACCATATGAACTAAACCACTCTGGTCCACGTTGAACGATGTCACGCACCCAGTAGAGTGTCTCAAAGTTATGCTCTAAGGTAGGTCTACCGAATAATCCAACTTGCGCAATGTAAGGAGGACGCATTCGCGGTTCTCCGCGCTTGCCTTCAATACTTTCAATCATGGCAGATTCTTCTCCGCAGATATAAGCACCTGCGCCACGACGTAATTCAATTTTAGGAATCGAAAATGGTGGATTTGCTTGGAGCTTTGCTAGTTCTTTTTCTAGCAGCTCACGACAGCCATGGTATTCATCCCGTAGATAGATATAGCAGGCATCGATACCTACGACATTGGCGGCAATTAATAGCCCCTCTAGGAAACGATGTGGATCACGCTCCAAATAAGTACGATCCTTAAATGTTCCCGGTTCTCCCTCGTCAATGTTCACTGCCATCAATTTCGGAGCAGCTTGATCTTTTACGATGCGCCACTTGCGACCCGCTGGGAAGCCAGCACCCCCCAAGCCTCGAAGTCCAGAGCTTTCCATCGCCTTAATGATGCTTTCGGAATCTTTACTGCCATCATGAATTTCTTTAGCCAAGGCATAACCACCTTGTGCACGGTAAGCTTCATAGCCAACATAGTCTGGTGAAACGACTTGATTTTCACCTTGTGGAGATACGCCCTGCTCCGCCAATGATGCAGGATCAAATTTGGCATCGTCCTTAGCTAGCGGTTGCGTAGTGAGCTTGTTATTAACGGCCGCCTGAACTTTATCAGCTGTAGCGAAAAGCACAGGGTATTGATGCACTACTGCAACAGGCGCTTGCTCGCAACGCCCCACACAAGGAGCGGCAACCACTTTAATATTTTCATTACCCAATAGAGCCGGGAGTTTTGATAATAAATTTTGAGCCCCAGCTAATTCGCAAGCGATACCATCACACACCCTGATCGTAATATCCGCTACAGGATCATTGCCACGAACTACTTCAAAGTGATGATAGAACGTTGCAACCTCATACACTTCGGCCATTGGCAAATTCATTTCTTTTGCCAACGCAACTAAATGACGATCATGCAATGCACGATACTCATCGTTAAGCTTATGCAGGTTTTCGATCAATAAATCACGACGATGTGGCGCACTTCCAATTAAATGGCGCACCTCTGCCACAGAAGCATCATCTGCTTGTCGACCTTTTAACTTACTTTTACGTCGAATAGTCTCCCTGAGATCATCTGCAGTAGCAATCGCAACTGCTTTGACTTCTCCAGAAGGTTTTGGGTGATTCATAGTCATTAGTCTCTAATTTTTTGTAGTTTTAAATACTCGAGGCAGCACATCCCTTTTTGTGACGGATGGGCAAAAACACATCTGATTTTGGTTTATTTCAACCCCCAAGTCCTTGACGGCGCTCAAGGGATTAAAACTAGGGTAAACCCTAGTTTAGAGCAATGAGGGCGATGGCCGATCGCCTGGAGGGAGTGAGTAATCCAATTTACGCTCGTAAAGACGAGCCTTATAACAGTCTTGGTAACCCTTACTACCTATTTGCCAGCCTATTGAGGTGCAATCATCTTGCGCTGCAGATTCGATCGAGCCGCAAGCCGAAAGACCAACAGTCATCACTAAGGCGGAAATGAGGGCAAAGGGAATTTTTGTTAACTTCATAAGCGCAGTCTACTTGATTTTGATTTCAACATCGAGAGGAACCCCCTCCTTGCCAGCATTCACTGTTTTTACATCTCCTAGCAAAATACGATCCTTCAAGCTCTGATCGCCTTTCACCATCATGTCATAGGCAAGTTTGGCGCGGTTCTTAGCCAACTCTTTTAGCTCAGTTTCACTAACCTCAATGGCTGCAATTAATTCATTGTGCAATTGTTCGTTACGAGCCTCCCCTTCGGGAAGCATTACTAAGCGTTGACCCAATTTAATCCGACCAACATATTGCGCATAAGCACTTCTCAGGCCCGACTGAACCCTTGGATCAGACAGACTTGGGGCTGGCACTGGTTCACCTGCATTTAACTTAAATCCGGCATCCTTCAATATGGCGGAGTCAGCTCTTACCCGAGCCAATTCTTGTTTATCTTGAACAGGATCATAGGTTCCGTTGATTTGGAGATTTGCATTGGGGCGTTTCTCAAGATAAGCGCCAAACTTCTCTAGATTATCTTGATCTTGGGATAAGAAAACAGCCTCCCCTAAAACAGCATTTACACCGTCATTGCCACTGATACCAACCAATGCAGCCAAAGCTCTAAATGGAGCAGTAGCAATATTCGTTAATACATTACTAATAGCCTGCCAAACCAAGCCACTTGCACTAAATTCAGGTGAGTCAACATTTCCAGCAATACGTATCGTCACATCTATCGTATCGTCAGAATCTTCCAGGAGAGCAATCGCTAAGCCCAAGGGTAATTTTTTACCCTTAAAGTCAGGGACCTCATCACCCAATTTCACTTGCTTGATGATGATTTGATTGCTGCCATTAAGGTCGCCATCCTTTGAACGGTAATTTAAGTTCAGACTTAAGCGACCACCCACGATTTGATATCCAGCAAATGTCATGACGGCCGGATTAAAAGCGGTCAATGGTAGATTGCGGAAATTAACGGTAATGTCATGATTACGCCGAGGATCATCAAATGATGCTCGTCCTTTTGCTTTTAAACTTCCAGCGCCCGCCACAACACCATCAGCCGCCAAAGTCGCTGATCGATCAGGCATATTGCTGACACCTAGTAAGGTGGCATTAAATTTTTTAATGTCGACTTTCAGGTTAGGCTTCATCGCCAGGTCACTAAAAAACACTTCGCCATTTTTTAAATTGATCGAGCGTATATCTAGAGCAAATGGTGCCTTCGGTTTCGTTGGACTTACTGGCGCTGAATTTGATCCATCAGCATTAGCGGGAGAAGAAAATAATCTCCTGAAATTGGAGAATCCCTCTTCGTTGATTTCAAACTGTAGATTAGGCTGATCAACAATGCACTCATCTATAGTCAAACTACTTCCCTTTGCCGAATCTGCCTTAGCCATTTGAAATTCAAACTGACGGAAGTCAGCCGATTTCCAGGCAATCAGTGGCGACTTTTTGCCACCCTCTGCTATGACCAAGTCCATCCATTGCGCACTTCCAGAAACCACATCCCCTTCACTGCCAACCTTTACCAATAAATTGGCATTGATGTATCCACTCATACCCATTAACTCTTTATTTGCAGGTAGCAAGGGGATAAAGGGTGCTGTTGCAAGCTGATTAATTTCCAGCTTGCCCTCCATAATCTGAGAGGCTGTTTTAAACGTCCAATGCGAAACAATATTGCCTTCGTCAAGCTTTAGATTGATCTGCGCCCCTAAAACCCCTGGCTCAGGATTATCCAAACTACCCGATAAAGCCACATGCTGAAATGCAAGTGTCTTTTTAATTCCTGGAATGAGTACTTCTAGACCGCCTAAATTAAAGTCGTATTGACCACGGACTCCAGTAACAACTCCATTCTTGTCGTAGTTGGCGACATCGATCAACTCAATTGAGAAAGGTTTTAATTCCTCTTTTAATTGATTGTTAGGATCAATCAGGTGCGCCGTTGCTCCATGAACCTTGAGTTCATCAACAGAAACTTTAATGGGGGACTTTGTTGAGTTGGGATCAGATGGAGGAAGATTGCTTTTTACTGCATGAATAAATTCTTCCCAATTCCAAGAAAACTGTTGTTGGCCTTTAGAGCCATGTGAAATTTTTTCTAAAGTAATGCTTGGTTTTTCAAGCAAAATTTCATCGAAACCCACTTCGCCTAATGCAAGCTTAGTCCACTTCAAATTAATCATTAATTTGTCAAAGCTTAATAAGTCCTTGCTACCCTTCTTAGCCAAGCGCAATCCATCCAACTCAAAACTTAAACGCAACGGTGAAACACTCAATTGTTCATAATGAATCTGATAACCAATTTTTTCCCCATAGCTCAAAACCGTCTTTTGTAGATATTGAGGTAATAAAAGATGAGACCCAGCCCAAAGGAGTGAAATTAGGATGACGCATAAGGCGACTATGCTGATGAGAAAAGTCTTTAATTTTGGCAATTTGGATAAAAGCATCTACAGCCTCAGATCTACTCAGAAAGTATTAATAGAAACTATCATAATTCAATCAAAAATCGACCATTCCATGGGTCTCATTTAGCGGTAAAATGCAAACTTGCTTACCCATTTGGGGGTTATATGAATAAGACCACAATCAGATGCTTGATCTTAGGAGTCGCCTTGTCTAGCCTCCCGTTCAGCGTTGCTCAAGCAGCCCAATGCAAGCAAGTAAAACTATTAAACGCACCGGCAGTCAATAATCATCCCGTTATCTATCGATATGCACGTCCCATCCGCTTTCATACCGCATACTACTGCCCTGATAATGGCATGTATTATCCTCAGACGCTCGGATGCATGGGCAACTGGGTTGTAGTGCAGCGTTAATATTCTTTGAATCATTTAGACCTTAAGGTCTTTCCACTTTGATGTCCTTATTTAGTAAACGCAATTGCCAATTATTAGCTTTCTTTAGTGGGTCTCTAGGCGCCCTTCTTTCGTCCAATGTTCTAGCGGTTGAAAACACTACATCGCAAAGTGTTAGCGCAAGCAGCAAACCCACAGCAACTACCAGCACCTTAAAAGATATCGCATTTCCCCTTTCACAAAAATCGAGCATATCTAGTGGTTTTGGAATGCGGGCCGACCCATTTACTGGTCAGTATCAAAATCACGCTGGCATTGATTTGCCAGCTCACTTTGGGAGCGCCATATTAGCTGCTAGTAATGGTCGCGTGAAATTTACCGGTTACTTGCCACGCTACGGTAACCTAGTCGAGATCGATCATGGTCAAGGCTATATCACCCGCTACGGACATGCTGATCGAATTTTGGTGAATGTCGGCGACACAGTTATGGCTTCACAGATGATTGCCACGGTTGGAACAACTGGCCGCACCACAGGACCCCACTTGCATTTTGAAGTTAGCCACAATCAAAACACAATGGATCCTAGAGCGTTTCTAAGCGGTGAAGGTGTTGGTTTCTTAAACCTGCCTACCCTCACCCCAGTTGCCTCGATCAACAGGCCCATGCGCTACCAGATACCGCAGTACACCACGTACCACGTTCCTAAGTCGAACGTTACTCCAACAGCTTATGCAAACAAAAAAGCAGTATCCGTATCGGATGAAATCAAACCACGCATTATTTATGTCAGCAAGAGATAGGTGTTTTAAGCACTTACTTAGTTAACAACAGCATGCATTTGCCGAACTCTTCGGTGCCACTCTTAAACCCAATATCGCGACAACGTTTGCGATAGTCCTCATAATTTAAGGTCAGATCGTCAGGCGGAGGCTTGCTTGCTGTCACAGGTGGCAATCTATCGTCCTTTATAGGCAATGGCATGCCGTTATCCCAAAATGCATCCTTAGTTCGGCCATCTGCATAGGTATAGACGCCGCGGCCATTACGCTTGCTACCACGCCATTCACCGGTGTATTTATCACCGTTGGCATAAATCATGCTGCCTTGACCGCTAAAGAAATCATTTTTGAAATTGCCTTCATACTGGTTGCCATTGGCAGACACATAACTTCCAATACCATTACGCTTGCCATCAACCCAATCACCAAGATAACGATCGCCATTCGCATAGTTCATAGTGCCACGTCCGTTTTGCTTGCCGTCCTTAAACTCTCCGCTGTAGCGATCGCCATTCGAAAGGGTCATGCTACCAATGCCGTTTAGCTTGTCATCGCGCCAATCACCTTCGTAGATATTGCCATTCGCTGTTCTGTAAGCACCCTTACCATCACGCTTGTCATCCGAGAATTGACCTTGATACTGATCACCCTTGTAAGCATTTTTTGCAAGGTAGTAAAAAGTACCTGAGCCATTTCGTTTGCCATTGCGCCATTCACCAACATACTTGTCGCCATTGGGATAAACCATGGTGCCCTGGCCATTGAAGGTGTCATCCTTAAGCGAGCCCTCGTAGCGATGCCCGCTGGGCATAATCACAACAGCGACACCGTTCATATTCTCTTCTATCCACTCACCCTCATAACGAGTACCTGAAGAGCTTGTATATGATCCCTTGCCATTACGTTTGCCAAGCTTCCATTCACCAGAGTATTTGTCACCATTTGGAAATACCATGGTTCCCTGACCATTGAAAATATCGTCTAACCAATCGCCGTCGTATTTAGATCCACCATGCGAATAGTAAGTGCCGCGTCCGGAACGTTTTCCATTCCTATACTCGCCATCGTACTTATCACCTTTTGCAGAGTTATTAGCGAGATATAAATACACACCGAAGCCGTGGCGCGCACCAGAACGCCACTCACCTTCATATTTGTCGCCATTAGCAAAAGTCATCGTGCCAAGACCATCAAAAAGATCGTCTTTGAAGTCACCTTCATACTTAACACCATTAGCACCAATAAATGTGCCTTTGCCGTTGCGCATACCATCACGCCAATCGCCTACATATTTATCGCCATTTACTTGAGTAAAAGTGCCCTTACCACTTTGGCGACCATTCTTAAACTTGCCAACGTATTTATCGCCATTTACGAATGTAAAGGTGCCGTAGCCATCAAATTTTCCATCTAGAAATTCGCCATCATATTTATTACCACTAGCCAATGTTTGCGTGCCAGAGCAAGCGGTCCAAGAGCCTGCATCCGCACCAATACATGCGGGTAAGTTAGCACCGTAGCAAACTGAAGAGATTGGCCATATAAGAACCAAAAGAAATCTCAACCCCATTAACTTTCTGTACATGCAAAACCCTTAGCCAAGCATCATTAAAATATGAATTATTTAAATCAAATAATAGAGGAAGCAATTACTCATTCTGATAGCAGACAGTGGTAATTAAGTATTTAATCCCATTACCGCCGGCAATTTGACCCCATATTAGCAATAAATATCGGTCTAATTGTATAGGTTTAGGCCCTATTAAGATGAATTACCAGACCCCGATTGACCCTTGCGACCCAGTATATTGACTGGCAAAATGCCCCCTTAGCCTAAACTTCCTCAATGACCGATAAATCCACCCTTTCTTTGGTAGTTCCCGTTTTTAACGAGGCTGACTCCATTTCGCCATTTATTAACAAGATTAATGGGGTATTTTCTGGTCGGTCAGATATTCATTTGGAAATTGTTTTTATCAATGATGGCAGCTCAGACAGCACTTTAGAGAATCTAATCCAGACCCAGTCTGATTATCCCAATATCAAAATTATTGATCTCAGTAGAAATTTTGGCAAAGAGGCAGCTATCACCGCAGGATTAGAGCAATCTCGCGGGGATGCTGTGGTGGTGATTGATGTAGATCTTCAGGATCCACCAGAACTCATACCGTCAATGATAGAAAAATGGCAGGAAGGCTACGAGGTTGTCCTAGCCTGTCGAACGAATCGTGATTCTGATAGCTGGCTTAAGAGAGCTTCAGCCAATAGTTTTTATTGGATCCACAATCAACTCTCCAATCCGAAAATTCCTGCCAATGTTGGGGATTTTCGTTTAATGGATCGTGTGGTAGTGGAAGCATTGAAGCAACTTCCTGAAACACATCGATTCATGAAGGGTCTATTTTCATGGGTGGGCTTTAAGAGCACCGTGATTAATTATTCTCGACCTAAAAGAGAAACGGGGGTTTCAAAATTCAATGGCTGGAAGCTATGGAATTTTGCCCTTGAGGGGCTCACTAGTTTTAGCACAGAACCGTTACGAATTTGGACCTATATCGGCTTAGCCGTTTCCATCCCCTCATTTTTGTTTGCGGTATTCATCGCGATTCGAGTATTGATTTCGGGTGTAGATGTTCCAGGTTACGCCTCTATCATGGTCGCAGTAACCTTTTTAGGCGGCCTGCAGCTTATTGGTATTGGCGTCTTAGGTGAATACATGGGGCGCACTTATATGGAAAGCAAACGCAGACCGAACTACATCATTCGAAAAATTTTTGAAGTAGAAAATTAAGCATGGATTTAAAAGAAACTGAAATACTAGGAGATAGTATTTCAGAACATTGGTACTATAGTTCGAAAGCAAAAATGCTGGAGAAGGTTATAGGATCAATTTCAAAGTCCAAGATTCTGGATATTGGCGCAGGCTCAGCATTCTTTTCTAAATATTTACTTCAAAATACCCCGGCACAAGAATGTATGTGTCTAGATATTAGCTATCCCAGCAACAGTCAATCAACCATTGACGGCAAGCCTATTTATTTTTGCAAAGAGAGTGAGCCCTATAAAGCAGACCTAGTTCTGTTAATGGATGTATTGGAGCACATAGAAGATGATGCTTCTTTTTTAAAAACATTTGTCGAGCAACTTCCCGTAGGCACTCATTTTCTGATTACCGTTCCCGCCTTTCAGTTTCTCTGGAGTGGCCACGATGTGTTTCTCGAACATCAACGTCGATATACCCTAGAAGGACTCATTAACGTAGTTAAGGAATGTGGCTTAACCCCTCAAAAGCAGTTTTATTTTTATGGTTTAGTCTTTCCGTTAGCTCTCGTTACTAGACTGGCTGATAGACTTGGTCGCAACAATCAAGAACCTGAATCCAAGCTTGTTAAACACCACCCACTCGTTAACTGGCTACTCAAAAAAATCTGCGCCATTGAACTGCATTTCATGACCTTTAATCGACTCGCAGGTCTGAGTGTCGTATGTCTTGCTAAAAAGGCTTGATGAATTAAAAATGAAGCGTCTATTTAATTTTCACAGACGGGCGGATCGCGCAGAATTCTGGAGAGTGAAGGTCAGAACTAAGACCCACCCACCGAGTGAACTACGCACTTAAAAGTACGGAAATTAAGCTATTGAATTCGATCCAGCTTTAACAAGCGCGTCGGAAAGATTTTGGTAGAACATCAACGCCAAATTGGTAGGCACTAAATGCTTCTTGCGTGAATCATCATCATCAGCAACCAAATCAATAAAACCTTTGGCAATCAAGCTTTTGATACGTGCATGCAAGGTTGCCTGGGAAGCGATGGTTTTTAAGGCCGTTAAGTCGCCCATCAAGGGAAACTCATTGTTGTAATAGGCGGTAATTAACCTGTCGAGCAACTCTCTCTCAACATGGTCCAATTTGGACGAGAGATTCATTTGGTCGAAAGATTCGGCCAATTGCACAAAACGCAAATAAGCGGGCAAGAATTTAGTAGATAATGACATGACACAATGTTCATATATCAGCCATGCCAGAACAAGGTAGTAATCTACTATTTAGTACAGGAGTTAAGGACCAAGTCCAGGCCTTCCTCTACGAAACCCTCCTTTCTGGAGCCACTTTTGCCCTCTTTTACCTCCTAAATCTCTACCTCACCACCTCGATAACCCCTTTATACGGGGCCCACTGGATTTTTCTCCCTGCTGGGATCAGACTGCTTCTTACCCTCGTTTTTCCCATTAGCGGGCCGCTAGGCATCGGATTAGCAGCTTTTTTAATCGCCTACTTTATACGCCTACCAGGTCAATTCGTTACAGCCCTCGGAATCGGCGTGACCGTAGGTCTAGCCCCCTATTTTTCCAGAATCATCGTAATTAAACGATTCAAGATTCTTCCCGATCTCAGTAACATCAGCATTACGAAGATTTTTTATTGCACTCTGGTTTTTTCTTCACTAAGCGCTTTGTTTCACCACTCTTGGTTTGTTTATCGAGACTTAAGATCACCGGGCTTCAATGGCTTTTGGATTGAATTTACTGGCAATACGGTCGGGACGTTCTTAGTGCTATCCCTCTTTAAGATCATCGCCTCCAAGTTTGTTCCAGAAAACCCACCCTCACGCTAAGCACCCCCTTTCTACACCTAGAATGTAGAAAGGAATCTGCCCTATGATCTTCAGTTACTCTTTTATGCCGGTGGAAATCCAGCCTTTTGCGGCCACATATTATTGAAGACATGAATGATCGGCTTTTCATAGACGCCGGCAATCGTAAATGGCTCATTCTTTAGCCAATCCTCAACTTCACCACGATTAGCAAACTCCATTACTAACAAACTACCCAAAGTTGTCTGCCCATCGTCGGATGTCAATGGACCCGCAAATGCCATTCGATCAGCTTGTTTGGCCAAATAAGCGCGATGCTCAGGACGAATTTGCACTCGCAAATCTGCAGTGCCTGGTCGATCCATTAAGAAAATGGTGAAGATCATTTTTTTCCTTTTATTACAGAAACATTTGTTGAAAGCTGCAAATAGATGGTCTTGCAAAGGTAATGCTACCGTAGCTTAAGGCATTTTTGGATTATGTGTTTTGCTTAGCCAATATTTTGTAAAACTCGTTAATTGATACGGGCTTGAAATAGTAATAGCCTTGCACGTAATCACAACCTAGACGCCTCAACCAATTTACTTGTTCGAGAGTCTCCACGCCTTCAGCAATTACTTTGACGCGCAATTTATGAGCCAGCGAAATAATACTCTCGCAAAAAGCGCTGTCTTTCGAGGAAAAGTCATTCAAATTAGACACAAAAGATTGGTCGATTTTTAAAAAGGCTACCGGGAATCTCCTGAGATATGACATTGATGAATAGCCAGTTCCAAAGTCATCCAGGGCAAAGCTCACCCCAGCCTGATAAAGTTTTTGAATATTTTCAACGGTCGCAAGGCTTTCATCCATCAAAACGCCTTCAGTAATCTCCAAAACAATTCGCTCAAGCGGGACATCAAATTTTGCAAGTTTTTCGATGTAGTCTTTACTATGCCTAAACTCCCTGGCGGAACGATTGACGCTAATCTGAAATTGCTCATCAACAACATCATTTAAAGTTGCCAAGTCCATGCAGACCTTTTTGAGCATCCATGCGTCAATTTCTTCTATAAGCCCAACCTCTTCTGCCAAAGGAATAAATTCTCCAGGCTGCATATTCCCTCGAGTTGGATGATTCCATCGAACCAAAGCCTCTGCCTTGCAAACCTTGCCCGTTTCCAATTCAACTATTGGCTGATAATGAATTTCCCATTGCTCCTCCTTTAGAGCGATGTGCATTTCATTAATTAACTTCATTCTTCTGGCAGCGTCCTCTTGCATGGAGGCGGAGAAAAATGTATATCGATTGCGTCCAGTTTCTTTTGACACATACATTGCCTGATCCGCATACCGAATAAGCTCTTCAATATCCTGTGTGTCATCAGGATAAATCGCTATACCCAAACTAGCGCTCACGTAAACCTCTTCAGCCTGCAGCAGATATGGGGATGACAGCTGTTCAAGCACCTTTCTGGCCACCACTTCAACATCAAAGATTTGAACCAGGCCACTTAGAATGAGAGTAAATTCATCCCCACCCATTCTGGCTACGGTATCTACTTGACGAATAGCTTGGCTAAGACGAGATCCAACAATACTCAACAACTCATCGCCTGCTGTATGCCCTAATGAGTCATTAATATCTTTGAAGTGGTCTAAATCCAAAAATATGAGTGCAAATTTTGCATCGCCACGCTGAGATCGAATAGCCTCTTGATTAAGTTTCTCTAAAAATAAGCGGCGGTTTGGCAAGCCTGTCAGCCCATCAAAATTGGCCTGCTGCAATATTAATTCTTGATTATTTTTATCTCGAGTGACATCGTGAAACAACGCCACTCTAAAACACTCATCAGAATCTTTGGTGAAAATAGTATCTACTACCAACTGTTCAATATAAATCTCACCATTTTTTCTTCGATTGTAGACTTCGCCCTTCCATGAACCTTTGGAATTAAGTTCGCTCCAAAAATTTCGCCAAAAATCTTTATCTTGAATATCCGAATTTAATATATGCGGAGTCTTCCCAACCACTTCATCTAAATCGTATCCAGTGAGCTCAGTGAATGCTGAATTGACTGTCAAAATGATGCCATGCTTATCGGTAATGAGCATTGCTTCACTACTATTTTTATAGACCATAGAGGCTATATTTAGTGCTCTTTCACTGCGTTGCTTTTCTTCACCACGCCGCCAGATCAAAAACGCAGCGAAAGCAATTAAGAAGGAAATTGCAACTACATAAGCAATAATAAGGTTGCGGTATTCATTTGCTGGGAGACCAGCCACTTCGGTTGATTCGCCAGCCAAAATCGTCAGGCCATTTGCAGGAAGACGATAAAAACCGTAAAGACGGCTGATCCCATCATGCGCAGATTGCCGTTGAAACACCCCCGAAAAAGGAGCATTTGAGCCCATAAAAGGTAAATCTGTCAGCTTTTGACCATAACTTGACTCGTCAATTGGATAGCGGGCCATGCGCTCACCGGTATCCCGAATGATAGATATCACATCGCCGTTATCAATCTTTAGTGTTTGAGCAAATAAGCCAAAGTGTTTAGGATCAACTGACGCCACAATCACGCCTGCAAATTTCCCATCTTTAAAAATTGGCCTAGAAAATTGAATAGACCATTTTTTTGAAACCTTACCAATTAATGGTTTGCTAATAAATAACTGGTCTTCGGTAGGATGATCTTGATGAACCTTGAAGTGCTCTCTTTGGGATAAGTCTGTTCTATCAGTGGCTGGCGCTAGGTTAGAAAACAATAGCCGTCCATCTTTATCAATCACCGCAATTTGAAAAGCAATGTCTGAGATATTTTCATGCTTTGATTGAATATATTTAGAAAATACAGACCAGTCGCCAGTCCAAAATTGCCTTGAATCAAGCAATATCTCATCCAAGCGCTTAATGGTGGAGGCTACATACTCACCAAATATTCTTGATCTAGAAATTACACGCTGCTCACTCTGATAATGCTCTTGCTCATTGTTATGTTGAATTTCTAGAAAAGCAGTCGCCCACACCAATACTAGGCATAAAGTCGCAATAAGGCCAACTTTGAATGGCCATGTATATTTTCTTTCTAAATCCATCGGACTTTGCTAAAAATAAATCAATCGCACAAGAAATACCTCCCCAATCATTAAAGGAGTGAACACTTTCATATGCTCTCATTTTGCGTATGATTTTTTTTGATCTACATCATATTGATATACGATTTATGCGTTGCATGCGGACAAAGAAAAACCACCCGAAGGTGGTTCCAAGCTACTTGGCGGAAGGGGCGGGATTCGAACCCGCGGTAGGCTATTAACCTACGCACGCTTTCCAGGCGTGTGACTTAAACCGCTCATCCACCCTTCCGGAACCTGTGATTATACGATTGCCGAAAGGGTTTGCCCCAAAAGCTAGTCAGAATGCTTATAAAGACTCTTTGAGCTGCTCCAAGATATGTGGATTTTCCAAAGTGGAAGTGTCTTGAGTCACTTCTTCACCTTTAGCAATTACACGCAACAAACGACGCATGATCTTGCCAGAACGGGTCTTCGGTAGGTTATCACCAAAGCGAACATCCTTAGGCTTAGCGATTGGGCCAATTTCCTTACCAACCCAGTTACGCAGTTCAGTAGCAACTTTCTTAGCTTCTTCACCTGTTGGACGACCGCCTTTGAGAACCACGAAAACGCAAATCGCTTCACCAGTCAGATCATCAGGACGACCTACTACTGCTGCCTCTGCAACCAATGGATTCGCAACTAAGCAAGATTCAATCTCCATGGTACCCATACGGTGACCAGAAACGTTCAATACGTCATCGATACGACCAGTAATGGTGAAGTAGCCAGTATCTTTGTTACGGATTGCACCATCACCCGCTAGATATAAGTTGCCGCCCAACTCCTCTGGGAAGTAAGACTTTACAAAACGATCGGGGTCATTCCAAATAGTACGAATCATGGATGGCCATGGACGCTTAACAACCAAGATACCGCCTTGGCCGTTTGGAACGTCTGCACCAGCTTCATCCACAATCGCCGCCTGAATACCAGGCAATGGCAATGTGCATGAACCAGGAATCATTGGCGTTGCACCTGGCAATGGTGAAATCATATGACCACCAGTTTCAGTCTGCCAGAAAGTATCTGCGATTGGGCAACGTGAGCCGCCAACATTTTCGTAGTACCACATCCATGCTTCTGGGTTAATTGGCTCACCTACAGAACCCAAGAGACGCAATGAAGATAAGTCAAAGCTCTTTGGATGTACCGCTTGATCGTTGCTAGATGCTTTGATCAATGAACGAATCGCTGTTGGCGCAGTGTAGAAAATAGTTGCTTTGTGCTTTTGGATCATTTCCCAGAAGCGACCAGCATTCGGATAAGTTGGAACACCTTCAAACACAATCTCAGTAGCACCAACCGCGAGTGGACCGTATGTAATGTATGAGTGACCTGTTACCCAACCAATGTCCGCCGTACACCAGAACACATCGCTTGGCTTGATATCAAAAGTCCACTTCATTGTGAGAATCGCCCACAAGAGGTAACCACCAGTAGAGTGTTGTACGCCTTTTGGCTTACCAGTTGAACCAGATGTGTACAAAATGAACAATGGGTGCTCAGCACTTACCCACTCTGGCTCACATGTTGTGGCTTCGTTAGCTACGATTTCTTGCATCCAGACATCACGCCCTGCTTGCATGTTGATGTCTGTGCCAGTGCGCTTGCTCACGATCACATGCTTCACCTTAGGACACTCACCAGTAGAAAGCGCTTCATCGCAAATGGCTTTTAATGGCAATGCTTTACCGCCACGGAATTGGCCATCAGCAGTAATTACCGCTACTGCGCCAACGTCCATAATGCGATCACGCAAAGCTTGTGCGGAGAAGCCACCAAACACGACTGAGTGAATCGCACCAATACGGGCACAGGCTTGCATAGCCACAATGCCTTCAATAGTCATCGCCATATAAATGATGACGCTATCGCCAGACTTGATACCCATTTTGCGAAGTGCGTTTGCCATTTTGCAAACACGCTCAAGCATCTCTTTATAAGTTACTTTAGTAACGGTGCCATCATCCGCTTCAAAAATGATGGCAGTCTTATCGCCTAGACCAGCTTCAACTTGACGGTCTAAACAGTTGTAAGAAGCATTCGTTGTGCCATCCTCGAACCACTTATAGAAAGGGGCCTTAGATTCATCTAAAACTTTAGTAAATGGCTTCTTCCAGTAGATATTTTCTTTAGCAAGACGACCCCAAAACCCGTCATAGTCTTTCTCAGCTTCAGCACAAAGCTTGTTGTAGGCGTCCATGCCTGGAATTGCCGCACCCTTTACAAAATCAGCGGGTGGGTTAAAAACGCGGTTTTCTTGCTTTAATGGTTCCATGCTTCAAAGCCCTCTATCAAATAATCAATAATCTAAAATCAACAACAAATGCGAGAAAATGTCGCAAAATGACAGGTTTACACCCTCAAGACCTTAGAAGATAAGTGAAAACACTTGGGATTTGCTCTATGGCAAACCCTTAAAATAGGGCAAACCTTACTAATAATGTGGAAATAACCGTAAAACCATGACCAATATCAAACAAAACGACCTCATTCAAAGCGTTGCAGATGCCTTTCAATTCATCTCCTACTACCACCCGAAGGACTTCATTCAAGCCATGGGCAAGGCATATGAGCTAGAACAGGGTCATGGCGCCAAAGATGCTATTGCTCAAATTTTGACCAATAGCCGGATGTGCGCAGAAGGCCATCGCCCCCTTTGCCAAGATACGGGCATTGCAGTGGTGTTTCTCAAAATTGGTATGAACGTGCAGTGGCCTGATGCCACCATGAGCGTAACGGAGATGGTCAACGAAGGCGTACGCCGCGCTTACCTTAATCCCGACAATATGTTACGGGCTTCAGTTTTGGCCGATCCAGCAGGCAAACGCAAAAATACTGGCGACAACACCCCTGCTGTAATTCATTACGAGATTGTTCCTGGCGATGATGTCGAAGTGATTTGCGCAGCCAAAGGTGGTGGCTCCGAAAACAAAGCCAAGATGGTCATGCTGAACCCTTCCGACTCAATCGTAGACTGGGTTCTTAAAACAGTGCCAACCATGGGTGCTGGGTGGTGCCCTCCCGGCATTCTAGGCATCGGCATTGGCGGCACTCCAGAAAAAGCCATGCTGATGGCAAAAGAAGCTTTGATGGGTCCAGTAGATATTCAAGAGCTCATTGCTCGTGGACCAAAGACGCGCGCTGAAGAACTACGCCTAGAAATCTACGACAAGGTAAACAAGCTTGGCATTGGCGCTCAAGGTCTTGGTGGTCTGGCTACTGTTCTTGATATCAAGATCATGGAATACCCAACTCACGCCGCTTCATTGCCAGTTGCGATGATCCCAAACTGTGCTGCAACACGTCACGTGCACTTCCATTTACATGGCGACGGTCCTGCAAAACTAGAAGCCCCTTCTCTTGCTGATTGGCCTGCTGTTACCTGGACACCAGATGTTCAGAAATCAAAACGGGTGAACTTAGATACCCTCACTGCTGAAGAAGTGGCAAGCTGGAAACCAGGCGAGACACTCTTATTGAACGGCAAGATTTTGACTGGTCGTGATGCCGCTCATAAACGCATTCAGGATATGCTCGCTAAAGGCGAAGAGTTGCCAGTCAGCTTTAAGAACCGAGTGATTTATTACGTTGGCCCAGTGGATCCAGTACGCGATGAAGTCGTCGGTCCTGCAGGTCCAACAACATCCACTCGGATGGATAAGTTCACCGAAATGATGTTATCGAAAACTGGTCTGATTTCCATGATTGGTAAAGCCGAACGTGGGCCAGAGGCAATTGAGGCAATCAAGAAACATAAATCAGCTTACTTAATGGCAGTTGGTGGCGCCGCTTACTTAGTTTCTAAGGCCATTCAGACTTCTAAAGTCGTTGGCTTTGCAGATTTAGGTATGGAAGCCATTTATGAGTTTGATGTAAAAGATATGCCAGTAACTGTTGCCGTAAATTCGGAAGGCATCTCTATGCATCATGAAGGGCCACGCGATTGGCAAGCTAAGATTGCTGGGATCCCAGTCAAAATTGCTTAATTCGTTAGTATTTACCGAGTAAGCTTTGGCGCTCATTGGGGTATTTGATTCTGGCGTTGGAGGCTTATCCATTTTGGATGAGGCTCTGCGTCAGCTTCCCCAGCATAGCTACATCTATCTTGCCGATTCAGCAAATGCTCCTTATGGAGAAAAATCGAGCGATTGGATTGCTGCCCGCAGTCTCACTTTATGCAAGCATTTAGCAGGTAAAGGATGTGATGCAATCGTAGTGGCTTGCAATACCGCTACAGCCCAAGCTATTCAACAAATACGTAGTGCACTTGATATTCCGATCATTGGCGTTGAACCTGGTATCAAGCCAGCTTCAATGCAGTCACAAAATAATATTGTGGGCGTTCTCGCCACCGAGGCAACCCTGAAGAGCGATAAGTTCAATGCTCTATTAGCAACGTTACCTAAAGGCTGCCAGTTCGTTAAGCAAGCTGGCGCGGGACTTGTTCCTTTAATTGAATCTGGTAAAGCCGATAGCGAAGAAACCCTAGAGCTTTTGGCAAATCATCTTGAACCCATTCAAATTGCCGGGGCAGATACCTTGGTACTGGGGTGCACCCACTTCCCATTCTTAAGAAAAGCAATCCGTAAGCTGCTTGGTGAATCCATTACTCTGATCGATACCAGCGATGCAGTGGTAAGACAACTCAAAAGACAACTTGAAACCATTGAGCAAACACATCCTAGTAAAGAATGCGGGGAAGTCTTATTAATCAGCAGCAAAAATGCGGACTCCCTTTTATCAATAGCCCAAGAGTTAATGTCTACCGATTTGGGTTTACATTCGGTAGCAGCACGCATGTTGAGTGAGGCCCAATGAGCGCTCTTCTCAAAAAATTAGACGCCCATCTTCCGTTCAATAAAGCGGAACGAATCATCATCTGTATTGTTGTGTTGCTGCATGCACTTCCTGCCTTAGAGTTTTTACACTTTAGCTCTAAGCCAGCCCCCTTGGATGAGGAGCGTGTGCCAGTAAATTTTGTCAATCCACAATCGGTTAGCAAGCCTGAGCAACCCCCCGCTACCACTCCACCTAAACCAAAGGAAGAGAAAAAGACAGTCAAGGAAAAAGCTGCTGAGAAACCAACTCCAACACAAACACAGCAGGCACAACAAACCCCAACACAAAGCCAGACGCAAAATAAATCAGAATCTCAACCACAAAACGCCTCAGTAGCCCCTGCAACTAGTGGTGGTGCTAGCGGCACACCAATTCAGACTGACATTGGTAAACTCGTAGTTGTCTATCAACCAGATGCTGATGCCTATTACCCCTCATTTTCAAAACGCTCTGGGGAGCAAGGTGCGGTTGTGGTGCGATTAATTATTGATGAAACGGGTAGCGTAGAAGATGTGGCCATCTTGCAGTCAAGCACCTTCCCGCGACTTGATCGTGCTGCCACTGAAATCGGCAAACGTTATCGCTTTAAACCTTTTTTAGTAAACGGTTCACCCCAAAGAATTTCAACCAATCTTTTAATCAAATTTAATCTCAAGAATTAATCATTATGAATACTCCATTTGGCATAGCAAATCTCTGGCTTGAGGGCGACCTGATTACTCGATTTGTCGCGATTGCCCTATTGCTCTGCTCCATCATCACTTGGGTGATTTTGCTTACCCGTCTCTGGGACTTGCGCAATCTTCGCAAGCTTAAACCTGAGCTTGAGCAATTTTGGCGCGCCACTTCATTTGATCAGGGTCTACAGGCATTTAGTAATCACGCCACCAATCCCTATTACCAAATTGCTAAATCAGCAACAAAGGCTTCAGCCCATCATCAAAACCAATCTACCAATCATCGTGAGCTACTTCAAACTTTGAACTACTCAGAGTGGATGGCTAGAAGTGTGAAAAACAGCATTGATGGTATTGCTGCTGGATTACAAAAGGGCCTGACTTTCTTGGGATCTACAGGCGCCACCTCACCATTTATCGGCCTCTTTGGAACTGTTTGGGGCATCTACCACGCCCTAATCTCTATCAGCAGCTCGGGTAGCGCTCAAATTGATCAGGTTGCCGGCCCTATCGGCGAGGCTCTCATCATGACTGCACTCGGTTTGGCTGTCGCCATTCCAGCCGTTCTTGGATTCAATACCATTAATCGTGCAAATAAACTTTTTGTCGCTGATCTCAATCGTTTTGGGAATGACCTACTCGCCTATTTTGTCACTGGTGCCCGCGTGAATTCTGGGGAATAAGATGTCTTTTCATATTCAAGACGATCAAAACGACGATAGCATCATGGCGGAAATTAACATGACGCCGATGGTGGACGTCATGTTAGTGCTGTTGATTATTTTTATCATCACCCTACCAGTTATTCAGCAGGCAGTGAAAGTTGAATTGCCAAAAGCC
This sequence comes from Polynucleobacter sp. MWH-Braz-FAM2G, assembly GCF_018687635.1. NCBI lineage: Bacteria > Pseudomonadati > Pseudomonadota > Betaproteobacteria > Burkholderiales > Burkholderiaceae > Polynucleobacter > Polynucleobacter sp. MWH-Braz-FAM2G. The sequence goes on from NZ_CP061300.1 coordinate 1,309,809, forward strand.
AATAGCGTTCGCAATGAAGTAAAGCCAGAATCAATCCAACTCTCCATCGATGCTAAAGGTCAAATCTTTTGGAATAGTACTGCTATCGATTTAAAAACCTTTGATGGCTATGCAGAGAAAGCGGCACAGAAGGATCCACAGCCAGAAATTAATTTGCGCGCAGATAAATCCGTAAAGTATGAGTATGTTGCTCAAGTTCTTGCTGCATCTCGTCGCGCAGGTTTAACCAAACTAGGCTTTGTGACCGAACCCAATTAATGCTTATTGTCTATTCTTAATGCGCTTTATTAGGCAGACACGTTTCTTCGCTAATACGAGTTCCATCACCGAGATTGCTTCCCAAGATTCCACCCCGAATAGTCTCTACCTTTTTTAATTTCCCAGTAGACTGATTTAGGGTGAGTAGAGTCGATACCGTTCCTGCAGAATACGAAACCCCATTCAGTGATTCTGGCTCAAACCGAGTATCTATCAAAATGACAATTTGAGGTGGAACAAACTGGATACTTTTAACAACCTGAGTTCCATTGCTATCTGACCGATCTAAATCCCTACCATCTAAAAAGATCTTTGCCTTCGATGATTTACTAGCAGGAACCAGTTTCATCTCATACTCTTCAGTAAAGTCTTTTTCAGTCCGCTTACATTCAAATACTAGCTCCTCTGCTGCTGAAGCAGTCTGATGCAAAAAAGCAATGGCAATCAATACCAGTAAATGCAGTCTCATACTTGAGCGATTAAAACTCATGGGACGCAGCTTCTACTGCAAAGTGCTTAGCAAAGATTGGAAGCTTTCCTCGCTTAAAGGTTTTCCATAGAGATAGCCCTGATAAAAACAGCAACCCTCTGCTAATAGGTAGTCGCGCTGTTCAATAGTCTCGACACCTTCAGCAACCACCCTTAACTTCAGAGTCTGGGCCAAAGAGAGAATGGAGCGAATGATGGCGCGGTCACCCTCGTCCCAAGCAATATCGAGCACGAAACTCTTATCAATCTTTAGCTCATCAAGCGGCAAGCGCTTTAGATAACTCAAGGATGAGTAGCCAGTGCCAAAGTCGTCCATTGAAAACTTAACGCCAAAATTTCTTAAGGCATTCATGGTGGAAATCACCGCATCCACGTTGTCTAGCAAAAGACTCTCTGTCAGCTCTAATTTTAATAAGCCGGGATTGATACCAGCACTATTAACAGCTGCTTGCACCATATTGGCAAAATTTTCAGCCCTAAATTGCTTGGCACTAATGTTGACTGACAATGCTAATTTCGAAGTACTTTCATTTTGTGACCAACGCTTCAACTGATCGCAAGCTCCGTTGAGAGCCCATTCACCAATCGAGGTAATCAACCCCGCCTCTTCTGCAACAGGAATAAACACATCGGGCGGAATGACATCATTATCCAAAGGACTCCAACGTAATAATGCCTCTGCACCAACAACATGTCCGTTTTTATCTACCTGTGGTTGGAACATCAAACTCAATTCACCCTTATCCATAGCCCGTTTCAGACTGGCTTCCATGGTCATTTTTTCGGTAAATCGAATGTGCATGGCGTCATTAAAGAACTGGATGGTATTTCTTCCTGCTGCTTTGGCTTGATATAGAGCCAAATCCGCTTCTTTTAACAACTCATTAGTGCCTTGAGTCTTGTCTGAAAACAAGGCGATGCCAATGCTAGAAGTTGTGGTGTGAATAATGCCATTCAAATTAACGGGTTCAGATATGCTTTTATGCAATTTGTCTGCCACCAACTTCAACGAGTACATCGCATTTTCCGCGTTAGGACCTAAATCCGGAATGAGCACAACAAATTCGTCACCACCCAGCCTAGCCGCAGTATCCATTTCACGCAAGTTACTGCGCAAGCTCTGAGCGACAGCCATTAATACCTGATCCCCCATATCATGACCGCGCGTATCATTAATTGACTTAAAGCGATCAATATCAATGATCAGAATTGCTCCATACACATGATTGCGTGTGGCGGCAAGTCGAGCCTGATTTAATCGATCTAATAGCAAACGTCGATTAGGCAAGTTCGTTAATGGGTCATAGTAGGCAAGCTCCAAAATTTTGCGCTCAGCCTCTCGTGGATCACTTGTATTGGAATAAATCCCAATATAGTGCGTATGAGTCCCATCCAGCCCCCTTACCGCAGAAATGGATAGCCACACCGGAATCGTCCGCCCTTCTTTGTTTCGATTCCAGACGCTTCCTTCCCACTTTCCCTCTGTTGATACCGCCTCCCATAAATTACGATAAAAGGCGTCATCATGGTATTCAGGAGATTTAAAAATGGATGTCTTTTTCCCAACCAATTCATCGGCAACATAACCCGAGATTTTTTCAAACGCTGAATTCACACGCAATATATTGCCCTGATGATCAGTAACAATCATGCCATCGCTCGACTGGAATGCAACTGATGCAATTCGCAACTCTTCTTCGGCGCTTTTTCTGGCTGTAATGTCTTCAGAGAAGATGATTAAGCCACCAACATCTCCATCTGCGCCCAGCCAAGGCTTCACTTCCCAACGAATCCAACCATATGTGCCATCTGAGTAAATAATCCGATCTTCATTGCACGAGGCAGACTCACCCAATAAACACTTTTGCAACATACGTTTTTTATCTTCGGAAATATTAGGCGAAAGCTCGTAATGACTCTTCCCGATAATATCGATACCTAATAATTTACGATCTTCGAGCCAACGACGACTAGCATATAGATAGCGTAATTGACTATCTAGCATCACAATTCCAGTCGGAGCATTTTCAATAAATAGTTGCAATTGCTTATTAACGCCCGTTAACTCTTGGGCAGTTACTTCGATGGCGTTTTCGAGCAAGCGGCGTTCGCGATCAACCTGATGATAGGTTTCATTCACTACATTAAGCAAAGCCAGACATTGCTCTGAATTGAGATCAGGTATGTCAGGAAAATTCCGGAGTTGTCGCTTTAAGAGTCGATGTTGGTTATTAATCTCAAAGCTCATACAAATACTTCATTTATTCCGAAAACAGCGTAAGCGTCGTGGTTTGATTATGCAATGCACAGACTGCTGGATCAAAAGGTGCAACTTCACCATACGAATAAAATCCAAAGACAGTTGTGCGAGGACCTAATATCGACTGAATAGCCTCAATCTCCTCGCCCGCTATTTGATCCATCACTAAACGCCTGCCAACACAACTTACCACAAGGCAAAGTGAATCCTGTTTGCTGGCATCTAAATGCAAGTCGTTGGTTAAATTTACCGATGCATCGATTAATGAGTCGATCTCTGTCTTCATCAATTTACATAGACTACCTTGGGGAACATCTCCAGCAAAATTCAGACTCATCTCTTCCCAGTTGACCCCCAACAATGTCCGAACATAGGAGCGGCCAGAGCTTGAGTCAGTAACAGACAGTGGAAAACGCAATCCACTACCCGGTAGCTCCTTTGCCAGTTCACCCAAGTACTTTGTATACACCTCTAGTGCGGGCCTGTGATCGATCTCATAAACAATGTTTCTCACAGAACGAGTAACCCTGCGCTCTGGTCCAAACTCGCGCCATCCTGTAGAAAATCCGTAAGCAATTTTCAAATCACCGTAAAAACCAATTAGCGCAATTTGATGTCGCTTGGCAGGACCATTGACCATCACCCATGAGGTATTAAAACGATCGGAATCTCCAGCCAAACCACCAGTTACGGGAACACCCAATGTATTCAGTGTTTTGGTGAAGTCGGAGCCACTAATAGACAAACCATCAGACAAGGCAAAGACGTGCTTTGGCTTTGACTCAGAAAACTCCCGCACCAAGTCGCTCACGATTCTCTCTACTTCGTCATCATTCTCAATTAGTGTACTTTTTACTGAAATCTTTGTGGTGGAGAAGGAAATAGCTGAGAGAACAATGTCTTGGTCGGAGATAAGATCCCCACAAATATTTCCAGATGATGAACAGCCCACTATCTCAGCGGCAGGAAAAAAGGCTCGAATCTCTTCATAGCATCGAGCCTCTTTGAAATAAGGATGCTCAGCACAGACTAAGACCAAGTTGATATCCGGATTTGGAGATAAGCGAATATCCCAACCCTCAGATTCAGTCCAACGGTAAGTATCTATATGCATTTGTCCATTTTATACATGGAAAAACAGCCGTGGAACACCTCAGTTCAAAGAAAAATGAATAATTCCTCTCCGAACGGAGGGAAGCAGGAAAGATTTGAATGGTGCCCGAGGCCGGAATCGAACCGGCACGACTTTTTTGAGTCGGCAGATTTTAAATCTGCTGTGTCTACCGATTTCACCACTCGGGCTCGCACAAACCATAAAGCCGTGCTAAATAAATCAAGACAAGCGAAATTTTAGCATGTGAGCACCCAATATACCCCCGAAGACCTAGCCACCCCGTTGCCCAAGGCTAGTCGCCCTAAAGCAACTAAAATATCCCAATGACAACGCCAAGAAATCATTCAGGATTTAGCAAGCTATTGAGGGCCAGCTTTTGGGTATTTTTACTTAGTCTTTTGGTCGCGATTGTGCTCGCACTCACCTATATGTATTTTGCTCAATCCAATATCTCTGGAAAAAGAACAATTAAAAGTTTAGGTGAATCAGTCGTCATTACATTTGATGAAGCCGACATTCCACATATCCAAGCAAAAAGTCAGGCAGATGCATACTTTGCTTTAGGTTATCTGCACGCCACTGAGCGTTCTTGGCAAATGGAAATGAACCGCCGTATTGCTAGCGGAAGACTTTCAGAAATCTTGGGCAATGACACTGTCAAAATCGATCGCTTTGTACGCACCCTAGGCATCAAGCGCGCCGCTGAACGTCAATTTGATCGCTACCCCGTTTCAGCCAAACGGCTACTCCAAGCCTATGCTGATGGAGTCAATGCTGGTAATACGCAATTAGGTTGGGCATTGCCAATAGAGTATTTTTTAACTGGCTCCAAACCAGGTCACTGGTCTCCGACTGATAGCATCGCATGGATGCTCATGATGGCTTATGACCTTGGGGGAAACTGGCAAAGAGAATTGCAAAGACTGGAGCTTTCTAAGTATCTGACAACCAAGCAGGTATGGGAGGTCTACCCACCTTATGACGCAGATGAGCCAGTCAGCAATGTGGATTTTGCAAAAATGTATCGGGAGATGGGTGTTTTTCCTCCTTCACCCAAACCAGTTGAGAGCAAACCACAAAACTTGCCAGCTACTGAATTAGGCAAGCTGGAACACATGGGTGGAAATGATGGCATTGGCTCAAATAATTGGGCTCTCAGTGGCAAGCTATCAACCACCGGCAAACCCCTGTTAGCAAATGACCCCCACTTGGGATTATCAGTACCAGCAATCTGGTACTTTGCCCATCTCGAGGCACCTGATTTAAATGTCATTGGAGGAACGCTTCCCGGAATCCCGGCCGTAGTACTAGGTAGAACAGATAAATTTGCTTGGAGCTTTACCAATACAGGACCCGACGTTCAGGATTTGTATATCGAGCAAATTGATCCAAAAAATCCTGGTATGTATAGAGGTCCAGACGGGCTTCTGCCCTTTAAAGTTCGTCAGGAAATTATTGACATCAAAGGGTCACCTTCATTTACTTTTCTTGTAAAGGAAACGCGACACGGTCCAGTGATTTCAGATTCTTATGCGAAAGCCAAGCGTGCAATTGATACTGATCGCTATGCACTAGCGTTACGCTGGACCGCACTTGACATTGAGAATCAATCGGTTGTGGGCTTATTGGATATCAACCGCTCCACGGATCTTGAGGAATTTAAACAGGCGGTTCGAAAAAATTATGCGCCAATGCAAAACATTGTGATGGCGGATACTGAAGGCAACATTGCTTTTCAAGCTGCTGGGGTTGCGCCTAAAAGAATTTTGCATCAAGGGTTATATGGCGTTGCACCTGCGCCTGGCTGGGACAAGCAATACGACTGGAATGGCTATGTACCCTTTGATCAATTACCTGCTAGCAATAATCCTGAGCAGGGTTGGCTTGCAACCGCTAACCAAAAGATCATTGCGGCAAATGATCCGAACCCTTTAACGGGCGACTGGGACCTACCCGCTCGTTATGACCGTATCGTAGATCTCATCAAGGCAAAAAATATTCACACTGTCGACGATATGAAAACAATGCAAGGTGATACCTTATCACTTGCCTCAACACCTCTATTAGAACTATTCAAATCTAGTCAATCGACTCATCCATTGGCATCTCAGGCTATGGAAGCGATGAAAAACTTTGATGGTGACATGAAAGCATCAAGCGCTGGGGCTCTCATTTTTAATGCATGGGCGGATCAATTAACCCGCCATTTATTCTCAAGGCTAGGATATTTATTCTCTGAAAATTACGGCGCCCGAAATTATCGGTCCCCACTACTACATCAGATAAAAAATCCCAATAGTCCTTGGTGCGATGATCCGAAAACACAATTAGTGGAATCTTGCCAGGATGCATCTAACAAAGCCCTTGATAAAGCTTTGGACTATTTGAGCAATGAATATGGAAACGACCCAAAAAATTGGGTGTGGGGTAAAGCACATATCGCCATTTCAGAGCACCGCCCCTTTAGTAAAGTTCCCTTAATTGGAGGGCTATTTAATATCAAGACTCCATTTCCAGGCGATAGCTTTTCCATCAATGTAGGCAGACTAGAACTATTGCAATCCAAGAATCCTTACGAAACACTGCAAGCTCCGAGCTTGCGAACCGTATACGATTTATCTGATCTAGAAAATTCTTTCTTCATTTACCAAACAGGTCAATCTGGCTGGGTACAAAGTAAGTTTTATCGCAATTTGAATGCGCTTTGGGCCAATAACGAATATCTTCCCTTAAAAATGAAGCCTGAAAAGGTTAATCGTCAACTTGAATTAAGCAATAAGTAAGCAATAGATAATTGATAAAAATTTCATTCTATTGCTGGTACTTGGTAAAATATGTTGGTGTTTTAAACCGCAATCTCCAAAGGCTATTCGTATGAAAAAAATTTCTCTTTTCTTGGCATTAAGCGCAACTTTACTGGGCTCAAATAATGCGTTCGCAGAATGGCAAGAGATTGGTCAAAACGATCAATCTACTGTTTTTGTAGATACTGCCACTCTTCAAACACAAGGCAATCTAGCGCAAATCATGTCTATGCTCAACTTTAAAAAGCCTGGCCAAGACCCACAAAGCAAAGAGAATGTAAATTCTATTATTGGTCTAAATGAATACGATTGCAGCACTGGCAAATACCGCCCGATAGAATTTAAAGTATTTAGCGGCAATAAAGGTAAAGGCAAAGTAGTTGTTGATCAAAAAACTCCAGACAGTATTTTTGAATCCATCCCAAATGGCGCTTGGGCCGCGGGAGTATTCAATGTTGCGTGTCGCACTAAGTAATAGAAGTTTTCCATGGTTGAAAATATATTGTTATTCAGCCATCTTCATTTGCCTCAGTACACTCACTGGATGTGCAGCGCCATTAGCGGCATTAAGTAGCTCAAGTACAGCCGCTGCAAGTAGTGTAGGCGCTGTTGCTGTAGCCAACCCCGCTACATCCATTAGCTTAGCCTCTAGCGCCACAACAGGAAAATCCCCTTTGGAGCATGCTGCCTCAGCAGCCACTAAAAAAGAATGTAGCTTCTTCAATATGGTGAACTCTCAGCCATTTTGTATTGAAGTTGTACTACCGCCAATTACCGATAAAAGTGAGCCGCTATTGGGGCCTGCAGATATAGAGGCCAAGCCTGCCAAGCAATAGGCGCTACAGAGCTCGCATGCTGTTTCGCCTATAACAGTCTAAAATCTATACTTATACGCAATATTTGGTGATTTCTATGACCGCAGAAAATTATTATCTAACCCTCACCTGCCCTAACAAACCGGGCATTGTTGCAGCCGTTTCCACCTACATCTATGAATCTGGTGGCGATATAGAAGAGGCACAACAGTTTGATGACAAAGCCTCGAAACGTTTTTTTATGCGCGTTAGTTTTAGCTGCCCAACCCAAGCTGATGCCTTAAGAAGTGGTTTTCTGGAAATTGCTAAACGCTTTGAACTTACTTGGGAGTTGCGCGCTGTTAAAGATCTCAAACGAGTATTAATCATGGCCTCTAAATTAGATCATTGCTTAGTTGATCTTCTTTATCGTTGGCGAATTGGCGAGCTACCCATGATTATTTGCGGGATTGTCTCCAATCATCCACGCGATGTTTACGCCAGCATTGATTTTGCAGATATCCCCTTCTATCACTTACCCGTTACACCAGAAACTAAGCCTGCTCAAGAAGCCAAGCTCTTAGAGATCATCGCAGAATCCAAGGTGGATATGGTGATCTTGGCGCGCTATATGCAAATTCTATCGGATGACTTATCGTCCAAACTTTCTGGTCGCTGCATCAACGTACATCACTCATTCTTACCAAGCTTTAAAGGCGCAAAACCATATCATCAAGCACATGCACGTGGCATCAAACTCATTGGAGCGACAGCCCACTTTGTGACTAGCGATTTAGATGAGGGTCCGATTATCGAACAAGACGTTACCCGCGTAACTCATGGTGACACACCAGAAGATTTGGTCCGCAAAGGTCGCGACCTTGAGAGAACCGTACTTTCCAGAGCCTTACGTTATTACCTGCATGATCGCGTGCTCATCAACGGAGCAACATCGGTAGTCTTTTCGGATTAACTGATCAATTCTATTATGTTAAGGCCTAACCCCTGGAGATTCTATGGGTAGGCCTCTAGCACGCCACATCAGAAATAACTCCAATTGAGCCATCTCAGGCGAACCATATTCGTATTGCTGCGCTCTAACTCCGCTCATACAATTTCGTAGTCGTCTTTGTAGCGAACCAAGAGTCTGCCACTCCAATCGGTAAATAGGATAGGCGTTGGGATGTCCTTGGGGGATTAGACTTCCCCCCAACTTTAAACCCGCTCTATCTTCATGACATTGTGCACAAGACAAGTTTAGTTGCCCCATACGCTCATTAAATATATTTTTCCCTTTTTGTATATAAGATTTATTCACTGAGCTTTCTCTGATAGCAATCGGCATGCCTTTTGACTGAAAGGCGATGAATGCCGCTAGCGCTAAAAGTTCCTTGCTCTCATAGGCTAATGCTGGAACAGATAAAGCATTGGTGCGACATTGATTAATTTGACCCTCCAGGGTCTGTAACTTGCCGTTTACAACTTTTGGAAATTGAGTCGCCACACCACGCATTGATTTTTTGGCATCCGCATGGCAAGAGTTACACGATTTATTTTGGGGCCCTAGCTTTTGTTGCCACAGCACCTCACCATCACCAACCCAGAACATCGCAGGATTTAACAAGGGATCATCTTGCATCGCCTTATTCTCAGTTGACATCAACTCATAGCTTGATTGTTGAAAAGGCGCTGCCACCCCAATAGAGAAGCAAAATGTTAAACAGATACACCCCAGAGAAAAGAAGGCTCGTTTATTCACGAAACAGTAATGCTAGCCTGATTAACTGCTTCATACCCATTATCTCCAACCCACCTAAACTCAAGCGTGCCAGATTCCACTGCTACGGTAGTAAAGATGATTAAGGGATTAGCTCCAATCCCAGAATAGAAATCCGCTTTGAATACCTCTACACCATTGTAGGTGCATGTGAAAGCTCGTATGATGTCACGCGGTATGAGCTTTCCACCCTCGGTATAACGAAATCCAGACTCCATATCATGCTGCGCGATAGCGCGAATCTCAATAATAGAATCCTTTTTTGCCGTTGCTGGCATGGTGATAGATGTACGGGACGTTTTACTCATACCAACTCCGTACAAGCTGAAAGAGTCACCAAAGTTTCTGCTGATCCCCGCCAAAAACTACCATTGCTCATTTGCGCAATGGCCCAAACCGTTTGACTATCAGCCAAACGAACTCGTGTCGTGATATTCGCAGTACCTGATCGTGGAGTCAGGTAAACGGTAAAAATGTTTGGCAAAGGATTACCTTCAGCGACCACATGAATAGCTTTGACATAATCATTTGCCGTCATTGGACTCTCTACGCTTACCTTCAATACAACTAAATTACCGTTTTCAACAAGCGGTGGAATTACAAGCGTAACGCGCCCATCCTGCACAACTGCCCCGCCGGTAATTTTTTTGATTGCCTCTGCGGCATCTTCTTTTTTAGCAAAGGCCGCTATTGGGTTGAAGCAGATACCCAAAGCCAAGAAACCTAATCCACGGATCTGTCTTAGCCAATCTCGACGGTGCGCTTGAAACATTTTCTTCATCTTATTTTCATTTGCTATTTTGAATATTCATAGTCATTAAGAAAGCAATAACATCTTCTATCTCCTGGCCAGTCAATATAGTTTGTCCCGCAAATTTTGGGGCGACCCGATTTAAATGACTAGTCTGATAGTAGGCTGGCATGATCGTTTGAGGATTAAAGTACGCCGCATTCACAATGCGCGCCCTGAGTTGAGGAGCATCCAAGCGAGCAGCACTGGCTTGTAGGTCAGGCGCCAAATTACCCTGAAAACGCTCTTCAGGAAATGGTCCGCTATGACACAACAAACATAATCCAGTTTGGCGACTGGTAACAATCGCCCTACCGCGAACTGGATTACCTGGTGCAGCAGAGAGAGATTCAACAATGGAGCCTCCCTGAATTACCTGAGCATTTACAGCATCAAGAGAGAGAATTGCCAGCAATGAAACTGCTAAAGCAATTCTCTTTCTCATTGGTAAAAATTCCGCTTTAAGCCAGCTCTTACACCAACTTGATGCCGCTGTTTTTCAAAGGTACTGTACGCAAACGCTTTCCTGTTGCACGATAGAACGCATTAATGACGGCAGGCGCAGCAACCGCAATTGTTGGCTCACCGACGCCACCCCAGTCTTTGCCGCCACCTTGAATGATGATGGTTTCGACTTGAGGCATCTGGTACAGGCGAATGGAGTTAAAGGTGTCAAAGTTCTTTTGAACAACAGCACCTTTTTCAATCGTAATTTCCTCTTCGAATAAAGCAGATAGGCCGTAGACAAAAGAACCGGAAACTTGGCGGGCAACTTGCGCTGGGTTAACAACATAACCTGGATCAGTTGCAGCAACAATACGATGAATTTTCACTTCATTCCCATTTTTAACGGAAATCTCGCAGGCTGCGGCTACATAACTACCAAAAGAACGCATTTGAGCTACACCACGATAGATGCCAGGCGCAGCAGGCTTAGTCCAACCAATACCATCCGCAACCGCATTTAATACAGCAACTGCCCGAGGAAATTCCCTCATGTGCTTGCGACGGAACTCGACCGCATCCATTCCGGTAGCTTCAGCCAACTCATCCATGAATGTTTCAATAAATATCGCATTTTGGTTAACGTTCACACCACGCCAAAATCCTGGTGGCACATGGGTATTACGCATTGCATGATCAATATTTAAATTCGGGAAGCTATAGGTAATACCATGCTCACCCAGTGGCTCAACTCCTTGGAACACCAAGGGATCTTTACCCTTGAATGACTCTACGACAGCAGGGCGAACTGCAGACAAGATCGATTGACCTGATAAACGCATATTGACACCAGTAACATTTTTCTTGTCATCGATAGCAGCAGTCATCTTGCACATCATGACTGGATGGTAACGACCTTGCGTCATATCCTCTTCACGAGTCCAAATTAACTTGATAGGAGTTCCAGGCATCTGTTTAGCAATATTGACTGCTTGTGTCGTGAAATCTTGGAATGCGCCACGGCGACCAAAACCACCACCAAGGTTTACCTTGTAAACATTGCACTTTTCAGCAGGTAGTCCTGAGGCAGCAATCACTGCCGCAAGAGAGGCTTCGCCATCTTGTGTGGGCACCCAGGCTTCACAAGAATCTGGGGTCCACTTCGCGGTAGCTGTTTGCGGCTCCAAGGTAGCGTGATTCAGGAAGGGATAAAAGTACGTCGCTTCAATTGTTTTGGATGCAGAAGAAAGCGCAGATTTAATATCGCCATTTGAATTATGAACAAAGGCATCATTCGCATTTAAACCGTCTTCCAACATTTTTTTAATGGAAGCGCTAGAGACATTGGCATTAGCACCATCATTCCAAATAATGCTGACTTGATCCATGGCGGTTTTTGCCTGCCAGAAAGTTTCTGCTATTACTGCTACCGCAGAATTACCAACTGGGACTACCTTCTTCACGCCTTTCATATTCAGCGCTTTGGACGCATCGTAACTCATCACAGTGCCGCCAAACACAGGAGACTCTTTAATGTTAGCAACCAACATGCCAGGCAACTTCAAGTCAATTGCATAGACTTGTCGGCCAGTCACTTTATCCGCCACACCATCGATACGATCAACTGATTTACCAATCAACTTCCACTCTTTAGGGTCTTTCAAGGGTGGATCTTTAGGCACTTCTAACTGTGATGCAGCAACAGAAACTTTGCCGAAGGTTGTTTTTTTACCTGTAGGCTGATGTGTAATCACGCTATTTTCTGCAACACACTCTGAGGCTGGAACATTCCATTGATTTGCGGCAGCCTGAATGAGCATCATGCGGGCAGCGGCACCACCCTTGCGAACGTACAACTCAGATGTACGAATACCGCGACTACCGCCAGTGGAGTAGCTACCCCATACCTTGTTACGCTTTAAATTTTCAGCAGGAGATGGATAGTCATAAGAAACTTTTTTCCAGTCACACTGCAATTCTTCAGCAACTAATTGCGCTAAACCAGTAATAGTTCCCTGACCCATTTCAGAGCGGACAATGCGCACGATCACATCATCATTGGGCTTAACGACAACCCACACCCCAATCTCAGGAGTTGCCAGTGGCGTCATGGCAGTGGTGCCATTACCGATTGCAGCATTTGCCGTTGATATCAAGGAAAGATCAAAACCAATGGCTAAACCAGCAGCAACAGTGCTAGAACCAATTACAAAATGACGACGGGAGATGTTTGTATTAATAGTCATTGATCTCTCCTTAAGCCTTGCTAGCAGCATGAATCGCTGCACGAACTTGCTGGAAAGTACCGCAACGGCAAATATTGGTGATCGATTCATCAATTTGCGCATCGGTTGGCTTGGGGTTGTTTCTAAGCAATGCTGTTGTAGCCATCACCATGCCTGATTGACAGTAGCCACATTGAGGCACTTGATTATCAACCCAAGCTTTTTGCACCTTGGAGAGTTGACCATTTTTTTCAAGACTTTCAATCGTCTCGATTTTTTGCCCAGCCGCCGCTGAGACTGGTAAGACACAACTGCGTGTAGCCTGTCCATTGAATAAAACGGTGCATGCGCCACATTGACCAACTCCACAACCATACTTGGTTCCGGTGAGGCCAACTTGTTCACGAATTACCCAAAGCAACGGGGTTTGTGGATCAACATCCACTTTGTATTTTTTGCCATTGACATTTAACTCAGTCATGCGTGCTCTCCTAATCAGTTTTTTATTCTTTAAGGGTTTAATTAACCCTATTTATTGTGTGATCATCTTAACCAAGAATTTACTTATTGCGATGCAACATAAATCAAGGCACTGTAATATCAAATCATGATCTACGGACTAGTACAAATCCTTCTCTTTCAGAGCCTTGGCGAACTAGCCTCTAAATTCATTTTGCCCACCCTACCTGGACCTGTAATCGGCCTGATTCTGATGGTGATGTGGCTTATCTTACGTAAAGGCATCAATGCAGAACTCGCCCTAGTTGCCGATGGATTCAGTCAATACCTCGGCCTCCTATTTGTTCCAGCGGCTGTTGGAGTAGTGTTATTTCTTCCCCAATTAAAGGCAAACGCACTAGCCATTGTTAGCGCTCTGATAGGCAGCGTGATTCTAACTATTGCATCGAGCGCATTAGTTGCGCGCTTCTTGAGCCAGAAAGCGCCTCATGACTGAGAAACATTCTATCGTTGAGATTTGGGTCTACCTTTCTGGTAGCCCGCTATTTGCCTTATTCATAACTCTTGCAGCTTATCAAATTGGTCTGAGCATTTATAAAGCCACCCAACAAAACCCACTAGCGAATCCTGTGGCGATAGCGATTTTGATTGTTGCGACAACAATTCAATTAATTGAAATGCCTTACTCAACCTATTTCGAAGGTGCGCAATTCATTCACTTTCTATTGGGGTCAGCAACGGTATCTCTCGCAATCCCCATTTATCGAGGCCTTAGTAGCTTAAAAGGCAGATCCATTCCATTGATTGCCTCGCTCTGCACTGGTGGACTGGTATCGATTATTAGTGCTGTGGGCATAGCTACTCTTCTGGGGGCGGATTCAAGCATTACTGGAGCGATGTACCCCAAATCTGTGACCGCGCCGATTGCCATGGGTATTGCTGAGCGCATTGGCGTGTCCCCTACCCTAACCGCAATCTTCGCAGTAAGCACTGGGATTTTGGGGGCTATTCTTGCGCCCTTTGTGCTCAATGCCCTTGGCATGAAAGCTTGGTGGCAAAGAGGATTTGCGATTGGTATTGGGGCACATGGAATTGGTACCTCACGTGCATTTAGCATTCACCCGGAAGCGGGAACTTATGCCAGCCTTGCAATGGGTATGAATGGCGTTGTAAGCGCAGTTGCCATTCCAGTGCTCTACCATCTATTAAATAAGTGAATTACCATACATTAAATAACAAGAGACAAAATACAAGCATCGAATGAATATTCCAGATCCAGTCAAATTAACGCAAGAATTAATCCGCTTTAATACAATCAATCCCCCCGGTAATGAAGATGAGCTGTGCAATTACCTAAGCGAATTGTTAAAGTCTGCGAATTTCGAATGCCTTAATGTAGACTTTGCCCCAAGACGCAGAAGCATTGTTGCCCGCATACCTGGAGCTAAAAATACTCCTAACATTTGCTTTACCGGACACGTAGACGTTGTTCCACTTGGTGATCGGCAATGGGAACATGAGCCTTTTTCGGGTGTTATTCAGGATGGCAAATTATTTGGTCGCGGCTCTAGCGACATGAAAAGTGGCATTGCCGCTTTTGTCGTAGCTGCTATGAAAACAGCCCATTTAGCAAAAGGTAAAAGCGGAATCAGCATGATTATTACCGCTGGTGAAGAGACTGGCTGCGAAGGTGCTTTCTATATTGCTCAGCAAAAAGAAGTGATTGATTTTATTGGTAAGGTAGGTTGCTTCGTAGTGGCGGAGCCTACTGCTAATGAACCGATTATTGGTCATAAAGGGGCATATTGGCTACGTGCTAAAGCTGAAGGCATTACTGCTCATGGCTCTATGCCTGAGAGAGGTGATAACGCTTTTTACAAACTTGCAAAAGGTGCACTCTTACTTGAGAAGTTTCAATTTGACACCCCGCCCCACGACCTCATGGGCCAAGGCACATTGAACGTAGGCACTGCTAAGGCAGGATTAAATATTAATTCTGTACCAGATGCGGCAGAAATGACCTTAGATATTCGTTCGGTGCCAGGACAGAGTCACAAACATATTTTTGGCTGCCTCTGCAAAACACTTGGTCCGAATATTAAATTGGAAACCATCATGGATGTTGAGGGAATTTATACCCCACCGGATCATCCCTGGATTCAAACGGTCTTTGCATTTTGCGAAGAAATCAATGGCGTTAAGCCTGTTCCAAAGTCGATCTCTTACTTTACGGATGCATCTGCGCTAAAAGGTTTGATTGGTGAGCCCCCAACTGTAGTGTTAGGTCCTGGTCAACCAGAAATGGCGCATCAAACGAATGAGTTTTGCTTTACAGACAAAATTATCCAAGCTACAGCCTTGTTTGAGAGGCTTATCATAGATTGGCAGAACAATAAATCACATGAAGAGGCAAATGCAAAATGAAAATTGAGAACACTCCATTTAAAGAAATGGACGCCGATACTTATGTAACCAATATGGATGCCTATTGGCTTCCGTACACACCCAATCGTTACTTTAAAAATAAACCCAAAATTATGGTTGCCGCCAAAGGGGTTTATTACACCGATGACCATGGACGTAAATTATTTGATGGCGCTTCTGGGCTGTGGACATCCCCTCTCGGTCATGGTGATCCACGCATTATTGATGCAATTCAAAAGCAATATCACAAAATGGATTATGTTCCAGCCTTTCAGATGGCAGGACCAGAAACATTTCGCCTTGCAGAAAGGATCGTCAAGTACGCGCCTTCTGGTTTAAATAAAGTATTTTTCGTTAACTCTGGATCTGAGGCAGTAGACACTTCACTAAAGATAGCGCTTGCTTATCATCGCGCAAAAGGTGAAGCTAGCCGCACTCGCTTCATCGGCAGAGAGCGCGCTTATCACGGTGGATGCGTTGGTGGAATTTCTGTTGGCGGCATCCCAACAAATCGCAAATCATTTGGTTCAATGATGATGCTAGGAGTAGACCATCTACCGCATACCTTAAATTTATCGCAAATGGCTTTCTCTAAAGGGATGCCAACTTGGGGCGCACATCTTGCAGATGAATTAGAGCGAATTGTTTTATTGCATGATGCAAGCAATATTGCAGCAGTTATTCTTGAGCCCGTTCAAGGCTCGACCGGCGTGATCGTGCCACCAGTCGGCTACTTACAAAAAATTCGGGAAATCTGCGACAAACACGGCATCCTACTCATTTTTGACGAAGTCATTACAGGCTTTGGACGCTTAGCCGCCAATTTTGGAGCAGATCGTTTTGGCGTTAAACCTGACATGATCACGTTTGCAAAGGCAATTACGAATGGCGTTATCCCAATGGGTGGCGTGATTGTTCGTGAAGATATTTACAACACTATTGTTGGAGCAGGTGGCCAAGAACAATTAATTGAATTTTTCCATGGATTTACTTACTCAGGACATCCAATTGCTACAGCTGCAGCAAATGCATGCCTAGATATTTTTGAATCTGATGGAATCATAGAAAAGACAAAGACATTAGAGAAGATATTTGAAGACGGCGTACATTCTTATAAAGGAATGCCAGGCATATTGGATATTCGCAACTGCGGCTTGGCTGCAGGGCTTGATTTAGAGCCGATCGCTGGTAAACCTGGCTTGCGCGGCATGCAAGTTTTAGAAAGCTGTATTGAGAATGGAATCTTAGTGCGCATTACCGGTGACACCATTGCAATGGGACCTCCATTTGTCGCCACACCAACTGAGCTTGAATCCTTTATTGACACCTTTGGCAAAGTTTTAAAGAAAGCCTTCTAATTGTGGCAAGCAATGATGCAGTACAGATTGCTAAACAGCTTCGTGTAGATGGCGGTCGACTCTACTCTTCCTTATTAGAGCTGGCTCAAATTGGGGCTACCCCTAAAGGCGGAGTGTGCCGACTTGCCCTGACTGATTTAGATAAGCAAGGTCGTCAATGGGTAATCAATAAGGCGCTTAGCTTGGGTCTCACGATAGTAACTGACCAAATTGGCAATACCTTTATGCGCCGTGAAGGCAAAAAACCTCACTTGGCACCCATCATGACTGGTAGTCATATAGATACCCAACCTACCGGCGGTAAATATGATGGGAACTACGGTGTACTAGCAGGTTTAGAAGTCATCGAAACGCTTAACGATCATCAAATTGAAACTGAGGCGCCCATTGAGGTTGTTTTCTGGACCAATGAAGAAGGTTCACGCTTTACACCTGTAATGATGGGGTCTGGAGTTTTTTCCGGGGCAATCAGCCAAGAACTTGCTTATACATCCAAAGATATTGATGGCAAAAATGTTAAAGATGAGCTTACTCGTATTGGTTTTTTAGGAACACAAAAACCTGGCGATCATCCCTGTGGAGCTTACTTTGAAGCCCACATAGAACAAGGACCCATACTTGAATATCAAGATAAAGTTATTGGTGTAGTACCGGCAGTGATGGGTCTACGTTGGTTTGATTGCACTGTTCAGGGTTTTGAGGCGCATGCTGGTCCAACCCCAATGGAAATTCGGGATGATGCTCTACAAAATTCCCTCCGCATCATGCAAAAAGTTGTTGATGTTGCCAACCAATATGCGCCTCATGGAAGAGGCACTGTCGGCATGGTGCAAGTCTTTCCGAATAGTAGAAATGTTATCCCAGGTAGAGTGCAGTTCTCGATTGATATTCGCCATACAGACGCCAGTACATTGGATCAGATGACTGTTGATCTTAAAGAATGTATTAAAGATATCGCGACCGAGAAGTCAATCAAGATCGACTTAAAGGAGGTATCGTATTTTCCTCCCTGCAATTTTGACGAGGGTTGTATTCAGACTATTCGTCAAGCAGCGCAAGATTTGGGATATTCGCATATGGATGTGGTTTCTGGCGCTGGACATGATGCCATTTATATGAAAAGTATTGCTCCGACTGGAATGATCTTCATACCCTGCAAGGATGGAGTTAGCCACAATGAAATTGAAGATGCAAAAGCAGATCATTTGGAAGCTGGCGCAAATGTACTGCTTCAATCTATCCTTGCTTACGCTAAACGATCTAACTAATTTACTGGCTTTTGATGACTGATAAAAAAATTGGTGGCAAATGGGTTATTGCGCGCTTTCAGCATGAGACCAATACCTTCTCACCTATTGCCACAACACTAGAATCTTTCAACCCCCTCTGGGGCGCAGCCGCCTATCAAGATCAAGAAAACGCCAGAACGGCAATGGGTGCATTTATTGATATCGCCAAAGAAGAAAACGTAGAGATTGTTACCCCCGTTTGCGCATTCTCCAATCCAAGCGGTACGGTCTGCGCTAAAGCTTATCAACGTATTTGCGATAGCATCGTCTCGGCGGTTGAGCAAGGGTGCGATGCCATCCTCTTAGATCTTCATGGGGCCATGGTCTCCGAAATCGCTGTAGATGGTGAAGGCGATTTACTGCGACGAATTAAATCGATTGCTCCCAATACTCCAATTGCAGTAGCGCTTGATTTACATGGAAACGTTACTCCAGCCATGATTGCAAATAGTGATGTTATGGTGAGTTTTAAAACATATCCACATATTGATATGTATGAAACTGGTTTGCATGCAGGCAATTTATTGCGGGATTGCCTCAAAGGAAAAACCAAGCCACTTTTAGTCTATCGACAGATTCCCCTCCTTTCTCATACCCTGAGAAGCAATACTAACGAAGGGGCAATGAAAGCAGTGGTTGAAGCAGCCATTGCAATGGAATCTAAACCAGGCATCTTAGGCATCTCAATCATGGCTGGCTTTAGTTTGGCGGATTTTAAGGATGCTGGCATGTCTGTCATCGTCGTTGCCGATAAAAGTAACCCTTCTTTTATTGCCGCAGCAAATGAAGTGGCCGACAAACTACAAGCAATGATTTTGGGTCGCGCAGATGGATTCATTTATGCAAGCACGCCACTAGAGCTCTCTTTAAAAAATGCTGCAGAGATGGCCAATACACCTGAACCTGGGCCGATATTACTGCTTGACCATAGCGATAATGTGATGTCTGGTGGCTCTTGCGATACAACTGACATACTCGAGGCAGCATTAAATTATGGCTTGAAGAACATGGCCGCAGGCCCTATAGCTGACCCATCAACAGTACAGCAACTGGTCGCCATCGGAATTGATCAAGAGGTAACAATTGAACTAGGAAATAAATCTGGCTGGACTTATCGAGGAGTAAGCAAGCCGCCTCTCAAATTGACAGGCTCTGTAAAAGCAATCAGCGACGGCAAGATTAAAGTAACTGGTCCTATCTTTAATGGGTCAATATTAAATATGGGTCCGAGCGTACTATTTAAAACGCAAGAGGCTGAGATTGTGATCAGCTCTGAAAGAGTCGAGCCATATGATATTGCGGTAATGACAGATTTAGGCATAGATTTAACCAGTAAATCCTATGTGTTACTTAAGTCTCGCATGTACTGTCGACCTGTGTTCTTTCCGCTGAGCAAGGGCTTTGTTGAATGCGACTCTGATCAGGGCGGCCCCACTAGCTCAAACTATGACTGGTTTGATATTAAGCATATTAGGCGCCCCATATTCCCTTTGGATGTCATGACTACACCATAATCAACCATCACAATTACACATCCTGATGGTCTCTATTTTTAATACCCAAGAGCTGATTGCACTGATCATCTTTTGCGCAGCAATGAGCTTCTCACCTGGCCCCAATACCATGTTGACAACAGCTATCGCCGCAAATGAGGGATTTCGTCGCGCTATTCCTTTTACCTTATCAGTACCTTTTGGCTGGCTACTCATCATGCTGGCATGTGGATTGGGCTTAGGCGCATTGGTTACCGAAATACCTAGCTTAAGGCTTGCCATTAAATTAATGGGCTGCGCTTATTTGATTTGGCTCGCATTTAAACTTTGCCAAAACAAAAAACTGCAAGAAATTTATTCAGCACCACTTAATATGACCTTCTTCAAAGGCATAGCTTTACAGTTTTTAAACATTAAGGTGTGGTTATTGGCAATTTCAGTAACTGGCTCTTGGATTCTGTACTCTGGTGGTCAACCTAGCTCCAATCCAAGCTCAAGACTGGTATTTGCTTGCGCAATAGTGATGTTCTTTGCCTTTACGAGCAATCTGACTTATGCAATCGCAGGTTCCCTTTTCAGAGAATGGCTAGGAACGGGTCGACGCCTACAGATCTTTAACTACCTACTGGCTTTTTTATTAATAGCCACCGCTTTATGGACTTTAAGTATTTAACTTAAAGTGGCACGCCACAAAATGACCAGGCAAAACCTCCTCTAAACGAGGCTCCTCAACTTTGCAGCGCTCTTGAGCATAGATACAACGCGTATGAAAATGACAGCCATTAGGCCGATTGATAGGACTTGGAACATCACCGCCCAAAACAATCTGTTTGCGCTGCTTGGTAGGATCTGGAATAGGCACTGCAGATAGCAGGGCCTCGGTGTAAGGATGAGATGGGCGATTAAATAGCTCTGCAGTTTCGGCCAACTCTACAATTCGACCTAAATACATTACTGCGATTCTGTGGCTGATGTGCTTAACCACTGCCAGATCGTGAGCAATAAATAAGTAAGAAACGCCAATTTCCTTTTGGAGATCGCCCAATAAGTTAATGACCTGCGCTTGAACAGACACATCTAATGCTGAAACAGGCTCATCACACATAATCAACTTAGGTCTAACCGATAAGGCTCTAGCAATACCCAAGCGCTGCCGCTGTCCACCAGAAAACTCATGGGGGTAACGCAACATCTGATCAGGGCGTAACCCCACCAATGCAAATAATTCTTTTACACGTTCACGACCTTCGGCCTGCGTCAGGTTCTCAAAATTTCTGAGAGGTTCTGAAACAATATCGGCAGCTCGCATGCGCGGATTGAGCGAGGAGTATGGATCCTGAAAGACTGCTTGTATCTCTTTACGAAACGGTCGCATTTCAGCACGAGAAAGCTGATCTATACGCTGCCCATCCCAAATGATTTCACCAGCAGTCGGATCCATTAAACGCAGAATGGTTCGGCCAACGGTCGATTTTCCGCAACCACTCTCCCCCACCAAACCCAATGTCTCACCTTCATAGATGGAAAAACTAACCCCATCAACTGCATAAACATTAGCGGTTACCTTACCCAATATACCCTTGCGGATGGGATAGTGCTTACATAAGTTTTTCAGCTCTAAGAGCACTTTTTTATTCTTACTCATGTTTGGCCTCTACTGCTGAGACTGGATTCCAGCACGCTGCCCAGTGATCATTGCCATAATTTTTTAGAACTGGAGACTCTAGAGAGCAGCGTTCTGTCGCTGCCGAACAGCGTGGCGCAAAAGCGCATCCCTGTATCTCAGTCTTCATCGAAGGAACCATGCCAGGAATTTCTACCAAACGCTTAGAGCCCTCTTCATCCAAACGCGGCATCGAATTCAAGAGTCCCAATGTATAGGGATGCAATGGATTTGCGAATAAATCAAATACGCTTGCTTCTTCCACCTTGCGTCCCGCATACATCACCACTACACGTTGGGCCATTTCAGCCACAACACCTAGGTCATGGGTAATTAAGATGATCGCTGCACGTGTACGATCTCGCAACTCACGCATGAGGTTCAAAATCTGCGCCTGAATAGTAACATCCAAAGCAGTAGTCGGCTCATCCGCAATCAATATCTCGGGATCACAGGCTAGCGCCATGGCAATCATGATGCGTTGACGCATGCCACCAGAAAGCTGATGGGGATACTCATCGATACGTCTCTCTGGCTCGGGAATATTCACTAACCTTAATAGTTCCAATATTCGAATGCGAGCCTCATCTTTAGTGCAATGGCGATGTAGCTCAAGAACTTCACTAATTTGCCTGCCTATAGTCAGCACCGGATTAAGGGAAGTCATAGGCTCTTGAAAGATCATTGAAATCTTATCGCCACGTATATCGCGCATTTCTGCATCTGAAAGTGACAGCAGATCTTTGCCGTGGAAAAGAATCGAACCCGAAACAATTTTTCCCGGAGGCGATGGAATGAGTCGCAACAAAGATAATGAAGTAACACTCTTACCGCACCCCGATTCTCCAACAATTGCCAATGTTTCACCCTCGGAAATCGAGAATGAGACACCATCTACTGAACGTACTACACCATCACGCGTATAAAAATAAGTGCGCAGATCTTTTACTTCTAGAATTGATTTTCCAGTGCTCTGACTCATTGCTTACATCCTCCTAGAAAGTCGAGGATCTAATGCATCACGCAAACCATCGCCCAAATAATTGACTGCCAGCACAGTAGCCGATAGAAAAATCGATGGGAACAAAATGAGGTAACCAGCAATCTGGAACAAGCTCCTAGACTCAGCCATGATATTTCCCCAGCTTGGAATATTAGGTGGTGTTCCAGCCCCAATAAACGAAAGAATAGCTTCGGTAATCATTGCTGAGGCGCAAATATACGTTGCCTGCACTAGCAAAGGTGCGGCAATATTCGGCAAGATATGACGCACTAAAGTTTTTAGCAACGGAGTACCAGATGCAGCTGCAGCTTCTACGTATGGTTGTTCGCGCAATCCCAATACAAGACTTCGCACTAGACGGACCACTCGCGGAACCTCTGCCAAAGTAATTGCGATGATGACGTTTTCAATGCTCGCTTTGGTCAAGGCCATCAAGGCAATAGCAAGCAATATTGAGGGAATCGACATTAATCCATCCATAATGCGCATCACAATGGCATCTAACCAGCGCACAAACCCGGTAATCAGCCCGATAGATAGACCAATGACTGTACTTAATATCGCTACAGCAATTCCGACGGTTAGAGACACTCGTGCACCATACATGACACGGCTATAAACATCCCTACCCAAGGCGTCGGTGCCAAACCAATGATCCCAACTGGGTGGCTTGAGGCGATCTAATGGCGCCACTGCCTGAGGGTCAACAGTCCATAGGAAAGGAGCAAAGATTGCGATAAATCCCATTAAAAGAAGAATGCCTGCACCTATTACTGCAAATGGATAACGCTTAGATAATGCCGGTAATTGCGTTCTCAAAAAAAACTGCACCCTCGAAGAACATCCAAGCTGATCGGCAACATTCATAGTGGTTTTAGCAGTCATATGAATTAGTACCGAATCCGTGGATCGAAGAAGACATACGACAAGTCAATCAACAAATTAATAATCACGTAGGTTGCAGAGAAAATCAAAATAACGCCCTGAATAATTGGGTAATCGCGACGCAATATGGCATCAACGGTAAGCCGCCCAATACCGGGGATAGCAAAAACAGTTTCAGTTACTACTGCGCCTGAGATTAACAATCCAATACCAATACCGATAATGGTAATAATTGGAACAGCGGCATTTTTAAGAGCGTGGTGAATCATAATGTCGCGTTCTTTTAACCCTTTAGCCTGAGCAGTTCGAATGTAATCTTGAGATAACACATCCAAAACACTTGCACGCGTGATACGCGCAATGAGAGCGGCGTAAACGGTACCCAAAGCAATGCTCGGCAGTATTAAATGTTGCAACCATGGCCAGAAGCCCTCTCCAATCGGGCGATAACCCTGCACTGGCAAAAGATGTAATTGCAATGAAAAAAGCAAAATTAATAGGTAGGCTAGGACGAATACTGGGATTGAAAATCCAAGCACAGAAAAGCCCATGATCGCGTGGTCCAATTTACTTTCGGCACGTGCCGCTGCAATCGCACCCAATGGAACCGACGTCAGAATAGCAACAATTAGCGTACAAATCGTTAGGGATAAAGTAGGCTCAACCCGTTGTCCAATCAACTTAGATACGGGAAGATTGCTAAAGATAGATGTACCCAAGTCACCCTGCATTAATGCCCAGACCCAATTTCCAAAGCGAACCATAAAAGGTTGATCTAGACCGAGCGATTGGCGAATCCGCGCAATATCTTCAGTGCTGGCCACATCGCCAGCAATTACTGCGGCAGGATCGCCAGGGGTGAGATAAAGCAGAGAGAAAACAACGAACGCAACGACGGCCATAACGACCACCGTTGCGCCCAAGCGCCTTACTATGTATGAAAGCAAAAAATAACTCCTAAAAACTTAACAAAAATGGGAATTATTTTTTCTCCACGTTCCAAAGGAATGCCATTGGCGCCACGATAATCCCAGAGAGATTGGTGCGGTATGCGGTTGGCAAAATAAACTGAGCTGTTGGAATATAAGGCAAGAACTCAAATGCACGTGCTTGAACGGCATCTGAAGCTTTCTTAGCACCAGCAGCATTTGGAGCCTCGAAATAAGCTTCACGCAAAGATTCCAATTTTGGATCAGATGGCCATCCAAACCATGCTTTTTCACCGTTACCACGAATAGCGAAATTCACGCCTGGATTCAGCAAATCAGGACCAACTAGCCAGGTATGGAAAATTGACCAACCGCCCTTATCTACTGGCTCCTTCGAAGTGCGACGGGTAATCAAGCTACCCCAGTCTCCGGCTTGCAACTCTACGTTCAGGCCCAGTTTACGCAAGAGCTCTGTTGTTAACAAAGATTGTGATTGGACGATTGGTTGATCAGCTGCGGAAATAATGACAATCTTTTCGCCCTTGTAACCAGACTCTTTAATTAAAGCTTTGGCAGCTTCAAAGTCACGCTTGCCTGTCAACAAAGTTGATCCCACATTGCTAGCCAACGGAGTGCCACAAGTGAAGAAAGAAGCGCATGGCTTACCATTTTGCGGGCTACCAGCGATTCCTAAAACATAGTCCTGTTGATTTACCACCATCGCCACAGCACGACGCATCTTCTCGTTGTTAAACGGTGGATAGAGAAAGTTAAAGCGGATGAGACCCATGGACCCTAAGGGATCAATGTTGTCTACCTTAACGCTACTATTTTTTGCCAAC
Source organism: Polynucleobacter sp. MWH-Braz-FAM2G (assembly GCF_018687635.1). Taxonomy (NCBI): domain Bacteria; kingdom Pseudomonadati; phylum Pseudomonadota; class Betaproteobacteria; order Burkholderiales; family Burkholderiaceae; genus Polynucleobacter; species Polynucleobacter sp. MWH-Braz-FAM2G. Next base: position 1,335,109 of record NZ_CP061300.1, read on the forward strand.
ACTGGAATCAGATCTGGAGGCATTTGCTCCCACCAATCTGCCTCGCCATTGCTCAACGCATTGGCTGCAGTAGCAGAATCTGGAATATAGAGCCACTCCACACGATCTACTTTTACAACCTTTCCACCAGAAGCCCATGATGGAGCTTCTTTACGTGGAACATAATTTTGATTCTTGACATAGATGACTTTGCTTCCAGGTACCCACTCATCTTTCACCATCTTGAATGGGCCTGAACCAGTTGGATCTGTGATGTTAGTAAATGCATCAGTCTTAGCGATACGCTCAGGCATGATGAATGGCACATTGGATGAAGGCTTACCCAATGCATCCAAGACAAAAGCAAAAGGTTTTTTGAGTTTTAGGACAAAGGTTTTGTCATTTGTGGCGGTCCATGACTCTGTAGATTCGGCTAATTTTTGACCAAGTCCATCGCGCTTAGACCAGCGCTCAATTGAGGCAATGACGTCAGCAGAACGAACTGGTGCGCCATCATGGAACATAAGTCCATCACGCAAAGTAAATGTATAAGTTTTCTTGTCAGGACTAATGGTGTATTTGTCCACCATTTGAGGCTTGATTTCAAACTTGCTATCCATCGCAAACAATGTGTCGTAAACCATGTAACCATGATTGCGAGTGATATAGGCTGTAGTAGTAATTGGATCTAGAATTTTTAGATCCGCCTGCGCAATAAACTTCAAGGTTTTTTGTTGTTGCGCTTGAGCTGGCAAGGAATATCCAACAGTGGCAATTGCTACTGCCATAGGAATGGCTGCCAACATTACTGAACGTCTTAATGTACTTATCATATTGTCTCCGTAATAAAACGAACTGCAAAACCAAGTTTATTTTTATAAATGACCTACACGAACTCTATAAAACTTGAATGCCTAATAATAATTTTTACGCCTTAATTTGGTGCAGCTAAGTAAGTTTTTACCATATATATAAGATTGTGTTCTTGATATTTTTTACCCACTAACTGCACACCCGCCAAACTTGCAGGCGACAAGTCGTAATGCGCTTTATCAAATATTAGGGGCATCCCTAATATTGGCAGACCAGCCGCCCCCATTGGCAGACTCAACTCCCTCAGTGGTTTTGCAGCATCTGGCAAACCAGCCTCCTCTACCGGCCCGCAGGGAGTCAAGGGTAAAGCAAGTATGTCCACAGAACCAATAACTTGACTCATAGCCTCCCGAAAGGCTTCCAGCTCAATGTAGGCTTTCTGGAGCTCGTTCGAACCAAGCGAGCTTGAATGGCGAAGCTCATTGATTACTGGCTTTCCTAATCGATCGGCAAATAACTCAACCTCGCCACACATTTTTTTAAAGTCCCGCAAAAACTCCATCTGCAAAACCGTTAAGGCGCAGCTCGTCGCCTTTGGAAAATCTGGCCAAGATTGCTCTACAAAAGAGATGTTCGGTTGTTTTTGCACTTCCTGCATAAAACACTTAAACGCCCCTGCCACCTCATCACCCACACCCTCAAGCAAGCGAGGATCCCAGCCGATTTGGATTGGGCGAAGACCATCGCTCTGGATATCTCGAATGGATTTGGGCAGAAAAGATGTGCCTAAAAAATACTCGCAATCCTCTACCGTTCGAGCAATTGGGCCAACTACATCTAAAGTGCGTGAGCGAGGAACAACACCATCTAGATCAAATGATTCACTTGAGGGACGTAGGCCTACTATTCCGCACCAAGCGGCGGGCATGCGGATGGATCCACCGGTATCCGACCCCAAAGCCACAGGAACAATGCCCATAGCCACCGCTCTTGCACTTCCACTGGAAGAACCGCCAGATAAACAACCAGATAGATGGGGATTCTGAACATTTCCAAAATGCGCATTTTCGCCAGTCAAACCAACGGCCCATTCGTTCATATTCGTTTTACCAATCGGTATCGCACCCCGATCAATGAGACCCTGCAATACCGAAGCTGATTTTTTAGCCCTCTCCGAATAGGCTTTGGGGCTACCAGCGCTTGTATTTAAATCACGCCAGTCAATATTGTCTTTTACCGCAAAAGGAATTCCACACAGATCACCACACTCTTCCCCTCGGCTTATTTTGGCATCCAGCAGATCTGCCATCGCCAGAGCTTCGTGAGGATGAAGACTAATGAATGTCGGCGAGACAGCAGAATCTAGCATTTCATTCTTTGCCAACTCCAAGGCACATTCCACTTGGCTACGCGCTGAACGCTTACCTTTCTTTACCTCAGCAACAATCTCTTGCAATGAAGGCCATACGTAATAGGGCTTCATTTAAAAGCCTTTCAACTGAAATTTGCAGAAGTGCTCAAGCAAATTTTGCGAAAACAGTTGAGAATAAGTCTGAGTAACACCACGCCAGTCACCTAGCGTATCGAATATTTTCAAATTGCTTTGCATAGTTGTCTCTGATTTTTATAGTAGTAATTCGATACTATAGTATTTTTCTTAATTCATCTTCAAGCCTTTAACAGCTCAAATATTGCTATGCAAAATACAGAAAATTTCATGACTCCTGAAAAGCTTGCCGAATTCAGTGCCGCATGGAATCAGCATGACATCGACTCACTCATGAGCTTTATGAGCGATGACTGCGTATTTCAAACAGCGGCTGGCCCAGACTCTTGTGGCGCACGTTATGAGGGATTAACAGCGGTTAGAGCAGCTTTTGAAAGTGCTTGGATCAATACGCCAGATGCTCAATGGATCAATGATCGTCATTTTGTTCATGAAAATTTTGGCGTGTCTGAGTGGACATTTATTGGAACGGCAGCCGATGGTAGTCGCATTGAAACTGATGGAGTGGATATTTTTACTTTCAAAGATGGCAAGATTCAATTAAAAAATGCTTTTCGCAAAAACCGCCCTAACTTACCCGCAACAAAGTAATGTGATCTATCGTTAATATGGCGTCAATGGAATACGATCCTCTTTATGATCCCCTGCACTCCCTAAATCCCGGAGCTGGAAGAGACTACGCACCGACTTACTGGGTTGCAAGCGCTGGAGCACCTCCAACAACCGATGGACCAGTTACGCAAAATATGGATGTAGATGTCGTTGTTATTGGATCAGGATCAACAGGGGTTTCAACTGCACTGTATTTAGCTCAAGAGCATGGAATTCAAGCGGTGATTTTGGAAGCCAATCAAACTGCTTGGGGTTGCTCAAGCAGAAGCGGAGGGCAAGGACAAAATGCTAGTGGGCGTTTGTCACGCTCCCAATGGATTAAGCGCTGGGGACTTGAAACTGCAAAAAAACTAGATCGTGAGATTTATACCGGATTTGAAAATTTCAGAGAGCTTACTCAAGGTATAGATTGCGATGCCACTAATGGAGGGCATTTATACGTTGCCCATCGTCCTGAGAAGATGCTTTATTTAAAAAATGAAGCAAAGGTACGCAAAGAAATTTTTGGGTACAACCCCACTTTACTGTGTGCAGAAGAATTAAGAGAACAATACTGCGATGATCGAGATGCAGCAGGAGCACTATTAGAGCATGAAGGCGTTGGGGTTCATCCCCTTAAATTAACATTTGGTTTGCTGAAAAAGGCTCAGGGTCTCGGCGTCAAAATCCACACTAGTAGTCCAGTAACATCTTGGGAAACAATTAACGGTGTGCATCATATTCAAACTCCAGGTGGAGTCGTGCGCGCCAAACGAATTGCTATCTGTACAGGTGGCTATGGAATGCAAGGTTTGAGACCTATCAAAAATCGCATCATTCCAATACTGTCCAACTCTGTCGTAACAAGACCATTAACAGATGAGGAAATAAAAGCCTGTAACTTTCGCTCACACACTTTCTTAACTGACACCCGAACACTACGTTTCTATTACCGCCTCTTAAAAGATAATCGCCTGCAATTAGGTAGTCGGAGCTCCATCAGCGGAGCAGATGCAAATAATCCAGTACATCTCAAATTATTGACTGATGCGATTGCCCGAAAATTTCCACCATTAGCAGGAATTGAGATTGATTACTCATGGTGGGGGTGGGTGGATGTCAGTCACGATATGATGCCGCGCATCACTCAACCAAACCCCAAAGAAAAAGTTTGGTACGCATTAGGCTACGGAGGAAATGGTGTTTCTTTCTCGACTTGGGCAGGCAGGCGACTCGCCGAACTAATTGCAGAAGAAAATCCCAATCCCGAAGTATTTAATCTTCCCATTTACAACTCATCTTTAGAGTTTCCCAATTTATTTGGCAAGATCCGCTCAGAGGCATTCGTACCTTTCAGACGATTGGGGCAAAGTGTCCTTTATAAGTGGTACTGGTTTAAAGATGAAAAATAAATTCGCTAATCAACACTTGAACTTATTTTCTATAAAGGTCAGCATGAATCATCTTCACCGAATTTTCTTTGGTATCACTCTTCTATTAGGCATGGCTAGTGTCAGCAATGCCGCACCTGAATCAGATTGGCCAAAAAAACCAATTCAAATGATCCTTTCTTTTCCAGCTGGGGGGTCAACCGATGTCTTTGCTCGCAGCATTGCTGCACCCCTTGGGGATGCATTAGGTCAAGCAGTAGTTGTTGACAATAAGCCGGGTGCTGGTGGGATGATTGGCATGACCGCTGCTGCCAAGGCTAATCCCGATGGCTACACCATTCACTTTAGCGCCCTAACGAATCAGGCAATTGCTCAAGCACTTTTTAATAATCCTCCAGTTGACTTAGAAAAAGACTTTATTTCTGTTGCACTGGTAGGTTCAGTGCCACATATTTTAGAAGTGAACCCCAGCGTTCCTGCTAAAAATATGTCAGAGCTGATTGGCTATATTAAGTCTAGAAACGGTAACTTCAATTACGCCTCTCAAGGTAATGGCACCCTCTCACATCTCGAAGCTCAACTCTTTATGCAGCGTATCGGCGCCACTGGAGTCCATATTCCTTATAAGGGCAGCAGCTTTGCGTTGCCCGATTTAATAGCTGGCAACACCATGATGATGTTTGACAGTCTGACCGCTTCTTTGCCGCACATTCAAAGTGGCAAGCTAAGACCTATCGCCATTGCCTCCTCTGAACGCTCACCCCTATTGCCGAATGTCCCAACATTTGAACAGGATGGCATGAAGAAGTTTGATGTTGAAAACTTATTTGCCATTTATGCGCCTAAAGGCACTCCTCCATCGGTAGTCTCTCGCCTAGAAAAGGAAATCCGTAAAATTTTGACTAACCCAGACTTTAAAAATAAGTTAGCTAACCAAGGGATTCATCCTCAGTTCGCAAACTCAGAGAAATTAACTGAAATTACCATTGCTGAACAAGCAAAGTGGGCAAAGATTGTTAAAACCTCCAATATTAAGATCGATTAATCCCTACATTTACTAAAAGAAGAATTATCCATGTTGATTTCTCCTCCATATGGCGGTGGCCGCGCCCCAGTTCTTGCTAGAAATACAGTTGCAAGCTCTCAACCACTAGCTACTCAAGCAGGAATTGAAGCTCTTCAAAGCGGTGGCAATGCTATAGATGCCGCTTTAGCAACCGCCATTACGCTGACTGTTGTTGAGCCTACGATGAATGGTTTAGGCGGAGATGGTTTTGCAATTCTTTGGGATGGCAAAAAACTACATGGTCTAAATGCATCAGGTCGTGCGCCTGCTGCATGGACCCCAGAATACTTTTCAGGCAAATCAGCTATGGATTTAATTGGATGGAATACTGTCACCGTCCCCGGCATGGTATCGGGATGGATTGAACTCTCTCGAAAGTTCGGCAGATTACCTTTCTCCCAACTATTTAAGCGTGCAATTGATTACGCGGAAAATGGCTTCCCCGTTTCTCCCGTTATTGCGCGTCAGTGGCGCGAGGCCATTCCCATTCTAAAAAATCAACCAGGCTTTTCCGAATCATTTCTTATCGATGGTAAAGCCCCCCAAGCAGGTCAAATTTGGAAGTACCCAGCACAAGCTAAAACACTGAAAGAAATTGCCGCCACTGAAGGTGAATCTTTTTATAAAGGGTCGCTAGCAAAAAGCATGGTGGAATTTTCTCAAGCTACTGGCGGTTGCTTCACCATGCAGGATTTTGCTAACAATCAGCCAGAATGGGTTAACCCACTTGCATTTGATTATGGTGAATACACTCTCCATGAAATTCCACCAAATGGTTCCGGTATTGCAGCACAAATAGCCTTGGGCATTTTGCAAGCGGCCAATGTAAAGCAATATCCAGCTAACTCCGCGCAACGAATACATCTACAAATAGAAGCAATGCGCATGGCATTCGCAGATGCCTACGCCTATGTGTCTGATGCTAGCTCAATGAAGATGCAACCAGATGCCCTATTGAATCGAGAGTATTTAGCCCGTCGCGCAGCGATGATTGATCACCAAAAAGCAGGCAGCTATAGCGCTGGAGACCCGCATTCTGGAGGAACGGTCTACCTTTGTGCAGCTGATGAATCCGGCATGATGGTTTCTTATATTCAATCGAATTTCAAAGGTTTTGGTTCCGGCGTAGTTGCACCAGGTGGAATAGCCTTTCACAACAGAGGTATGAGCTTTAGATTGGAGAATGGACATCCCAATCAAGTTGCTCCAGGTAAACGCCCTTTTCATACTATTCTTCCTGCATTCCTCACCAAAGATAACAAGCCAATCATGGCATTTGGGGTGATGGGTGGAAACATGCAACCACAAGGTCATATCCAATTTGTTATGCGATTTATCGATGAGTACCTAAACCCTCAATCATGCTCTGATGCGCCACGTTGGCGTATTGATGATTTAGGAAAGCTGACGGTAGAAGCAGCGATGCCAGCTAGCGTAGTAGAAGGATTAAGAGCACTGGGTCACGAGGTAGCAGTACAGCCCGCCAACAGCTTAGATTTTGGTAGCGCACAAGCAATAGCCAAAATAGATGATGATGCTAACTCTGCCTACATTGCTGGCAGCGACCACCGTAGAGATGGATTAGCGGCTGGGTTTTAACAATTAGATTGCAAAAGCTTCCTGCAGAACCGCAAGACTTACGGATAATGTCCTTGGATTGCATTTACCTATCTTTTTGACCAGCCGGGCCTTGTCAACGGATCTAATTTGATCTAAAAGAATGAGCCCCTTTTTACCATCATGCGTTATTGGAACCCGAAAGCCAGCCACCCTACCTTTGGTGGTCATGGGTGCGACAATAACTGTGCGTAAATAATCGTTTAATTCTTGCGGAGAAACAACAATACAAGGTCTAGTCTTTTTTATTTCACTACCGATTGTTGGATCTAAATTAATGAGCCAGATCTCGCCTCGAGAAACAATGCTCCTTACCAAACCCAATCCCCATCATCTTCATTAGAAAAATCTCCGAGAAGCAATTTATCTTCACCTGCTTTTGCAAGATTTTGGGCGTCTTGCGCCCAACCATCCCTCACCATATTCTTTGGTTTACTTAGAATGATTTTGTCATCAACAACAGTCATATCTACAACCTCCTCAATTCCAGACTGCTCAAGAATAATCTTCGGAATAACCACACCCCTGGAGTTGCCGATTGCTCTAATCATTGTTTGCAAGGACTTATTGACTGCAAAAGGAGCTTTCGGATTTTTATTCATAGTAATAACAATGTTATTACATACTTGAAACTTAGTCAATGACGCATAAAACGCTATTTTTTATTAGGTAAGCAATTTAGATAAAACCGCTTAATTTCTTGGTCACAACTCACATCCCTAGGTTCAATCGGCCTTTGTAAAGAGATGCCTTCGATTGTTTTACATCTACTCAACGCAACATAAACCTGCCCTGAAGCAAATGCGCCAGATGAAAGATCAATTTTCACTTTATCAAGCGTCTTTCCTTGGCTCTTATGAATGGTGACAGCCCAAGCCAACATCAGCGGAATCTGAACATATGTACCAATGATGCTTGGAGAAATTTTCCCTGACATCATGTCGTGATCATAGCGATAGGATTCCCACTGATGACCTACTACCTCAACCGTGTTGGCATAAGGCCCATTTTGAACCATCACCTTTACTTTGTCTGGCAATAATTCACGGACGATACCAATCGTGCCATTTACCCAGCGCTTAGGAAAACCGGGATCAGTTGCTGTAAACATTACCTTAGCGCCAACCTTTAAAACTAAATTATTTGGCGAAGGTAAATTACGTTCATCAATATTAAATTTGCCTGTCGTTTTTCCTGTGTAGACCTTGCCCTCGGCATCAATCGCTCTCAATCCTGCACCGTTAATTTGATCTGCTCGTGCGTTAGTGGTCGTTAGAGTAATCGTCTGCTCATCTGCAACGGCATCTCGTTGATAACATTGCGCGTTTAATGTATCAATCACCTCATCTACATCATGATTAATACGAATTCGATTGAGTAAGCCAGCAAAGTGCTCATCTTTTTGGCGAAATATTTTTGAGAGCTCCACCATTGTTACTTCTTTGCGATGAAGAGCCATTGCACAAAAGAAATATGGACCTTCATACCCACGGTCAGACAAGACTTGCATATCTGAGCTCGAAACTACAGGAGGCAATTGAAATAAATCCCCGACAAACATCACCTGAATGCCACCAAATGGTTTACCTTTTTGCGGTCCGTTCTCACGTAAGAATAAATCCATAGCATCCACTACATCAGCGCGAACCATCGAGATCTCATCAATAATGAGCAATCTAATATCTTTATAGAGACGCTTATCTCGAAGTGGCTTGATATCTTCCTCAGGAAAAATTAAGCGTGGCGGCAAACGAAAAAATGAATGGATCGTCACCCCATTTACTTGCAAGGCAGCAACACCTGTAGGCGCAACTACGACTACATTGCCAGGAATGCTCTCGCGTAAATATCCAATTAATGTGGTTTTGCCTGTGCCAGCTTTACCGCTGACAAAAATATAGGGGTCGTGTCGCTCTATAGCCTCGATGACCGCCTGATAATCAGGGGTAATTTCTATTTCAGAAGAATCTACTACGAGATTAGTCATTCTCTATTGTTTCACGGCATCGGCAACACATCTAAATCCGATGTAAACCACAGCAATGTCACCAGGCTTAGACTCCACATCAGACTCCTGCTGCCGTTCTGGTCCATACCACCATGAGGCACCACGGGTGATATATCCACCATTACGCTCAGTGGCAGTCCACTCCCAAACATTACCGCCCATGTCAAACATCCCATTCACACCCGGCTTTGTACTTCCAGTGATTACATGTCCTGTACCGCGATTTAATACGCCAGCTGGAGCCAAACCCTTATAGTCACCACAGCCTTTCAAGCAGTGAGAGACAGTTGGAGTGTTGCCGCCAGGATAAGGGTAGCGCTGGCCCTGAACATATCCAACCGAAGGTGTTGATCTTTGTTCCAAGAAAGCGGCATTTGTCCACTCAGCATCAGTTGGCAAGCGCTTTCCGTAATAGCGACAGATTGACTCAGCTTCTTTTTGATTTAAGTGAACAGCTGGTTCACCATCTTGAGCAGTTACACCATAAGGAGTTCGCCAAGTCCAGCCAGGTTTTTGAACAAAACCCGATTCGTAAGATAATCCTCCGCCCTTCTTTTCAGCGGCACTCACAAAACCTGTTGCGGTGGCAAATACTTTTACATCAGCGATATTCATTTCGGTTTGATCCCAGATTAAATTACCGATCTGAATTTTGGGAATGGATGAAGTAGGCGCGCTTTTACTTGGAGAAGGTCGAAGCATAAAAAATAGAGCTATCACACTAAGCGCTAGACCAAAAAGAATTTGGTAGATATCAAATTTCTTCATCTTGATTGTTCCAACAAAAAAAGCCCCTTAATGGAGCTTTTAATGGTTATTTTGGGGCGAACGACGGGGCTCGAACCCGCGACAACCAGAATCACAATCTGGGACTCTACCAACTGAGCTACGTCCGCCGTTGTAGAGGTGACATTATAGCTTTTTGCTCAAATCCCTGTCAAAAACACACTTCTAGACGCCTTCAATCTCAAAAGCAGCCCAATCCCCAAGGCTTAAACTGGCTTCCAGGAAAAAATCAGCAATTGCTGCCTTACTTTGAACCTTAGCCAAGGCATGGTGGTCCGAGAGACGTTGACGCCAATATCGAGCCCCCGCTCTACCATGAGCTAGACCCAATATATGTCTAGTGAATGCGCCGATATAAAACGGTTTATCTCTGACCTGACATTCATCAAACCAAGCTTGAACTTGTTTAACCAATGCAATTTGAATGCGTTGCCATTCTGTTTCACTAAAAAGATAACCTGCTGCCTCGCCATTGGTATCAATCAAGTCATCCCAACCAAGAAGCATCGCTGGAAAATGGTAAGCCGCCCTTCCAACCATAAAACCATCAAATTGGTCCCAGTAGCCTGCAATTTGTTCATTGGTTTCAAGACCGCCATTTAGAAGCACTTTTAAATTTGGGAAATCCTTCTGGGCATCTAACCTCAGCCTAGCGGCAACCTCATAACGCAATGGTGGCTTACTACGATTTTCTTTTGGTGAAAGCCCTTTAAGCACAGCATTACGTGCATGAATAGTAACTTGACTTGCTCCAGCATCTGCGACTGCCAAAATAAAATTAAGTGCAAATTGATAATCGGATTCTGAATTAGATGCATTCATAGAATCCAATCCAAGGCGATGCTTCACTGAAATAGGAATATCTACTGCACCTCTCATTGCCTTGACACAGTCAGCAACCAATGCTGGTTCAGCCATTAAGCAAGCGCCAAACGCGCCACGTTGCACTCTTTCGGAAGGGCATCCACAATTGAGATCAATTTCATCGTAGCCCCATTGCTGCGCTAATTCAGCTGATTTTGCTAAATCCGAAGGCTCGGATCCCCCTAATTGCAGAACTACGGGATGTTGATCTTGTGAATAATCTAAGTGGCGTGGTACGTCGCCATGAATCAATGCGCCCGTTGTCACCATCTCAGTATAAAGAACCGCCTCTTTTGTCAAAGTGCGATGAAAAGATCGGCAATGGCGATCTGTCCATTCCATCATGGGAGCAACGGCCAGCCTCTTCTTACTCTTATTTTCCACAGACACTTCGTATTAATAATGAATTACTAATATTTTAGTTTGTTTTGCGGATTGCTAATTGCCCTATGTCTTTTGATATTTAAAAGCCTGATTCAGAAACTGTTGATAGTCTGTAGTCACAGCCAAATCAACACCTCTATCCAATGCACCTGTGCTTAGACCGGGCCACTGACCTAATGCTTGACCACCAGGAACATGACTTCCCATGATTAACCCAAATGAACCATGGCCATGGTCAGTGCCGTTGCTTCGATTAGAACGCAAGCGTCTACCAAATTCTGTCATTACAACCAATGTGTATGACTGATTTTTTCTCTCCATATCTTGAGCAAATGCAGCTAGGCTATTGCTCAAATTTTTAATTTGCCCATTCAGTCTACCGGGCTGATTTTCATGGGTATCCCAGCCAGACTGATCAACCCAGGCGTATTGAAGACCGACATTGGCATCTATCAATCTAGCAACTGAACGTAAACCGACTCCAGGATCTGCATTGGGATAGGAAATTTTTCCAGAAGTTTCATAGGGCAATGTTTTGCCATTACCCTTACCAATCGTCTGATTGATGAAATCTAAGTTACTGAGGTGATCTTTGATCCAAGGAGAGGCAATAGCATTTCCATCAGCATTACATAAAGCGCTAAGGGCATTGAATCCATTTACCCCATTAGGCAAAGAAATTCCCCCTTGAATATCACGAACTGCTATCGCACGATGAGCACCTTGCATAGATCGCGGAGCATTATTATTCCCTGCAAATAAGGGAATGGAATTCGACTGAAAGCGAGTTTTGTTAACAACTTGTCTTGCCATCCAGCCTAAGTCATCCGGCAGGGAATTAAGCGACTTCAAGCCCCGCTCCATCATTTCTTGAGCTTCAAAGTGAGAGCGGGTTTCATCTGTTATGCCAATGGCATTCCACACCATCAATTTTCTCTCTGAGAAAAGACCTGCTAATGGTGATGCTTCGGGATGCCAATAAAGGCTTACATTTGCTGTTTCCACTCTTCCACTGCTGGCATCGATTGCAAAACGCATTTCAGGAGGACGAGCAGCAATAAAATTCTCATCATTGAGTGGAGACAGAATGGCTAATCCATCGGCGCCTCCACGAAGAAATACCACAATAAATGGGTGTGACATTTGCGGAGCCACCAACCCACCATTAGATTTTTTTTGAACCTGCGCAAAGCCAAGATCACTAATGCCAGCAAGTGAAGTGGCAACACCAATCTTTAAGAATTCGCGCCGACTGATATTGTCAAAGCTCATGCACGCTCCCCAGCAGATAAATCTGGATCGATCGCCTCAGTTTGAAATGAAGGTGCACAACCCAAATAACCAACCATTTTTCTGGCCATCTTCATATCACCCAAGCGCTCTGAACCCGTCAAGTTTTGTGAGCGTAGGAGTGCTTGCGATAGCTCAGGTCTAGGTTGTCCAAATAGCGGGATCTCCCAACTGGAAAGGAATTGAATATATGTAGAACCTGGAGCAACTTTTTTAAATGGATCCCATTCACCAGTACCCCACCAGTTTTCAGCAATACCTTGAATTAAAGTCATTCTTTGTCTGAGGTAACCAGCAGACAGATTCCACTGCAAACCATCTGGAGGCCCCTCAGGCGAAACCCAGCCATATAATGCAGGCCCCGCCGAATCAATTTGACCCATTATTTTTCCCTCTGAAATATCAAAAGACAAATTGATCGCATTGATAAAGGTGGCTGCAAGCCGCATTGGCTTCTTTACCTTTTGCCTCTCCTCTTTAGGAATGGACGATGCTAACTTAGCAATATGCTTAGACAGCAGACTTAATTGATTGGGCGCATGACGATTTTCAGTAAATACAGCTTGTGCGCTTTGGATCATCTTCTCTGAAGGTTGATCATGAATCATGCGCTTAATCAACTTACGCATCAAGTGACGTGCGGTAGCAGGATGATATGCGCACAAATCCAATACCTTCTTACCATCTTTCATTGGACCGCTATATGGATCAAATTCTGTTGCCAGAATTCTTTTCTGATAATTGTCGTGCCATGACTCAAGATAGATGAACTGACCAGTTTTAGGTAAGTTTTGACCCCCACCAATTCCTGTGCCGTCCTCTATTGTCCATCCTGTAAATGCCCTTGCGGCCTCATATACATCCTGATCTATATAGCCTTTGGGCTTACCTTGCAGAGCACCAGGCACTTCACGCCACTGCGCATAAAGATTATTTAAATACGCGTCTCGGCCTAGAGTGTGTAATTCAAATAATTCTCTAGCGTAATTTTCATTGGCACTACCTGCACGGGAACTTTTGTTATTGAGGTAGTACAGCATGCATGGGTGGGTGGCGGTAGCCTCTAAAAATTGCCGAAAATTACCAAATGCATTTTTACGAATTACCTCGTTTTCCCAGTGAGGCAAGAAGGCGCCAACATTTTGCTCATATCCATAAACTGAGAAGTGATCTCTCCAAAAACTAATCCACTCCTCTTCCCAATAAGTTTTTGCTTGAATCGCTCTTATTAGAGTGGCGGCTTGAATTTCTTTTCTTGGACGAGATCTCTCTGGTGGTGGCATCAACTCATCTCTACCCGTATATTGAAACAGGGTAGGAATACTTGCGTTTAATAAGCTAAGTGGCTTTAGTTCATCAACGGCAGGATACTCTCTACCATCTCTAAGCTTTCCAGCGGCATAGCGCTCGCGGAGAAGCACTTGACTTATATCTGTATTCAATTGCAGAGCCTTTTGCTGGCTGAAATTTAAAAATAATCCATCTTGACGAACGAGCTTTTGTAAATCCTAACCCTAAACACCTACCAAAACAAGGGCGCCAAAAAAGAAGCCCTCAACATCTCTGATGAGGGCTTTCTGCACGACTTTTATCTTCTAACGATGCTTGGCCAGCTTAGCTTCCAACTCAACAGCAAGATCTAAGGCGCCCATATATCCAGACTTCAAATGATTTGGAAGATCGGGATCTCCCACCATTGCACCCAAAGTCTCAACCAAACTAAAGATAATTCCTTTAGCAGCGCCAATCGCAATCGTATTTGCGGCTACTGCCTCGTCAATATGGTTGACTGCATCCAAGAAATAATCATGGCTCGGCAATCCATCAGGACCTAAGGCTTCTTTATTTTCTTTACTCATTTGAGCTCCCTCTAATTACAGCATCTGATCAACTTTATAGAAAAACTTTCGTGCATAAGCAAGAATTTCTTTATCGCTTGGATGATCAACTGTTTCGACACCAACAATTTTTTCAGCAATTTGTGCATCATGATGGTGTGCATGCTTTATAAGCTCCAATTTTGCTGAACCAGGACCTAGTATCAGAATTTCTTTTGATTCTTTTACTGCCTGAATGACGGAATGCAGATACTTAGAATCTAGAGCCAGCTTTCCACTACCCACTGCCCCACCCTTGTGATGCAAGTGAGAATGTGTAGTCTTGCTTTTAATTACTTCGGCTTCACTAGCATCAGCATTTAAAAACATCACATGTGCCTCTTGATGGTCGATCCAAATAACTGCATGATTTAATGACATATTGCTCCCTTTTATGAGTAATGACTACTTTGTTCAGGATACTCCTGCTCACAGACGAGCACTCTATCAAGCTTGATTTAAGTCAAATTAATCTGTTGAGTATTTGAACTTTATTGGAGTCGCTCTCAGTCACAAATCTTCAAGATACTTTCAGCCTGGACCTTAAATCTCAAAATTCAATTTTTGGCGACTCTTAAATTGCCTCGATTCGCCAGTAACAGGATCTTGGAACGCAATCTCCTTAGCCAATAATTGCAAAGGCTTAGTGAAATCCAAGTCATACTCCTGATATGGGGTCAAAACTGGGTAAATTTGGTCGTTCTGAATCGGAATTCCTAATGCATTTAAATGACACCGCAGTTGGTGCTTTTTACCACTCCCTGGGGTTAATTGATATTTAGCCCAGGCGCCTTGGTGTTCTATCAGCTCTATCAAGGTATCTGCATTAGGATTTCCATCTACTTCAGTCATCTGTAAAAAGTGCTCAGACTCTTCCAACCTGCTTCGATAGATTAAAGGCAGTTGATCTGCAACCTTCTTTTTGTAGGGTGCAATTGCTTCATAGACCTTCTTGACTGCCCTATCTCTAAATAAGTTTTGATATCGAGCCCGCTCAGTTGGATTGATAGAAAAGATTACAAGCCCGGCAGTGTCACGATCGATGCGATGAATTGGACTTAATGAAGAAAGCCCTGTTTTTTTCTTCAGTCGATTCAGCAATGTTTGATGCAAGTAAAGTCCAGTTGGTGTTACGGGTAAGAAATGCGGTTTATCTGCGACCAAAATATGACCGTCTTGATAAAGGATCTGCTCCTCAAAAGGAATTTCTGGCTCACGATCTAAACGCCTGAAATACAACAAATGTGTATTAGGTCGATAAGCATCGTTCGCGGATAGGGAATGGCCCTCTCGATCCATTACAAGACCTTCATCAAAACGCTTAACCCACTCACCAGTCTCAATGTGAGGAAATTGAGAAGTAAAAAAGCTTAGCAAATTTGAATGAGTTTGATCAGCAGGTAAATAGACCCGCGAAGCAGAAACTCCTTCTGAGTTAATTTGCATAGCCATGAAACTTCAATGATTGAAGACGACTATTTTATGCTCTCTTTAGCCTACAGAACTTGATCTGTTTTGATGTATTGGTAATTCATATTCCTTTTGGATTATCCTGAGGTAAGCTAGGTGATTTAATTAAGCAGCAATCAAAATATCGCCTATCTCCATTTTTTCCCACCAGATAAAAGGCAATAGATAAAGAGGTTCACCAGCCTCTTGCAGAATTTCCAATGCACCGTCATTGGTTTTGTTTGCCTCATATTTACCGGGGTTTAGAGGCTTACAACCTTTATCCGTGCCATCATTGCAACGCATACGAGCGATGATATTTCGAGTGACATAAACGTACATGCTTCCTCCTAAAAGGTAATCCCATAGCTTGGTTTTCTGCTTTCTTTGGGCTCATCTACAACTTATTCCTTCTGCAATGCCCTTGAGAACAGCAATGCACGTTTTTTGACCTGAAATACCCTTTTTTGGGCGTTTGACAGACTTGCGCACTATATTTGTGCGCCGCAAAAGGGTGTGTGCTATGTGAACTTCTAGACTTTGCCTATGTCCATACACGCCGCCCTACACCACGTTACCGAATATGAATATGACCGCCCAGTTAAGCTTGGGCCACAGGTCATACGTCTACGTCCTGCGCCTCATTGTCGAAGCCACATTCTTTCCTATTCATTGAAAGTTGAGCCCGAAGGTCACTTTATAAATTGGCAACAAGATCCGTTCGCGAACTATCAAGCTCGTCTAGTGTTTCCTGAGAAAACAACGCGCTTCAAGGTAACGGTTGATCTTGTTACGGAAATGGCGGTATACAACCCATTCGACTTTTTTCTAGAACCCGACGCAGAAAACTATCCGTTTTCCTATAACTATGACCTTAAGAAAGAGTTGCGCCCTTATTTAGGAAAAAAGCGTGCCGATGGATTAAATAGATACTTCAAAACAGTCAATCGCAACAAAATGCGAACCATTGATTTTCTGGTCGCTCTTAACCAAAAAATTCATCAAGATATCGACTACACCATTCGCATGGAGCCCGGGGTTCAAACTCCTGACGAGACGCTTAAACTTAAAAGCGGTTCATGCCGAGATTCCGCATGGCTCATGGTGAATATTCTGCGACTCTGCGGATTAGCTTCACGTTTTGTATCGGGTTACCTCATACAGCTTAAGCCAGATGTGAAGGCACTTGATGGTCCCAGCGGTACTGAAGTCGATTTCACTGATCTCCATGCTTGGTGCGAGGTATATTTACCGGGTGCCGGTTGGATTGGCTTAGATCCTACCTCAGGACTATTTGCTGGTGAGGGTCATATACCTGTTGCCTGTACTCCTGAGCCATCAGGAGCAGCGCCAATTGAAGGTGGTGTTGATAAATGTGAAGTGAAATTCTCACACAGCATGGAAGTAACGCGTATTTATGAAGCACCACGCGTCACCAAACCTTACACAGAAGAACAATGGCAAGCCATTGTTGATCTTGGTCATCGAGTAGACGAGCAACTTGTAGCCAATGACGTTAGATTGACTATGGGTGGTGAGCCAACCTTTGTTTCCGTAAATGGACGTGATGAGCGTGAATGGAATGTCGATGCATTAGGACCCACCAAACGTGGATATGCAACGGATTTAGTAGAGAAACTTCGCAAGGAGTACGGCGATGGCGGCTTTTTACACTTTGGGCAGGGAAAGTGGTATCCAGGTGAGCAATTGCCCCGTTGGGCTTTATCTATTTACTGGCGAGCTGACGGACAGCCTATATGGAAAAATCCGAGTTTGTTTGCAGATGAGCGCAAGCCCGCCAATTACACCAGCAAAGATGCCGAAAAATTTGTTTATACACTTTCTAAAAAATTGGGTCTTGCGGATAAATTTATCGAGCCAGCCTATGAAGATGTGTTTTATTACCTCTGGCGCGAATCCAAACTACCAGTTAATGTGGATCCATTTGAATCTAACTTAGATGATGAGATGGAGCGCACTCGTTTAAAGCGGGTCTTCACACAAAAACTCGACTCTGTCATTGGATATGTCCTCCCAATTGAAGCCGATCAAGGGCAAAACTACTTTGACACCAACTGGAAAACTGGTCCCTGGCTATATCGTGATGATCGCCTTTACCTCCTGCCAGGCGACTCTCCAATGGGCTATCGCCTACCGCTTGATTCGCTACCTTGGACCAGCAAGGCCGACTATCCCTACCTAATAGAGCAAGATCCATTTGCGCCAAGGCCAGCACTTAGGACTCATTCATCAGTATCTCATCAACAAAAACCCATTAAGAATGAGTCCGCAAGTGCTCGCAAGACAATTTGGAGCCAATCACAAGAAGTAAAATATCCACAGCGTCAAGAATCTGCTGCATGGATTACTAGAACAGCAATGTGCGTCGAGACTCGCGATCCAATGCGCTCTAATGGACCTAAAGCGGAAAATGAACATGGTGGCAAGTCAGGTGTCCTGTATGTATTTATGCCACCTCTTGCACGTTTAGAAGACTATCTAAATTTATTGAGCGCGGTGGAAGCAACTGCGGAAGACTTAAAGTTCCAAATCGTTTTAGAGGGCTACCCTCCACCACGCGATCCAAGATTAAAGCTATTACAAGTCACTCCAGATCCTGGCGTAATTGAGGTGAATATTCATCCGGCACACAGCTGGGATGAATTGGTCCAGCATACCGAATTTTTATATCAAGCAGCATTTGAATCTCGCCTTTCTGCAGAAAAGTTTATGGCAGATGGTCGTCACACGGGCACAGGGGGTGGAAACCATTTTGTGATGGGTGGCGCCACGCCAATAGATAGCCCCTTCTTACGTAGACCAGAGTTGCTAGCAAGCTTAATTTTGTATTGGCACAACCATCCAAGCCTGAGCTATTTATTTAGCGGGATGTTCATTGGCCCAACCAGCCAAGCACCTCGAGTTGATGAAGCTCGTAACGATCAGGTATACGAATTAGAAATTGCCCTAAAAGAAATTCAGGAAAATCGCAAGAAGTATGGTCAAAGCATGCCGCCATGGCTAGTTGACAGAACCTTACGCAATATTTTGATTGATGTTACTGGCAACACACACCGTAGTGAATTTTGCATCGACAAAATGTACTCTCCTGACAGCCAAACTGGTAGGCTCGGTTTGTTAGAGCTACGCGCTTTTGAAATGCCTCCGCACGCTCAAATGAGTATTGTTCAACAATTATTAATTCGGGCATTGATAGCGCGTTTCTGGAATGAGCCCTATAACGCCCCTATGACTCGCTGGGGAACCGAGCTTCATGATCGCTGCTTATTGCCTACATTCATTAAGATGGATTTTGATGATGTAATTGAAGAAATGCAGCAGCATGGTTACGATTTTAAGCCTGAATGGTTTGCACCACACTTTGAGTTCCGCTTCCCACTAATAGGTCAAGTACAGGCTATGGGCACAGAGATTACCCTGCGAAATGCACTAGAGCCTTGGCATGTCATGGGGGAAGAAAGCGCTGCTGGCGGCACAGCACGTTATGTTGATTCATCTTTAGAGCGTATTGAGGTTCGCGTTACTGGGCTAAACCAAAGTCGCTACACCATTACCTGCAATGGCGAACCCTTACCATTACAGCCTACAGGCATTGCCGGTGAATATGTTGCTGGTGTCCGCTATAAGGCTTGGAATCCCCCTTCCAGCTTGCATCCCAGTATTGGCATTCATGCCCCGCTTGTATTTGATGTTATTGATACCTGGATGAAACGCTCTGTCGGTGGTTGCCAATATCACGTTGCTCACCCAGGTGGCCGGAATTACGACAACTTCCCCATCAACGCTTATGAGGCAGAAAGTCGTCGTCTCTCGCGCTTTTTCCGGATGGGTCATACCCCAGGATTTATAGAAGGCATTCGAGCGAACATTGATCTACCAGCCAGCAGGGAATTCCCATTTACGTTAGATATGCGGCGATGAGACAATAGCTTGTGGAACCTTCTCAAGCCGACCCATTGAAAGCTATAGCCAACTCTTCTCTAACGGAAGAAATTGCTCGCCTTTCCCCAAAGGCGTCAATTGGGCATTTTGATGAATTGCGTGGCAACTCTGTTTCTTTACTGCCGCAGTGGAAAACCTTTTTTGAAGCGCTCGGCACATCGGGGTTAAGCGATCTTGATCAGCGTACTCAAGAATTAAATAGGCAAATTCGTGATAACGGAATTACCTATAACGTCTATGCAGACGAATTCGGACCTCAGCGACCATGGTCTGTAGATTTATTTCCACTGATTATTAGCCCAGAATCTTGGCAAGAAATTCAAGCTGGAGTCTTGCAGCGAGCTAAGCTCTTAGAAGCCATCATGACGGATATTTATGGGCCCCAAAATTTACTAAAAGAAGGTTTTATTCCGCCCGCATTAATTCATGGGCATCCAGGTTATTTACGATCCATGCATGGCATAAAACTTACTAGTAATAAACATCTCCATATTATGGCTTTTGACTTAGCCAGAGCGCCTAGTGGATCATGGTCAGTATTATCACAACGCACTCAAGCACCTTCAGGATTGGGTTACCTGCTGGAAAACCGCAACCTAATTGCAAGGCAATTTCCACAAGCTTATGATCAGATGCACATCGCTCCTTTAGCCAATTCTTATAGGAGCTTGATAGATGCCTTAAAGCATGAGAGCCCCGCTGGCATGAATGCCCATATTGCTCTTCTAACTCCTGGGCCATATAACGAAACATATTTCGAGCATGCCTATCTTGCTCGCTACCTTGGATTGACTTTAGTAGAGGGTGGTGATTTAACGGTTCGAGATCAGCATCTATTTCTAAAAACAGTGCGCGGATTAGAACCCGTTCATATCCTGCTAAAGCGTTTAGATGATGAGTTCCTAGATCCGCTTGAATTACGCTCTGATTCCACCCTAGGAATACCTGGTTTATTGCAATCTATTAGAGCGGGGAATGTCATACTAGCCAATGCGCCTGGATCCGCTTTTTTAGAATCCCCTGCTCTATTAGGCTTCTTACCCGCCATTAGTGAAAGATTGCTTAATGAAAAAATCCAACTTCCAGCAATGGACACTTGGTGGTGCGGTGAACGCGCTGCACTAGAGGCTGCTATTCCCAATTTAAGTCATAGCGCTATCAAGCCAACCTACCCTCCTGATTCAGGGCATCAGAGCTATGAATCTGTTTTGGGTGGAGAATTAAACCAAGCCCAGTTAGATGAATGGGTTGGACGAATTACACGTCAGCCCGATGAACATACAGTTCAAACCTATATACCCTTGGCTCAGATGCCAACTTGGCTCACATCATCAACCCTCAATGACCCAAGTTTAATTGAACCCCACTCATATATGTTGCGAGTATTTGCACTGAGTGATGGTCCCAATAGCTGGCAAGTCTTGCCTGGTGGCCTTGCACGAATTGCGGGCGCAGACTCAGGAATTGCATCCATGCAACGGGGAGGCAGTAGTGCCGATGTATGGGTACAAAATATCGCGACCACCAAGGAACAAGGACAACAAAAACAGCCGGCTGTACAAGCCCCAGAAAAGCTAATGCGTAAGCGCCTTGTAACCAGTAGAGCCGCAGAAAATCTATATTGGTTTGGTCGATACACAGAGCGAAGTGAAAACATTCTGCGTTTAGCTAAGTTATACCTTGAAAAAATTAATAGCGAATACACCCCTTCTCGTCCACTTTGGGTATGGCTAGAAAATCTCTGTCACTTCTACGGGCTTGTTCCTGAAGGCGTGCCAAGCAACTATGATCAAGAAGATGTTCGTCATCGAATTTTTGAACGCACTTTAATTCATTCACTCAATGCAAGTGAAAATGTGACCAGTGTTGGATTTAACCTAAAGGCAATGAAGCGGACAGCTTCTAATGTGAGAGAGAGATTATCGACAGAACAATGGAGCACCATTAATCATTGCATAGAGCAATTTCAAGCTGATTGCGATAAAGCAAATACATTCCAAGATTTTTCCTCATCCCTTGCAATTGATGCATTGGATGGTGCAAGCAGTTGTTTGGCAGCTATCACTGGCGCGCAAACGGATCGCATGACCCGAGATGATGGCTGGCAATTGCTTTCAATTGGAAGGCACATAGAGAGACTTGCTTTTCTGACGAATGTTTTGGATTCTGCGATTGATGCTGGACTGTTAAATAATCCTAGTGAAGATAGCTCTGGTTATATTGCTCTACTAAATTTATTTGATAGCACGATTACATTCCATGCCCAGCATCAACAAAGTCGTGAGATGGTGCCTTTGGTTAGCTTATTGGTCATGGATGATGAGAACCCGCGCTCCCTTGCATGGGTCAGTAAGGCGCTTCGAGCACGGCTTTCTAAGCTAGCCGGCACGGAGCGAGATAACCCAAATGAACTGACACGTAGCGTAGTTAATTTACTGGATTATGATCTCTACGCCCTTTCTAGCGCAGATAATTCTGGATCGTATTCAAATCTTAGAGACTGTTTACGCAACTGCTCGCAATCTGCTTGGAATGTATCAGATGAAATTAGCGCTCGCTATTTTAATTTGATCCACTCAAACGAATACAGCATTCAAATGCAATAAGCTTAATATGCTACTTGAGATCACACACGATACCCACTACACCTACGACCCTAATGTCGAGATAGCCCAGCACTTTGCCCACCTCAAGCCCGCAAACACTGAAACACAAACGGTTCTTAATACCGAAATTTATGTTGATCCCAAGCCTGCATGGAGCGAAGAAAATAAAGATAGCTATGGAAATGTGTGCACCTTCTTTTCTCTACAAAGCAGACATAGCGAATTATTAATTACTGCCAAATCCCTAATTGAAACCTCCAGCACTGTTTATGGGCCAAAACCCCTAGACACCCCTGCTTGGGAATTGGTGCGTGAATATTTTCGTTATCACTCAAACACCAAGTGGGACGCTGCCTCAGAATTTCTATTTCCCTCGCCTTTCATTACCTTGCGGCCTGAATTTGCAGAATTTGCGCGTGCAAACTTTACCTCAGGTAGACCTTTGTTAGATGCCGCAATTGATTTGATGAGGCGAATTTATAGCGAGTTTCACTACGTCAGCAAAAGTACGGATATCAGCACGCCAGCAATAGAGGCATTAAACAAGAGACAAGGCGTATGTCAGGACTTTGCGCATATTCTGATTGCCTCTTTACGCAGCATTGGGTTGCCTGCTAAATATATCAGCGGCTATATTCTCACTAATCCACCCCCTGGACAGGCAAGACTCATTGGCGGAGATGCTTCGCATGCCTGGGTATCTGTTTATGTACCAAGTCTCAATGAAAATAGCCAACTAGGTCATGGAGTTTGGTGTGACCTCGATCCAACCAATAATCGCTGGGGCTACGGCACCCCAGGCGAAGACTACGTTCACCTAGCGGAAGGACGAGACTTTTCAGATGTTTCACCAATTAGAGGAGTGATCCATGGTGGCGCTGACCATACACTCAATGTAGCGGTTACAGTGCTACCCATTAACTCCTAATATCCATCTTGTTGAAATGAAAAAACCGCCCGAAGGCGGTTCTTTGTTTGGGTAAAGATTACTTAAATTTATTAATCTGCGTAAACACCTGCAGACTTAATAATTGGAGTCCACAAATCTATCTGGGCCTTTAGGTGTTTTTTCAGACCCTCAGGAGTTGCGTTAGCTTGCGAAGGAATTTCCACCCCTAATTCAGCCATATGCTGCTTGTACAGCGGGTCTTGAATAGCACCTTGTAAAGCTTTAGCCAACTTATCCATTTCTGGCTTAGGCGTACCTTTTGGAGCATAAACACCATGCCAAACCTTCACTTCAAAGTTCTTTAGGCCCTGCTCGTTCAGAGTTGGGATCTTATCGAAAGCCTTGATGCGTTGCATGGTGGTTGTGCCATAAGGCTTCACAGCATTTGTTGCCAGTTGACCAGAAAGATTAGTTGTCTGATCACACATCAATTGAACTTGTCCACCAATTAAATCAGTTAATGCAGGCGCCGTTCCTTTGTAGGGAACAGTCGTTAAATCTAATTGAATACGACTCATAAAGAGCAAACCACAAAGGTGACTAGCTGAACCTACGCCAGCATTGGCATATGCAATCTTGCTCACGTTTGCTTTCATGTAAGGAAGAAGCTCTTGATAATTCTTAGGAGGCAAATCCTTATTGCCAACTAATACCATTGGCACGTCAGCAACCTGACCCACGTACTCATAATCATTCAAAGGATCAAAGCCCAAGTTCTTATACAAAGCAGGTGCAGTAGACATGCCAATATGATGAATAAGCAATGTATATCCATCATTCTTAGAGTTAATTACGCGCTTCGCAGCAATGGTACCGCCAGCGCCGGGGCTGTTATCAACAATCACCTGACCCTTAAGTTGCTTACCCATTGCTAGGGCTAGCTCACGCGCTACTTTATCGGTTGGACCACCAGCAGAAAAAGGCACCACTAATGTAATTGGGCGATCCCCAGGAAAATCTGCAGCTTTTACAGCAGAAACACCAACACCAAATGCACACAGCGAAATTGCTGCAATGCGGAAAATTGATTGAGACATTTTCACAGGATTCCGAGCCTTTCGTGATTAAACAAGCAAAAACATAGTTTAGAGAAATTACACTATAAGTGCTAGAAATTCCAAAAATAACCTGCTATTTTTTAAGCTTACTAAATGCGGCAGCCATTGCATTATTCATTGGGGGTGCTGTGCGTCTTTCCTCTGGTGCCTTTCTGGATTCCGACGGTTTGGCTCCATGGGGCACTCTTTGCTCATTTCTAGGCCCAGGCTTAGGTGATTCATCGCTTAGACGCATGGTCAGCGCTATCCGCTTTCGCTTTTCATCTACCTCTAGTACTTTTACCTTCACAACCTGACCTGCCTTTACTACGCTATGAGGATCTTTTACAAAAGTATTGGATAAAGCCGAGATATGCACCAAGCCATCCTGATGAACACCGATATCTACAAAGGCACCAAAGGCCGCTACGTTTGTAACTACACCCTCTAGAACCATATCAACCTTTAGGTCGCTAATTTTTTCTACACCTTCTTTAAAGGTGGCGGTTGTAAATTCTGGTCGAGGATCACGACCAGGTTTCTCAAGCTCCTTGATGATGTCAGTAACAGTTGGTAAGCCAAACTGTTGATCAACATACTTCTCTGGCGAGAGAGATTTGAGTAAGTTAGCATCCCCAATCACCTCTTTCACACCCTTTTTAATATCCTTCAGAATTTTCTCCACTAAAGGATAGGATTCAGGGTGTACCGCGGACGCATCCAAGGGATCGTCTCCATTCATGATGCGTAAAAAGCCGGCGGCTTGTTCGTATGTTTTGTCACCTAAGCGTGGCACGCTCTTAAGCTCTGCTCTCGATTTAAAAGCACCCTTACTATCTCTGTAAGCAACGATACCTTCAGCCACAGTCGAACTCAATCCCGATACCCTTGCCAATAGAGGTGCTGAGGCAGTATTCACATCTACTCCGACAGCATTCACGCAATCCTCAACTACCGCAAGCAATGACTTTGCTAATTGAGTTTGCATCACATCGTGCTGATATTGACCAACACCAATTGACTTGGGATCTATCTTCACCAACTCTGCTAAGGGATCTTGCAATCTTCTAGCAATCGAAACTGCGCCTCGTAAGGAAACATCCATGCCTGGCAATTCTTTTGAAGCGTATTCTGAGGCGGAATAAACAGATGCACCTGCTTCAGATACAACAATCTTAGTGAGCCCAAGTTCTGGTTTCGCTTTAATAAGGTCCTGCGCCAATTTATCGGTTTCACGAGAAGCAGTTCCATTGCCGATCGATATTAGTGACGCATGATGTTTTTCAGCCAATTTAGCCAAAGTAATCAAGGATCCAGCCCAATCATTTTTAGGTTGATGCGGATAAATCACATCGGTATCAACCACTTTGCCGGTCGCATCCACCACAGCAACCTTGACGCCTGTACGCATGCCAGGATCTAGACCAATGGTGACTCTTGGGCCTGCTGGAGCTGCTAATAAAAGGTCTTTAAGATTTCGAGCAAAAACATTTATCGCCTCAGTTTCTGAGCGCTCACGCATTGCAGTCATCAACTCTGACTCCAAATGCAAAGAACACTTCACACGCCATGTCCAGCGAACGGTATCACGCAACCATGTGTCAGCTGGTCGACCTTCATTTTTAATATTGAAATGATTGGCAATTCGGTTTTCACAGGGATTGTGAGGGGCGTCCCATTTAGGCTTCTCTTCTTCAGTATCTAGACGCAAGTTAACCATCAAAATCTGCTCGCGACGACCTCTAAATAAAGCTAGAGCGCGGTGCGACGGAATGGCTTTAATCGGTTCTAAGTAATCAAAATAATCAGAGAACTTTTCGCCCTCCTGTTCTTTTCCTGCGATTACCTTGGACTCAACCACGCCATGATCTTGCATATATTCTCGCAATGACTGAACCAAGGAGGCATCTTCAGCAAAGCGCTCCATTAAGATCTGACGGGCGCCTTCAAGCGCTGATTTAATGTCCGGAACTCCAGCATTATCTACCCCATCAATCTGAAAAGCTTCCTTGAAATATTTGGTAGCCTCTACTTCGGGATCTAGCTTTGGATTATTGAGCAAGTCGTTTGCCAAGGGCTCCAAGCCAGCCTCTACTGCGATTTGTGCTTTTGTTCGGCGCTTTGGCTTATAGGGAAGATATAAATCTTCTAAGCGAGTCTTATCTTCGGCCAACATAATTGCCTTCAGCAACTCTGGCGTCATCTTGCCCTGCTCTTCTATTGAGGTAACAATGGTTTTCCGGCGATCCTCTAACTCTCTGAGGTAAGTTAAACGCTCCTCCAATAAACGTAACTGCGCATCATCCAATCCACCTGTTACTTCCTTACGGTAACGCGCAATAAAAGGGACGGTCGCACCCTCATCTAATAGAGTTATTGCAGCGGCTACTTGAGCGGGTTTGGCAGACAGTTCTTGGGCAAGACGTTGTTCTATAGATGGCAGCATAAAGATGGGAATTAGCTAATATTTTTAGAGTTTTTGATTTCAATGAAGAACAAAAGCCACCCGGAGGTGACTTTTGATTTGAGGCTTAAGTTACTTACTCGCGTGATGCTTTTTTACGCTCATGCTCCTTGAGATAGCGCTTACGAATACGAATACTTTTCGGGGTAACTTCAACCAATTCATCATCATCGATAAACTCAACCGCATATTCTAAGTTCATCGCAATTGGAGTAACCAAGCGAACTGCTTCATCAGTACCAGATGCGCGAACGTTAGTTAATTGCTTTCCTTTAATTGGGTTCACAACCAAATCGTTATCACGACTATGAATGCCAATCACCATGCCTTCATACAAAGGATCTCCAGGACTTACAAACATACGGCCACGATCTTGCAACTTCCATAAAGCATATGCCACTGCTTCACCATCGTCTTGGCTAATCAATACTCCGTTATGACGCTCTCCCAAGATACCGTCTTTAGCTGGAGCATAGGAATCAAATGTATGACTCATCAAACCATTGCCGCGGGTCATTGTCATGAAATCGCCTTGGAAGCCGATTAAGCCACGCGCCGGAATACGATATTCAAGACGTGTACGACCTTTACCGTCGCTAACCATATCAAGTAATTCACCTTTACGCTTACCCAAGTCTTCCATAACGGCGCCTTGAGTCGTGTCCTCTACGTCAACTGTTAAGTTCTCGTATGGCTCCATCTTCACGCCATTTTCTTCATGGAAAACAACGCGTGGACGAGAAACTGCTAGTTCGTAACCTTCACGACGCATAGTTTCCACCAAAATAGTGAGATGCAATTCACCACGACCTGACACCTCAAATACGGTGTCATCGTCAGTATCCTTAACGCGCAAAGCCATGTTAGACTTTAATTCGCGGTCAAGACGTTCACGAATCTGTCGGCTAGTAACAAATTTACCTTCACGACCGGCTAATGGGCTAGTGTTCACCATAAAGTTCATGGTCAAAGTAGGTTCATCAATCTTGAGCATTGGCAAGGCCTCTGGAACATCTGGGGAGCATATGGTTGTACCAATAGCCAGATCTTCAATACCGTTTACCAAAACGATATCACCTGCTTGCGCTTCATCAACCAACTCACGCTCAAGACCACGGAATTTCAGGACTTGATTAATGCGGCCTTTACGTTGCACACCGTCAGGACCATCCATAAAAACCACATCCATGCCAGGCTTAACAGTTCCACGATTTACACGACCAACACCAATCTTACCGACGTAAGTACTGTACTCAATCGAAGTAATTTGTAATTGCAATGGACCTTCGGGATTGTCATCACGCACGGGAACATGCTTCAAAACAGTGTCGAAGAGCGGGCGCATATCACCTTCGCGCACATCATCGGTTAAACCAGCATAACCATTCAAACCTGAAGCGTAGACCACAGGGAAATCTAATTGCTCTTCAGTTGCGCCGAGTTTGTCAAATAATTCAAAAGTAGCATTGATTACATAATCAGTACGAGCGCCTGGGCGGTCAACTTTATTAATCACCACAATGGGCTTTAATCCCAAAGCCAAGGCCTTCTTGGTTACGAAACGGGTTTGTGGCATTGGGCCTTCAACTGCATCTACAAGGAGCAATACACCATCCACCATCGAGAGTACGCGTTCCACTTCACCACCAAAGTCTGCATGTCCCGGGGTATCCACGATATTGATGTGCGTGCCGTCGTACTCCACAGCACAGTTCTTGGACAAAATAGTAATACCGCGCTCTTTTTCCAAGTCGTTTGAGTCCATAACGCGTTCGGTCACTTTTTCATTGGAGCGAAATGTGCCAGATTGGCGCAAGAGTTGGTCAACCAAGGTGGTTTTACCGTGGTCAACGTGGGCGATGATGGCGATGTTACGAAGTGCGCGTTTAGTCATGTGAAGCTTCTAAAGTTAAAAATAAGTAAAAAAAAATTAATTAATGTGTCTGTGAAATCAAACGCTTGGGATGCAAAACCCCTGAACGCCAATCAGCAGTACCTATAAAGTTATGGGGAGCTGCAGTAGCGCGATATATGCGTACTAATGCTTCAATGGGAGGTAAATTCAGTGGAACGCGTTGCCCCATCTCTAAACGCTTTGCTTGTTGCTCGTCAACCGTTAGGTGAGGCAATGTTTGCAAGAGTGCATCAACCGGCAAAATAAAATCAGAGCTGTTTTGCAAGCCACTTTGAATCGACTCAATCGTAAATGACTGCTCTAAATTGAGATGTCCGACTTCAGTACGGCGCAGACCAACGAGGTGAGCACCACAACCGAGGGCATTGCCTAAATCTTCAGCCAATACGCGAATATAAGTTCCCTTGCTACAGCTAACTTCCAGAGTTGCCTCAGGCCATGCAATATCTGTCCAGCGAATAGAGTGAATGATGATATCTCGCGGAGTACGCTCTAGCTCAAGACCAGCACGGGCATACTCATACAAAGGCTTCCCATCGCGTTTAAGCGCAGAATACATTGGAGGCACTTGTGAAATAGCTCCAGTGAATTTAGGAAGTAATGCATCTAGAGCAGCTTTGATTTCCGCATCAGACGCTAATACTGGTAGAGGCAATTCTTCAATAATGACGCCCTCTGCATCACCAGTATCTGTACGAGATCCAAATTTCACACGAGCAATATAAGTTTTATCGGCTTCAAGCAAATCTTGCGAATATTTTGTAGCCTCACCCAAACAGATTGGTAGTAAACCTGTGGCCATTGGATCTAAAGTACCAGTATGACCAGCCTTATCAGCGTTGAAAGCACGCTTGATAGCAGTAACCGCACCCTGTGAACTCATTCCAGCCGGTTTATCAAGAAGCACTACGCCGTCAATTCGTGTAGACATGTGAATTACTTAGTCTCGTCTTTGTGATCGCTCTCTACGGCTTGATCGATCAATCGAGACATTTCTATGCCATGCTCAACAGAGCTGTCATAGTGAAAATGCAAAGTAGGTACGGTGTGAATATGCAAGCGCTTAAATAACAAGGAATGTAAGTAGCCCGCCTTTTCTTGAAGCGCCTTCAAGGCATGTTCAGGTTCAGCGCCTAGAACAGTAAAAAATACTTTAGCGTGCGCCAAATCAGGAGTGAGCTCGATACTCTGTAAGGTAATCAATCCCAAACTCGGACTACGTAATTCACGAGGAATAAGCTCAGCCAGGTCTCGCTGAATTTGATCGGCAAGACGCTGGTTGCGATGCGGACTAGATTTATGCATATTTCCTAAAACAATTACAGTGAACGAGCTACTTCAGTAACTTCAAACACTTCAAGCTGATCACCTTCTTTGATGTCGTTGTAACCTTTTAATGAAAGGCCGCACTCAACACCGGCACGAACTTCCTTGGCATCATCTTTAAAGCGCTTCAGAGAATCTAACTCACCAGTCCAAATCACAACGTTGTCACGCAGGAGACGAACGCTAGATGTGCGCTTAACGATGCCATCTACCACCAAGCAACCTGCAATTGCACCAACTTTGGATACCAAGAAGACTTGACGAATTTCAACGAGACCAGTGATCTCTTCCTTCTTGTCTGGAGTCAACATGCCACTCAGAGCTAATTTCACTTCATCTACTGCGTCATAAATAATGTTGTGATAACGAATATCAACGCCATTATTCTCGGCTAACTTACGTGCAGCGGCATCAGCCCGTGAGTTAAAGCCAATTACAACCGCTTTAGATGCAACCGCTAAATTCACGTCCGTTTCAGTAATACCGCCTACTGCAGCATGAACGATCTGAACCTTCACTTCCGGTGTAGAAAGCTTCATGAGCGACTGAGATAAAGCCTCTTGGGAGCCCTGAACGTCTGCCTTGATGATGAGTGGTAACAATTTAGCTTCAATTGCGCCCTCACCCATGTTTTCCATCATGGTTTCAAGTTTGACCGCTTGCTGCTTAGCAAGCTTCACATCACGGAACTTACCTTGACGGAAGAGAGCAATCTCACGTGCTTTACGCTCGTCAGGAACAACTTGCACCGCCTCACCAGCAGCAGGAACCTCTGATAAACCTTGAATCTCCACAGGAATAGACGGGCCAGCTTCACTACAAGGCTTGCCGTTTTCATCCATCATGGCACGAACACGACCAAACGAAGATCCAGCTAGAAGCATATCGCCACGTTTGAGAGTACCCGACTGGACCAATACTGTTGCAACCGGCCCCTTACCCTTATCCAAACGAGCTTCAATCACTAAACCTTGAGCTGGGGAATCTTTCGGCGCTTTGAGCTCCAAAATTTCAGCCTGCAATAGAACGTTCTCCAACAAAGCATCGATGCCTTCGCCAGTTTTTGCTGACACAGGAATAAATGGCACATCACCACCGTATTCCTCGGGAACCACTTGCTCTGCCACTAATTCAGTTTTAACTCGCTCAGAGTTCGCTTCTGGTTTATCAATCTTATTGATTGCAACCACCAAAGGAACGCCACCAGCTATCGCATGATGAATTGCTTCCTTCGTTTGCGGCATTACGCCATCATCTGCAGCCACAACCAAGATAACGATATCGGTCGCTTTTGCTCCACGAGCACGCATTGCCGTAAAGGCCTCATGACCTGGAGTATCCAAGAATGTGATCATGCCACGCGGTGTCTCCACATGGTAGGCGCCAATGTGCTGAGTAATTCCACCAGCCTCACCTGTTGCCACTTTTGCGGCACGAATCTTATCAAGCAGAGAAGTTTTTCCGTGGTCAACGTGACCCATCACCGTTACTACCGGTGGACGTGGTAATAGCTCTGCATCATGACCATCCGTTCCCAAATCTAAATCTGGATCGTCTAGCTTCGCGGCATGGGCCTTATGACCCATTTCTTCCACGATGATCATCGCAGTATCTTGATCTAGCACTTGATTGATGGTGACCATTTGGCCCATACCCATCAGTAACTTAATCACTTCTGCACTCTTGACCGCCATTGCATGAGCTAACTCAGCAACAGTAATCGTTTCTGGAACATGAACATCACGCACCACCGGCTCAGTAGGAACCTGGAAATTCGTATCAACATTCGCTTCAGCAATTTGGCGTTGCTTTTTACGACCGCCACCTGAGCGCCAGCCACCAACACCACCGGATGTATCGCCACGGGTTTTTAAACCACCAGATTTCTTAGCGCCTTCTTCTTGCCAAGTGGATGATGTTTCAGAAGATTTAATTGTCTTACCGCCAACTTTGGTAGCTGCTTTCTTTTTATCATCAGCACCTTCAGCTTTTGCAGGCTTGTGTAATGTACCTTTTTTCGCCTCTTCAGCCGCAATCTCACTTGGCGCTTTTAGAACACGAGCAGGAGCACTCATCATGTCACGAATTGCTAAAGCTTCTGCCTCAGCAGCAGCGCGACGCACACGAATATCTGCCAACTCTTTTTCTTTGCTAGCAGCCAACTCCTTTGCCGCCTTTTCTGCTACAGCTTTTTTATCTGCAGCAGCAGCAACTTCAGCCGGAGCTTCATCTACTAGAGTTTCTTCTTTAGCAATTTTTGGAGTAGCGACTTCTTTTTGTCGCGCCTCTTCAGCTGCTTTCATTTCAGCCTCTTGACGAGCCAATAGTTCAGCTTGACGAGTGGCCTCAGCTGCGCGTTTTTCTAACTCTTCTTCAGAAATAATTGGCTTAGCTGGTGCAGCTTTAGTTTCTGCCTTTGCAGGACTAGCTTCTGGCGCTGCCTCAGATGCCTTATCGCCCGCCTTAACGAGCACACGTTTTTTACGAACCTCAACCTGCACAGTGCGAGTGCGCCCAGCAGAGTCCGCTTGACGGATTTCTGAGCTTTCTCGCTTGATCAAGGTGATCTTCTTGCGAGCGCCTGTCTCAGCACTGCCATGTGCTTTTTGCAAATGCTCAAGCAGGACAGTTTTATCCTTTTCGGTAATGCTATCGTCTTCAGAATCTTTTTCGATACCGGCCGCCTTCAACTGCTCCAAGAGGTCTGGCGCGGTACGTTTTAATTCTTTAGCGAGTACTTTTACTGTTGTTGCCATGCACTACTTCCTCTCATGAAGTAAACCAATGTTCGCGCGCTTTCATGATGAGCGTTTTCGCAGTTTCTTCGTCAATTTGTGTCGCCTCAACCAGCTCATCAACAGCCAATTCAGCAAGGTCGTCACGGGTATGAACTTGATTGTCAGCAAGCTTAGCAATCAGTTCCGTTGTCATTCCCTCTAATGAGCGCAAGTCTTGTGAGACTTCACCAATACGCTCTTCTTTAGCTAACTCCATAGTCAACAAAGAATCACGCGCACGAGTACGCAATTCATTTACAGTATCTTCATCGAAAGAGTCAATTTCCAACATTTCAGACAATGGAACATAAGCCACTTCTTCTAACGTATTGAAACCTTCTTCAATCAAGATATCCGCCACCTCTTGATCGACATCCAACTTGTCCATAAACAACTGGCGTACAGAGGATGCTTCTTTTTCTGTTTTCTCAGCGGACTCTTCAGGAGTCATGATGTTGATCTGCCAACCAGTCAAATCACTAGCCAAACGAACGTTCTGTCCGCTGCGGCCGATGGCGATAGCAAGGTTTTCTTCATCAACAACCACGTCCATTGCATGACGCTCTTCATCAACCACGATTGAAGAAACTTGCGCTGGTGCCAAAGCTCCAATCACAAACTGAGCAGGATCTTCAGACCACAATACGATATCGACAGCTTCGCCTGCTACTTCATTGCGCACAGCAGTAACACGTGTTCCGCGAACACCTACGCAAGTACCAATTGGGTCAATGCGCTTGTCATAAGTAATCACGGCAATTTTTGCGCGGATACCAGGATCACGAGCGGCGCCTTTAATCTCTAACAAGCCTTGCTCCATTTCTGGAACTTCGTTCTCAAACAGCTTGATCAAAAATTCCGGGCAAGTACGTGAGAGTTCAATTTGAGGGCCGCGAGCTTCACGATCTACCTTAAGGATATAAGCGCGCACGCGATCACCAGAACGTAGGTTCTCTTTTGGAATCATTTGGTCTCGACGGAGCAATGCTTCCACGCGACCTGATTCAATAATGAGTCCATTCTTGTCAGCACGCTTAACAGTACCAGTCATGACTTTTTCGCCACGCTCTAGGTAGTCATTCAAAATCTGTTCACGCTCAGCATCACGAATGCGTTGCAAGATCACCTGCTTAGCAGCTTGTGCGCCAATACGACCAAAAGCCAAAGACTCGATCTGCTCTTCGATGTATTCACCAACTTCCATATCAGGAAATTGTTCTTGGGCTTCGAATTGCAAAATCTCTTTATCAGGCTCTTGCAATCCAGCTTCGTTAGGAACGACCAACCAGCGGCGGAAGGTTTCATATTCACCAGTTTCGCGATCAATCGAAACTCGAATGTCCACGTCTTCTGTTGCGTAGCGTTTTTTGGTTGCAGAGGCCAACGCCATCTCCAACGCTTCAAACACAATTGCTTGATCTACGTTCTTTTCACGCGCTAGGGCGTCTGCCAACATGAGAACTTCTCGGCTCATGACTTTCTTCCTTTGAAATCAATAACAGGGACCAACCGAGTCTTATCGACCTCGGCTAAAGAGAACTCCAATTGAGAAGGCTGACCATCAGCACCCTCAAATACCAAACCAAATTTTGCATCTGGTGAATTCAATTCACCGCTCAGCAAACCTTGTAACTCACCACGAAAATTTTTACGATTGCCAACTGCAACACGCAATTTCAAATCCACTTGCATGCCAGTAAAGCGCACATAGTCCGCAGCACTTTTAACAGGACGATCCAAACCTGGAGATGAAATCTCTAAACGCTCATAAGGAATGTTTTCAACCGGCAAGGTATAACTCAATTGGTGACTTACCTTTTCACAGTCCAAAACAGTAATTAAGCGTTCGTAATCTGGGTTTTCAATCGTGACGCGCAGCAAACCTCTGGCTTCACGCTCAATATCCACTAGCGTGTAGCCTAAGTTTTCCACCTCTGCAGAAATAACCTGCTGATCCTTCACGTCACCCCTTCATACCAAAACGGCAAAAAAAAATGGGCTTCAAAGCCCATATTCTCGAAATTCAGAACAGGCCGACTTACGTTGATCGCAACATCAGTCGGTAACAACACTTCACAGCAGAAGCCCGCTGTAAGACCGAAATTATAGCCTAATTAGCAGAAAACTGATACAAATCAGAAGCTTTCGCCCGGATTACGCGGCTTTCTTGGACCCTTATTGAAGGGTTTGCGCCCTTTTGGTGCGCCACGTTTAGGCCCATTTCCTGGAGTCTGGGGGTTGCCAGTCACGAAGGCAGACTGACCATGGTGAACTTTTCCACCTTTATTGCGTTTTTGGCCTTGACCGCCTTGCCCTGGTCTACCTCCTTGAGTGCGCCCGCGGAATGAACCGCGACCTTCACCAGAACCACCTCCGCCAGCCGGTTTTCCACCCCTTCCTTGATGGGTAAGACCAGTGTGACCACTAGCAAGAGTTAAAGCATCTCGAGAACCCCAATAAGAAACCGAGGTTTGCATAGGATCAGGCTGGAAATCTCCTCCCGATTGGTTTCGATCGCGATTATTTGGGTTGGGATTACGTGCCTTATCAGAAGCTTGGGGCATCTTTAAGCCAGCAAACTTCATCAAGTTGTAGATACCACCAGCTTCCACTTCCTCCCATTTGCCCCGCCTCAAACGTGGGGGCAATAAGAAAATGCCGTAACGAGTACGAATCAACCGTGACACGGTATGCCCTACAGCCTCAAACATACGACGTACTTCGCGATTACGACCTTCGGTTAAGGCAACGTGATACCAGCGATTAGCACCATCCCCTCCACCCATAGCTAAACGTAGGAACTTAGCTTGGCCATCATCGAGGGTAATACCGCTCTTTAACTGGGAAGTATTTTCTTGGCTTAGCTCACCCAAAATTCGAACGGCATATTCACGTTCAACCCCATAACGAGGATGCATCAAACGATTGGCTAGTTCACCAGAAGTAGTAAACAGCAGCAAGCCTTCAGTATTAAAGTCTAAGCGCCCAACCGCAATCCAACGACCTTGGCGTGGCTTAGGCAAACGATCAAATACTGTTGGACGTCCTTCAGGATCAGATTGGCTAACAATTTCGCCAGCTGGCTTGTGATACAAAATGACACGTGGTGGCTTTGTCTGAATCTTCCGATGAACAGGTTTGCCATTAATGCGAACTTGATCGGTTGGCCCTATACGTTGGCCAATATGGGCAGGCAAGCCATTTACAGAAACTCGCCCTTGAATAATCAAGTCTTCCATATCGCGACGCGAACCCATACCAGCATCAGCCAATACCTTATGCAACTTGACAGTGTCTTCATCGTCGGCGTCATCATCAAGACCATCAAGATCTGACCACACTTCATCACGCAAACTCAAAGGCAAATCATCCACGTTTGCAAATTGCAAACTACTTACCTCTTCCTCAGTTGGTGCATCTGGATCATCCTCTTCACGCGAACGTTCTGCGCGCTGCGCACGACGCTCTGCGCCAGTTTGATGAGAAATCTCAATTTCATTTACACCATCTGGATTTTTTACTTCCTCAA
The DNA here is from genome assembly GCF_018687635.1 of Polynucleobacter sp. MWH-Braz-FAM2G. Classification (NCBI taxonomy): domain Bacteria; kingdom Pseudomonadati; phylum Pseudomonadota; class Betaproteobacteria; order Burkholderiales; family Burkholderiaceae; genus Polynucleobacter; species Polynucleobacter sp. MWH-Braz-FAM2G. The sequence goes on from NZ_CP061300.1 coordinate 1,371,297, forward strand.
CTTCGGGTGCATCTAGAGCGGCATCGAATTCACCCGATACTACTGAAGCAAATAAAGCTTCAATTTCAGCGGGGTTAGGCGCTAACTTAGAAGATTGATTACCGTTACCTTCGCGTGGGCCATTCGTATCACCACCCTCGCGACGCGGCCGATCCTTATTGAATGGGCGCTTCTTATTGAATGGATGCTTGCCAGTACCTTGACGACGTGGGCGGCGTTCTCCACGCTCGCCACCTTCAAACTTAGCACCTTCAGCATTTGAAGGCGCCGAATCTGAATTGGAAGGAGTTGCCGATGGGTTTACTACCGGAGATGAATCGTTTTCGTTAGAGCTTGTCATTAATTATTATTTTGTTTCGCCTGAATTATCTTCAGACTCGGGGGTAACTTCTTCGGTGTCTTCTATAACCGTTTCTTCTTCTGTCACTTCGGTTATTTCTAATTCAGCAACTTCTACTGCCGCATCTTCACTCTCATTGACTTCCATGCTTTGCGTATCAATGACAACTGTTTCCACGGTTGCAGATGGATCAAACTCAATTACAGCTTGACCTAATTGCTCTGCGGCAGCCATTGGTGCTGCGTCCTCCAAGATAGGCAAGCTTTGTAAATTCGTCAGACTCAGATCATCCAAAAATTGCTTAGTGGTTGCATATAAACCTGGACGACCTATTGTTTCTTTGTGGCCAATCACCTCAACCCAACCGCGATCTTCTAACTGCTTCATTACATTGCTACTAACTGCTACGCCACGAATTTCTTCAATTTCTCCACGAGTAACGGGCTGACGATAAGCAATGATTGCCAAAGTCTCCATCACAGCGCGCGAATACTTAGGAGGCTTTTCTGGAGTCAAACGATCCAAATACTCACGCATAGAAAGGCGGCTTTGAAAACGCCAACCTGTAGCGATATGGACTAGCTCCATGCCTTTGTTATCCCAGAAGCGCTGTAATTCAACTAATGCCTCATCTATATCTGCCGTTGAAATATCTTCAACAAATAAACGAGACATATCAGCAACGGTGAGTGGCTCCTGCGCGCACAGGAGGGCTGTTTCAATTACGCGCTTATTGTGTTCGTCCATAAAAGTTGGGTTACCAGGACTCAACCTGATTAGGCTTTAAATATGTATTTCAGTAATGGGTTTTGGTGTTCTCAAGCTACTACGGACAATTCATCTCATCAGTTCTTATTGGGACATGTCCGAGCTGATACGAAATCCTTTTCGTTCACCTTGCGCCCATTATAAGGTAGGCTCAATACAATAGCCATATGCTTAAAAATTCCATGAAAATCCCCTTGTTGCCGTCAAATACCCCTGAATCCCTAGAACGTCGCCGACTTCTAGGGCTTGGAATTGGCTTCGGAGCTTTACTTGGAGGCGCGAGCCTAAGTTCATGCAGTCTCATAGGAAGTAAAAAGCCAGTTATTGGCTTGGTTCTTGGTGCTGGAGCCGCACGTGGCTTCGCTCATGTCGGCGTAATCAAAGCCTTGGAAGCGCAAGGCATCAGGCCCGATATTGTTGTTGGCAGTAGCGCAGGGAGCGTGATTGCTGCATTACTTGCATCAGGTGCCACAGGAAATGATCTAAATCGATTAGCCTTGAACCTAGATGAAGCCACCATTGCCGACTGGGGACTGCCATTCGCCGGCAAATTCGGTGGCCTGATTAAAGGCGATGCCCTGCAAAATATGGTGAATCGCGAGGTCCAGCATAAATCGATTGAACAAATGCGCATTCCATTAGGTATCGTTGCCACAGAATTGCAATCCGGCAAAGGAGTGCTGTTTCGCACCGGAAACACAGGCTTAGCAGTGCGTGCATCCTGCAGTGTTCCTGGGGTATTTCAGCCGGCTATCATCAGCGGAAAAGAATATGTTGATGGCGGTTTAGTTGCACCAGTTCCGGTAAGTTATGCCAGGCAAATGGGGGCAACGCTGGTGATTGCAGTCAACATCTCTTCTGAGCCAGTACATCAAGATGCGAGTGGAACCTTGGGGATCTTGCAGCAAACAATATCCATCATGCAACGAAGCATTAATCAATATGAGTTAAAAAGCGCTGATGTAGTGATTCAACCGCAGTTAAAACAGATGAGTAGCGGTGATTTCAAATCTAGGAATGCCGCCATTCTTGCGGGCGAAGTGGCTGCCCAAGAGCAAATGGGGTTGATCAAAGAAAAGTTAAAAAGCTAATAGTTATGAGGCTTGAAAGCCTTTAATTCATCGCTAACTTAAAGACTACGTGATTTACGCTTGAGGTTTTTTACTTCGTTCATTAGCTCTTGGCGCTCAGGATCATTGAAGCTATCGCTACCGTCTAAACGTCGTGCCCCATCAAAACGTTTATCCCAATACAGGCTACCGAGATCATCCACCCTAACATTCGTTCCCTTTGAAGGAGAATGAATAAATTTGTTATCGCCCACATAAATGCCTACGTGAGAAAAAGTGAGGCGCATTGTATTAAAGAACACGAGATCGCCAGGTTGCAATTCTTCACGCGTGATTGGCTTGCCAACTCGACTCATTTGAGTAGATTTACGTGGCAGTAAAAAACCAAGCTTATCTTTAAATACATAACCAACAAAACTACTGCCATCCAAGCCGGATTGAGGCAATTCCGCATCCCAACGATAGCGTACGCCAATTACTTCCATGGCGCGATTAATTAATTCTTCTGACTTTCCTGTGACCGTATCAGCCAAACGGTCAGAAACACGAGCAATGTAAGACTTACTCGCCTGGAACATGCTTTCCTTAGGCACAGTTGCTTCAGTTGAAGCCTCAGCAACAGAATCAGCTGCAACTGCAGGAACGCAAACAAGAGCGCATATGCTCAAGCCCATTAATTTTGAAAGCAGTACTTTTTTTAGTGACATCGAATCAGTGTAACAAAGAACCTTTAATTTACCAAGTCTTCAGTCTAGTCATAAGTCCTTGTTTCTGATGGTAATTTTTCATCAAATAAGGGCATATGCACCAATTTAACCCATCTAAGTCAACTCAGCAGCCGCAAAAAGCTCCTTAGTGTAAGTTTGACGCGGATGCTTAATAAGGGCCTCAGTATCACCAAACTCGATCACCTTACCCCCCTTCAGAACCATGATTTCATGCGACATTGCCCTGATCACCGCCAAATCATGGCTAATCATCAAATAGGCTAAGTTGTATTTTTTCTGTAACTCAGTCAACAAAGCCAGAACCTGCTTTTGAATCGAGACATCCAATGCAGAAGTCGGCTCATCTAAAACCAAAATTTGTGGGCGCAAGATCAAAGCACGGGCAATCGCAATACGCTGACGTTGCCCTCCCGAAAACTCATGTGGATAACGGAGTAGTGCTGATCGATCGATTCCCACTTCTTTGAGCATGTCTACCACGCGCGCCTCGCGCTCTGCTGCTGACAGCTTAGGAAAATGAACGTCAAGACCTTCAGAAACAATTTGCAATATATTCATGCGGGGCGATAGTGATCCGAAAGGATCTTGAAAGATTACCTGCAAACTGGAACGCATTGCACGTCGTTCCGCAGGCTTCAGTTTCTGCCAGTCATTTCCAAGCACATCTACATCACCAGTGACTTCGGCTGCCGAGTCACCCAACAAACCCAGCACTGCCATACCCAAGGTTGTCTTGCCAGAACCAGATTCGCCAATGACGCCGATAGTTTGACCTTGCTTTAATGTAAAGCTAACCTTTTTTAATACTTTATGGAGTGGCGCTTTTTTAAACCACGAGCCAGATTCTGCACTGGGGTATGCAACCGATAATTCCTCAGTTTTTAGTAGCGCTGGGGCCAAAGGCATTAAAGGAGCAATTGCCCGAACTGGTTCGCTATTGACTAATGCACGCGTGTATGGATCTTCGGGATGTTGAAATATTTGTTTCGTTGATCCTACCTCCATCAAATTGCCTTGATGAAGAACAGCAACGCGTTGCGCGAAATGCTTTACCAAATTGAGGTCATGGGTAATCAAAAGAATTCCCATGCCACCATCATTCTTAGACTCTTCTTGGAGCTCTTTTAATAGATCCAAAATCTGTAACCGCAAGCTAACATCTAAAGCCGTGGTCGGCTCATCTGCTATTAGCAGTCTTGGCTTGCAAGCCAAGGCCATCGCAATCATTGCACGCTGTCTTTGCCCGCCAGATAGTTGATGCGGATAAGCATGAATTCGCCTCTCTGGTTCTGGAATTCCAGTCTTTCTAAGTAAATCGATGGCTGCATCGATTGCTGCCGCTTTCGATATCAGAGGCTCGTAGATTTGTACCGCTTCGATAATTTGATTGCCGATTGTAAAGAGCGGATTTAACGCTGTCATGGGCTCTTGAAACACCATGGCTATTTCACGCCCTCTAATCGCTCGAATATCCTCAATAGGCATCGATAGCAAATCCACTGGGCCTTTACCATCCTTAGCATTCCACAAAATCCTACCAGTGACTTTTGCACCTTCGGGCTCTAAGCGCAAAGGAGCAAGTGCAGTTAAGGTCTTACCTGAACCAGATTCACCCACTAGGGCAACTCGCTCACCAATGCCGATTTCTAAATCGAGATGTTTAACGGCAAACTTTTCTCGGCGCCCTGCTCCGAAAGAAATACTCAGATCTTCATAGCGCAACAAACTCACGAGCGACCTCCACTCATCAGACTAGCTTTGCGGGAATCGTAGGCATTACGTAATGCCTCACCCATAAAGGTTAACAACAGCAATGTGGTGACCAAGACCACAAAAGTCGATAAGGAAATCCACCAAGCATCGAGATTACTTTTTCCTTGTGACAATAACTCTCCCAAGCTCGGCGTTCCAGGCGGGACACCTAAGCCCAAAAAATCCAAACTCGTTAAAGATAGAATTGCGGCGCTCATGCGAAATGGCAAAAAAGTAATCACTGGTGTCAAGCTATTAGGCAAAATATGACGCCACATGATTTGCACATTGGTCAAACCCAGTGCTCGCGCTGCGCGCACATATTCCAGTGCGCGATTACGGAAAAATTCTGCACGGACATAATCAGACAGACCCATCCATCCAAAGGCAGCTAACAAAATAATAAGAAGCGATACGCTAGGATTAAAGATGGAGGCAAAAATAATCAGCAAGTAAAGTTCTGGCATCGCCGACCAGATCTCAATTAAGCGCTGCGAAATCAAATCGAATTTACCACCGAAAAATCCCATCAACGATCCAGTAATGATGCCTACACTCACTCCAACAATCGTGAGTGCAAGACCAAACAGTATCGATAAACGAAAGCCATAAATTAGTCGCGCTAAAACATCGCGTCCACGATCATCTGTGCCTAGCCAATTCTCTGAGGATGGTGGTGCTGGATTAGGAACCTTAGAAAAGTAATTAAGGGTTTCGTAGCTATAGTGAATTGGCGGATAAATCGCCCAATTGCCATTGCTAGTAATGTTCTGGCGAATATCCGGATCCAAAAAATCCGTAGGTGTGGCAAAGTCCCCACCAAAAACTGTCTCAGGCTGACTCTTGATGATAGGGAAATAAAAGCGCCCCTCGTAGCGAACCACCAAAGGCTTGTCATTCGCGATTAACTCGGCGCACATCGATAGACCAAAGAGCACGGCGAAGATCCATAAACTGACATAGCCCATGCGATTATTTTTAAAACGTTGCCAACGACTCATGAACCGCCTCCCGCGCTGAACTGAATGCGTGGGTCTACGTAAACGTAGCAAAGATCAGATATTAATTTCGTGAACAAGCCAATCAGCGTAAATAAATACAGCGTTCCGAATACCACTGGGTAGTCGCGACGCATCACCGATTCATAAGAAAGCAAGCCAAGGCCATCTAAAGAAAATAATGTTTCGATTAATAATGATCCAGTAAAAAATGCACCAATAAATGCCGCTGGAAATCCAGTAACTAGTGGCAACAATGCATTACGGAAGACGTGCTTCCACAGCACTTGCTTCTCAGTAAGCCCTTTTGCTCGAGCAGTTAGAACATATTGCTTACGAATCTCTTCTAAAAAAGAATTCTTAGTGAGCATAGTGACTACCGCAAAACTACCTAAAACAGATGCAGTAATTGGCAACACCAAATGCCATAAATAATCCATCACCTTACCCATCAAACTGAGCTCACTCCAGTTATCCGAAGTGAGACCTCGTAGTGGAAAGAGCTGCAAAAAACTACCGCCACCAAAAATCACCAGCAACAAAACGCCTAATACAAAGCCGGGAATGGCATAGCCAACCAAAATCATGCTACTAGTAATCGCATCAAAACGAGAGCCATCACGAACTGCTTTCGCAATACCTAAAGGAATGGACACAAGATAGGTAATAAAGAAGGTCCACAGTCCAATGCTGATGGATACTGGCAGTTTAGAAACTACTAAACGCCAAACGCTCTCGTGTTGATAGTAGCTTTGCCCCAAATCAAATCGCGCAAAACGGCCCAACATCATGAAGTAACGTTCAAGTGGGGGCTTATCAAAACCATAAAGCGCTTTGACCTCTTCCAAACGTTGTGCATCAACGCCTTGACGCCCTCGGTAAGTTGCACCAGCACCAGAAGACTCCGAACCTCCAGTAGCGGCACTACCCTTCCCCTTCAATTCCAACACCATTTGCTCTACTGGACCGCCTGGTACAAATTGCACTACTGCAAAGGTAAGAGTGAGCACCCCGATGATGGTGGGAATCATCAAGAGCAAACGTTTAAAGATATAGGCGCGCATTTGTCCCTGCATTATTTAGCCCCCTCTTTCCACCAGTTTTGCATGATCCACAACTCAGCAGAGTAATACAAAGGAGGCTCGGGATAACGCATCTCATGACGGAAGGCAACGCGATGCGTTGGGTTGTACCACTGAGGAACAACATAATAGCTATTCCACAACACTCGATCGAGCGCTCTTGTGGCAGTCCTTAACTGATCACGATTTTGGGCTTTTGTAATTTCTTCAACTAAAGCATCTACAACTGGCGACTGCACACCAATCACATTGTCAGAACCTTTTTCTTTAGCAGCCTGACTTCCGAAACGATCCCAGAGTTCATTGCCGGGATTTTGAGAATCCTGAAAACGTATCGTAGTCATATCAAAGTCGTATTCATTCATACGCTTTTGATGCAAAGCAAAGTCACTTGTCCGAATATCTACTTGCACACCCAATTTCTCAAGGTTACGCACATAAGCAGAGATCACCCTGAGAAAAAATCCACCATCTTCCACAATCTCAAATCGAAACGGCTCACCCTTTTCATTACGTAGAGCGCCGTCTCGATACTGCCAACCTGCATGCATTAGCAGTTCACGGGCTTTCTTTAGATTTTGACGCAGACTACCAGGAGGATTTGTCGATGGTGCAGCTGGCATGGGCCCAAATACGGCGTCAGGAACCCACTGAGGATACTTCGCCTTTAATGGTTTAAGTAATTTCAGCTCCGCTTCCGTAGGCTTTCGAGGTCCGTCAAAGTTTGCGCTCAAATCGCTATTGGTGAAGTAACTATTGATACGGCTGTATTGGTCAAAAAATATTTGGCGATTAAGCCATTCAAAATCGAGGGCATAACCTAATGCTTCACGCACGCGCACGTCTTTAAAGATTGGTCGCCGCACATTCATAGCGAAACCTTGCATTCCAGCGCCGTTGTGATTTAAAAATGCTTTCTTTAGCAGAATACCTTTATCAAACTTGGATCCAACGTACCCTTTTGCCCAAATCTTGGCGCGATATTCAACGAGAGCATCAAACTCGCCTGCCTTAAAGGCCTCCAACCTGACAGCATCATCGCTGTACAACTTATACAGAACTCGATCAAAGTTATAAAAACCAACGCGAATGTTTAAAGGCTTGCTTAATTGATCTGCCCAATACTGTGGATTTCTTTTATAAGTAATTGATTTGCCCGCTTTAAAAGATTCAATTAAATAAGGTCCACTGCCAATAGGAGCTTCAAAGGCAAGCTTCTCAAATGGAATCATGGTTCCATCTGGCTGCTTACCCCAGTTGCGCGAGAACACAGGAAAAGTTCCAGCTAATATTGGGAGCTCTGTGTTGTCATTCTTGAAATCAAAACGAATAGATCTATCCGATAGAACTACAGCTTCTTTAATATCTGCGAAGGTGGTTTTATAGCGAGGATGTGCTTTACCACTCATTAAGGTATCAAAACTATATTTAACATCGGCCGCCAATACAGAACTGCCATCCGAAAATTTGGCCTCAGGACGAATATGAAACGTTACCGATTTGCGATCTTTTGCTACCTGAATATCGTCAGCTAATAGTCCATAAATACTAGAAACTTCGTCCGCGCTCCCCTCCGCAAGAGATTCGAACATTAATTCAATGCCTGGAGCAGTAATGCCTCGAAGAGTAAATGGATTGAACTTATCAAAACTGGTTCTTTGCCCTGGATTTGGCAAAACAAGGGTTCCGCCCCTGGGGGCATTGGGATTCACATAATCAAAATGGGCAAATCCCTCGGGATACTTAGGCGCTCCGTATTGTGCTATCCCTTGACCAGCCTGAGTTGCATTGACTCCAAGCCCTAGAAGCAGAGCTAAGAGGAATAAATGGGCAATCTGGCGAATGGGTTTTAGGCTAGGCATATATGCAACAATTGTAGATAGCTAATCATATTTGAAGCAAAGGACACAACATGGGCTTTCTTACTGGCAAAAAAATTCTTATTACCGGCCTTCTCTCAAACCGCTCAATTGCCTATGGCATTGCCAAGGCTTGTCACCGCGAAGGGGCTGAACTAGCCTTTACTTACGTAGGCGAGCGCTTTAAAGATCGTATTGTGGATTTTGCAAAAGAATTCAATAGCGAGCTTATTTTTGACTGTGATGTCGGTAGTGACGAGCAAATCAGCGCACTTTTTAAGGATTTAGCTAAATCTTGGCCTCAATTTGATGGTTTTGTGCATGCCATTGGCTTTGCCCCACGCGAAGCAATTGCTGGAGATTTTTTAGAAGGTCTATCTCGTGAAGGCTTCAAGATCGCGCATGACATCTCGGCATACAGTTTCCCAGCAATGGCTAAGGAAGCTTTGCCAATGTTGCGCGATAAGTCTTCATTGTTAACGCTAACCTATTTGGGGTCAATGAAGAATGTGCCGAACTACAACACGATGGGTTTGGCTAAGGCATCTCTTGAAGCATCGGTACGTTATCTTGCTGGCTCAGTAGGTCCTAAAGGCATTCGTGCGAACGGTATTTCTGCGGGCCCCATTAAAACTCTAGCCGCATCAGGCATTAAAGGCTTTAGCAAGATTTTGGAGGCGGTTGAGCAAACTGCACCTCTCCGTCGTAACGTCACAATTGATGATGTCGGTAATACCGCCGCATTCTTACTGTCCGACCTAGCTAATGGCATTACTGCTGAAATTATCTATGTGGATAACGGCTTTAGCCAAGTGATTGGCGGAATGGAAGAAGCTTGAAAGTCTCATTAGCCGAAGCCCTGAAGTTTTGGGCCAAGCTAGGCTTCATTAGTTTCGGAGGGCCTGCGGGACAGATTGCTGTTCTTCATCAAGAATTAGTAGAAAAGCGTCGCTGGATTTCTGAGCGGCGCTTTTTACATGCACTCAACTACTGCATGCTCTTACCAGGACCAGAGGCCCAGCAGCTTGTTACTTATATTGGTTGGCTCATGCATCGTAGCTGGGGAGGCATTCTAGCCGGCACTCTTTTTATTTTGCCATCCTTGGTTATTTTGATTGGTTTGTCGTGGGTTTATCTCACTTATGGACAAGTTCCCTGGATAGCGGCTATCTTTTTTGGTATCAAGCCTGCGGTGACTGCGATCGTTTTGCATGCTGCCGTTCGAATTGGTAAACGTACCATTCATAATCAAGCTCTGCAATGGATTGCACTCGGATCATTTCTAGCAATCTTCATTCTGAATTTAGCTTTTCCATTCATCGTTGCCATTGCCGCTGTGATTGGTTACTGGGGCGGTAAGCGTTATCCAGAAAATTTTCAACAAGGCAGTGGGCATGGATCTAAAGAAGTAAAAGAATATGGCGAAGCCATCATTGATGATCACACCCCCACTCCTGAACATGCAAAATTTACTTACCAAAAAACCATTCGCCATAGCGTCGTTGCCCTCTTTTGTTGGCTATTGCCAATAGGTGGATTAATCACCATTTTTGGTTGGAAGACTTTGTACCCACAGTTGGCATGGTTCTTTACTAAGGCTGCGCTGTTAACCTTTGGTGGTGCTTATGCAGTGCTTCCATACGTATATCAGGGCGCCGTCGAACAGTTTCATTGGCTGAGCGCAAACCAAATGATTGATGGCTTAGCTCTGGGAGAAACCACCCCAGGACCGCTCATCATGGTGGTGGCTTTTGTTGGATACCTTGCAGGGCATATTCAACATTTAATCGGTAATAGCAACCCATTTTGGTTTGGCGTGATTGGCGCCTGCGTTGCCACTTGGTTTACCTTTTTACCCTCCTTCTTTTTTATCTTAGTTGGCGGTCCACTCATTGAGTCAACCCATGGCAAACTGGGTTTTACCGCCCCACTCACCGCTATTACTGCAGCTGTGGTGGGTGTTATTGCCAATCTAGGCTTATTTTTTGCCTATCACGTATTTTTGCCACAGGGTTTTAGTGGATCAATCTCATGGATATCCATTCTGATCTGTGCCTTAGCTGGATTGGCTTTATTCAAGTATCAAAAAAATGTTCTTTCTGTAATCGGCGGTTCTGCCCTGGCTGGACTACTTTTTTATTGCGCCTCTGTTTTGATGAGATGAGTTTTCTAGCAAGATTGGCATAATGGAATATATGCGAATCGAACCTCAAACTATTACCCACCTTCAAGAATGGCTTGGTAAAACCGAGTCACTGCAAGATACTGTGACAGCAGCTCCTGTGCGAGCACTATCAGCAACTTTAGATCGAGATGATCCAGCGCCGTGCAAAGGGACTTACTTGCCTGAACTATGGCATTGGTTGTACTTTTTGCCACATGCTCGTCAATCTGAAATTGGCCCCGATGGTCACCCTAAACGTGGCGGATTTCTTCCACCTGTTCTATTGCCTCGTCGCATGTGGGCAGGTAGCAGAATTGAATGGTTAAAACCCCTTGCCGTGGGGGATGAAATTGAGCGCGTTTCCAAGATTGAATCCGTTACTCATAAAGCAGGCCGTACCGGGGATTTGATCTTCGTTTTAGTAAACCATCAGATCTCTAATCAAAACGGTCTTGCCATCATTGAAGAGCATGACATTGTGTATCGAGATGCCCCAGGACCAGACGATAAACCTGTTGCCCCCACTCCTGCGCCTACTGATGCTAAATGGAGTAAAACGATCACGCCAGATGATGTACTGCTATTTCGTTATTCAGCTCTCACCTTCAATGGACACCGCATTCACTACGATCGTAAATATGTGACTGAAGTCGAAGGCTATCCAGGATTAATTGTCCATGGACCATTAATTGCTACCTTATTAGTTGATCTTGTGCGTCAGAGCATTCCAGGATGCAAGCTCAAGAGTTTTGAGTTCCGCGCTATTCGCCCCACCTTTGATATCAACATCTTCAAGGTCAATGCTAAACCCGACCTTGAGAAAGATCCCAGTGGGAAAACTATTTCAATCTGGGCGCAAGACCATGAAGGTTGGCTCACTATGCAGGCCACTGCCGTATTAGCGTAAAAATCATCCTCGTGCCTACAGAACACCTCTCCTGCGAACTAGCTAGCTTTGCAGCCAAGCTCAAAATCCAAGATATCCCCAATGATGTCTTGAACCGAGCTGAAGATTTGTTGGTGGATTGGTTTGGCTCAGCAATTGCTGGCAAGGGATCTCGACCTGTAGAGTTAATTACACAGTTTGCGTTAAACATGGGAGGCTTTGATTCTGAACACACAGGACCATCTGAGATTCTGGTTTCCCGCAAAACATCTAGCCCTTTTTTAGCCGCGATGGCAAACGCTGCGGCATCTCATGTTGCTGAACAAGATGATGTTCATAATGGTTCAGTCTTTCATCCAGCAACGGTTGTCTTTCCTCCTGCACTAGCCTGCGCTCAAGCAATTGGCGCTTCTGGAGAAGATTTATTACTTGCTGCAATTGCAGGTTATGAAGTAGGCATCCGCGTTGGTGAATTTTTAGGCCGCTCTCACTACAAGGTATTTCACACCACCGGCACTGCTGGAACATTGGCAGCCGCTGCTACAGTTGGCCACTTGCTAAAGTTAAACCCTGAGCAAATGCTCCATGCCTTTGGGTCGGCTGGTACTCAATCGGCAGGTCTCTGGGAATTTCTTCGTGATGCCGCTGACTCCAAGCAACTTCATACTGCCCATGCTGCATCGACCGGTTTAATGTCTGCCTATCTTGCCAAGACTGGTTTTACTGGCGCACAGCACATCCTGGAGGGAAAACAAGGACTAGCAGCTGGCATGACCAGCGATAGTAATCCAAGCAAGCTGGTTGATGGCTTAGGAACTCGCTGGACTCTGACAGAGACAAGCTTTAAATATTACGCATCATGTCGCCATACCCACCCCGCAGCCGATGCTTTATTACAAGTTATATTGGCAAATAAACTTGCACCGAGCGATATTGCAAAAGTAGAAACTTTGGTTCATCAAGGCGCAATTGATGTCTTGGGGCCAGTGACAGATCCAGCTACGGTGCATCAGTCTAAATTCTCGATGGGCACGGTATTGGCTCTAGTCGCGTATCACCAATTTGCAGGTTTACAAGAGTTCGATGCACATTTTCATGATGACGAGATTTGCAACTTCCGTGATCGCGTCACTATGACCTTAGATCCTGAGGTCGATAGCGCCTACCCACAGCGCTGGATTGGAAAAGTTCGAGTGCATTTGAATAATGGGCAAGTGCTGAATGGTCGAGTGGATGAACCCAAAGGGGATCCCGGCAACACTCTTACACGCGCAGAAATTACCGATAAAGCAATGCGTCTTGCAGCCTATAGCAAAGGCGCCACCCCAGAAGAAATGAGTAAAGCTATTGAACTGTTGTGGAATATCCGCAAACAAGCCAAGATAAGCTTCTTACTACCACCCCAATAATTGATCCACCAAACATGAACCCACTCGATACTCCACTTGGCTTTTGTACTAATTTTTTATTTGTACCAGGCACTCGACCAGAGCGCTTTCTAAAAGCTTTGGATAGCGGAGCTGGCGGCGTTGTCTTAGATTTAGAGGATGCTGTAGCAGAAGATGATAAAGATCTCGCACGAAATGCCATACGCACTGCGTGGCCTACTTTCAGTTCGGAGCAAAAGAAGCGTTTAGTCATCAGAACTAACTCGCCTGGAAGCAAATTTTATGCGGCTGATTTGATTCTGGCGCAAGAACTTCAAGTCGCCTGCTTACTCATTCCAAAAAGTGAGTCCTTAGATCAAATCAATGGCGCCGCCATGATTCTTCCAGATACAGCAATCATTCCTATGATTGAAACTGCCGTTGGCCTAGATCGATTAAAAGAAATTGCGAACTCCAATCAGGTAGTTCGTCTTGCTTTAGGAAATCTTGATCTGCAAGCCGATCTAGGGATGCAGTGCGATCGCCAAGAAACAGAATTACAAACTGCGCGCTATCAAATTGTTTTAGCATCTCGACTTGCTCAGATTGCCCCTCCTGTAGATGGGGTTACACCATCTACAGATGATATTGAACGCATCACCGATGATGCTGAACGCGCAAAGCGTATGGGGTTTGGCGGCAAACTCTGTATTCATCCAAAACAAGTCAGCATTGTCATCAAAGCATTCACGCCAACCGAAGAAGAATTAGCTTGGGCCCAAAGAGTCATTGAGGCAGACAAAGCCTCCAAAGGCGGAGCCGTCAAATTGGATGGCCGCATGATCGATCGGCCCGTTGTTTTGTTAGCCAAAAGAACCCTTGCAATTACTGGTAAACACTAGGATTTTTAAAAGCAAAAAAGTTTTAAAACTGGCAAAATTGGTCGACTAAATACAATAATTAGGAGACCAAATGAAAATGAAGAAATTCTTATTTTCTGGAATTGCCATGGCGCTTACAGCCAGTGCTTTTTTAAGCACTAACGCTATTGCCCAAAAAGACTGGCCCACTAAATCAATTACTTTAGTTGTTCCATTTGCTGCTGGTGGCCCAACAGATTCAGTAGCTCGACTCATTGCAGTTCCAATGGGTCAATATCTTGGTCAAACCGTTGTTGTCGAAAACGTGAATGGCGCTGGCGGCACTATTGCCAGCACTAAAGTTGCCCGTGCCGCTCCAGATGGCTACACAATCTATTTGCATCACATGGGCATGGCCACAGCCAATGCTCTATATGACAAGCTCCCATATGATCCTTTGACTAACTTTGATTACATAGGTCAAGTTGCCGACGTACCGATGGTGCTTTTGGGTAAAAAGGATTTACCTGCCAATAACTTTAAGGAGCTAGAAGCCTATATCAAGGCCAATGGCTCAAAAGTAACGATGGCGAATGCTGGTCCTGGAGCAGTCTCACAATTATGTGGACTGTTATTTCAGAGTCGAATGGGCGTAAAGCTAACTAATATCCCTTATAAAGGCACAGGCCCTGCGCTTACCGATCTGTTAGGCGGTCAAGTGGACCTCCTTTGTGATCAAACCACACAAACCATTCCTTATATTAAAGATGGGCGTGTGAAAGCTTTTGGCACAACTACTTTAAAACGATTGCCTGCGATTCCAAATATTCCAACCCTTGATGAGCAAGGCTTAAAAGGGTTTGAAGTCAAAGTTTGGCATGGTATGTACACACCAAAAGGCGTTCCAAAACCTATCTTGGACAAATTAAATGCAGCATTAAAAACTGCACTAAACACCCCTGATGTTAAAAAACGTCTAGAGGATGCCAATATCGATATTGTCACCCCAGATAAGATGACACCTAGTGGCTTGAAGTCACATCTCGAAACTGAAATCAACAAATGGGGGCCGATTATTCGAAAGTCTAATATTCCAGATTAAGAATGAATTTCTAACAAACAAAAGCCAGCATATTGCTGGCTTTTTGCTTCTGCTCCACCATTCTGGAGTTATTTATCCCGGTCTAAACAAATATCCAGAATGAGCTTTATTTTTACGTCTGCTAAAGAACATACCAATCAGGTCAAAGAAGATCCAAACAACCAAAAGAGGGTCCAATAAATAATCCCAAAGATTAGTCGATTCATGCCAATGGCCCGACCAAGCAATGATGGCAATGGCAATAATCCAAACACCCTTAGCCCAATTAGCCAGAGCACAGATCAAAGCAAAGGCAATAACAGATGCAAGGAAAATAATGGAACCATAGCCCCAGGCATACGGATCAATCATTCCCACCCCCAGAGCAAATGGATAAAACCCAAGAGCAATAGTCACAATAGTCAACTTACAAACGATTGGAAGTGGCTTATCAACTGGTAATAAAGAGCTCCAGAGCAATAAAGTCAACACAATGCTTAAATCTCCAGTAACCCCACGAATATAAGCAACTAAAGGCAACTCCAAACCTAAAGGCCAAAACAATAGATTGCCAAGCAAGAGCACTAAAAATATTTTCAAAGGCGCTGGAAAAGTTTTTGGCGAAAACTTTTGCATGATCCAGACACTAACAATGGCGGAGGTAATCGATAACTCAATCAAGGGAAAAGTTTGCATTAAATGATTCATTGTGCAGACTCCTTATTGGATGCTTCTTCTTCAATCAAAAGCGCATGACTATAGGCTTGCTTTAGCCAAGCATCCGAGAAGTAACGATGACGAATCCTCTTGCGGTCCCAGGTATATACCAAATGCACTCCTCCATCAGCAGAGAGCAAATAAGGGTATGAGAATTCTTTACGTTGCGTCTCAGGCACAGACTCATCATCTTCCAGCAATTCAATAGTGCGCCATTGCCCAGTCTTTCCATCACTCATCATCAACGCTAATCGATAACGCCCAGCTTCAATATTATTTAGGACCAAGACGCGTACACCGGTATTTAGTACGAGACCAGCAACCGCAGAGTTGGGATTAGCGATGGGTAAATCTGGTGCCTGCAGCCATGTTTGACCTGCATTTTGCGTAAGGCTGACAGGAATTTGTTTAGGCAATCGGGCACTACGTGTTTGCCGAAAATATGCAATCGCATCCTGTGCATCATTAACAAAAACCAAAGGCTGTATTGCACTGCGGCCAGAGCTCATGCGACGTTTATCGATAACTTGCCCAGCATCAACTCTTAAGAATTCTCCAAAGCGCCCTATCCACTCATGATAGGCAGGTATCCCCAATGTCCCATCATTAAATTTAATTACAGGAGATTTCACTAGCGTGCTCAAATTCAATAGCGGTGAACTAATTAATCGTTGGGGGTTACTCCATGTCAAACCTTCATCATCGGATGTCACGGCAGAAATTGAGCTACCAGCCCACCCTCCAATCGAAACCGTCACAAAGAATAATTGCAACCTTCCATCTGCCAATCGACTAGGAACAGGATTCCCCAATTTAGCGATATAGCGAGAAAGACCCTTTTCTGCGGTAAGGCGATCCATTACAACTGTTGGAGAACTCCAATTGCCAGACTTTAGATCATATACAGAGCTATAGATCGCCACATCAGCCGCACCTTCACGGCTTCCTGCAAACCAAAATGCCCTTACAGCACCATCTTTTAATGCGATCAATGATGCTGCATGAACAGACGGAGCGCCTGTATCTGGCAACCAATTTGTTTGCGGTGAAAAAATCCCTGCCTTTACTGATCCTCTAGACTTTGATGCAACATCATCATTTACCACTTCATCAGCTTGTTCTGTTGGAGCTATAGCAAATGACTCCCAAGCCGGACGACTATCGATGTGCAAAAAGCCGATCACTGCAGCAAGCAACAAAAAACAAATGGCAATGACACGGCTCATCTACATACATCCTTAGCATTTAACATCTCTGGTTTGGCAACAGGGGTTGAAATCAAATATTCATTTACGAAAAGATGCTTACCGATTTGCCCTAATAACATCTCTTGGATTTCCTCATTGGAGTGTCGCGCCCTCATCTCCATTCTTTTGCCAACAACTGTGCATGATTCGCAAAGTGTAGGCTGAATTCCTAATGGAACATGCACCGCCACAAGAGGATAGGTAGAAGTTAGGCGATTAATATTGCTTGCATCTTTTGCAAAGTAACCGTGAAGGTTGGCACCTGGTAATAGCAAACGATATTCTTCATCTTTGGCTCGATAGTCGCAAGGTATCCAAACGTCCTTATTTTGCAACTGAACAATTGTGTCTGAAGAATAACGCCCTAATTTCCCCTCGAGGGGAGCTAGGCTACTATTTAAAACTCCATAGACCAAGAAACAAGCACCTAAAGCAATCATCTTAGTGAGGTCACGTCTGAATAGCCCAAACAATACAAGTGACAAACTGATTGCCACAAGAATCCAATGGTAATAGGAATAAGTCCATAGCCCGTCGTCACCGATAAACTGGGACCGTTGAAGATTGGCTCCAACCCACATAAGCAGTGAAAGCACTGTCAACTGTAAAAGCAAGGCAATTCGAAAGCCCCACAACGGAAGTCTTTCCCAGTAAATCGCAATGAGCGCTGCAAATGCTGGCATTACCGGTAGAAGATAGCGACCCGAACGTTGACTTGGCAAACTAAACACGAGCAAAAATGCAAGGATCCAAAGCAACAAAAGGGTTTCTTCTAAGGTAAAAAAGTGGCGTGCTCGCCAACACAGAATTAAGCATGAGATGAGAACAAAACTAAATAAACCTGCATTGGCAATCGTTGTTAGTAGCAGCAGCCAAATACTATCTCCACCACGCACCAAATCCATTAAATAGCTAGATTGTCTTGCAGCAAACTTACCCGCATTCTCGCCAAGCACAAACTCCTTCCAAATTGCCTCAGGGTTAGGGTCCAAGGCAAACCACAAGGAAAAAATACCTAAAGCAAGCGCAACTATTACAAGTAATTTATAGAGATCTCGTAGAGCGACTTGCGCAAAACTCCAATTACGCCAACGCCAGAAATAAAGACTCAAAGCAAAAGCAGCAGGAACAATATAGGCAAACGATTTTGCAAATAATGCGAAGCCAAAACAAATGCCTGCCAGCAAAGGGAAAAAGAATTTGGATTCAAAAGCCGCCTTACCCCAATAGAGCAATGCCAAGAAAGGGAGAGATACCCAAAACACTTCCGGAGGATCTGCCAAAAATGGTCGCCCATAACGGTAAGTAGAAAAGAAGGAAAGCCAGACCAATGCAGCCAACATTCCAATTTTCCGATTTCCATTAAATCGACTCACTGCTAAGAATAAGAAAAATGCTGTTAAGGCGGTATATAAAAGACTGGGCCAGCGCAAATTTTCCAAAGTCCAATCGGTAGCCCAACTGGTGCTAGCAATACCCTGCCAAAAAATTAGCGGTGGCTTAGTATTTTTAATGCCATCCATTTCAGATTGAAGTGGAAGCCAATGACCCGAATCGGCCGTCATACGCACAATGTGCATATAAGGGTATTCATCCCCATTTTTAGGCGCAAATCGACTATCTAAGCCGTACAGATAGGCAAATACACCCAAAAGTAGCACTAAGAAGACTGATCGGTAAGAAAATGAGGCTCGCATGCCTATAGTTTATAGGGCTTACAGGATGTTCCGCGAAATCCGACCTTACCCATATTTTCGAATGAACTTATGAAAATAAATATGAAATGAAATGCGCCCTTCAGAGACTTCTTGTTTAAGATACTCAGTAGTTAACCAAAAGCCAATTACCCAGAGTTATTTTGATTGGAGAAAGAATTTATGCGAGCAAGCTATTTAAAACCTGCGATCTTATTATCCACTTATCTAAGCCTTAGTCATTTAAGTAGTATGGCATTTGCGCAAAATAACGACGCAAGCAATTTATATAAACGCGGTCTTGCTGCCACCTGCGCCAACTGCCATGGCACCAACGGCAAAGGTGTAGTAGACGGCGGGATGCCCTTAATTAACAACCTGACTAGCGAACAAATTCTGAGTCAGTTGAAAGCATTTAAATCGGGTGCACGTGAAGGCACTATCATGCCTCAGCTTGCCAAAGGTTACTCAGATGAGCAGCTTGAAACTATCGCCAATCAACTTGGCAAAAAACAATAAGGGAGCACATGATGGATCGTCGACACTTCATTGGAAATAGCGCTGCTGCTCTTGGATTGTTAGCTGGCTTTTCAGGTCAAGCGCGCGCAAATTTACAGAAAGCAGAAATCCTGGTTATAGGCGGCGGATACGGTGGCGCTACTGCTGCTAAATATTTGCGACTATTTTCAAACAATACCGCCAAAGTCACGCTGATTGAACCTAATCCTACTTTTATTTCATGCCCCCTCTCAAACTTAGTCGTGGGAGGCTCACGCACACTATCCGAACTAACCAGCTCCTATGACAACCTGAGCAAACGTCATGGCATCAAGATCATTCAAGATAGCGTGACCAGCATGGATCCAGACAAAAAGACAGTGAAACTTGCTTCTGGGAAAACCTTACGCTATGACAAAGCAATTGTTTCACCTGGCGTCACCTTAATGATGAACAGCATTGAAGGGTTGGCGCAAGCAAATCAAGCAGGTGTTACTTTGCAGGCGTGGAAATCTGGTCCAGAAACAACCGCCCTTCACAAGCAATTGGCAGCTATGAGGGATGGCGGCACTTTTGCCATTAGCATTCCCGAGGCTCCCTATCGCTGCCCTCCTGGACCATACGAACGCGCCTGCCAAGTCGCAAACTATCTCAAACAAAATAAGCCAAAGTCCAAAGTATTGATATTGGATGCCAATCAAGATGTAACTTCAAAAGGCGCACTCTTTAAGAAGGTATGGGCAGAACAATATCCAGGAATGATTGAATATCTTCCAAAATACAATGTGACTGCGGTAGACGCAAAAACAAAAACTATTAAGTTTGAAGTGCAAGATGACATTAAGGCGGATGTTTTAAATCTTTTGCCTGCAATGAGTGCAGGTGAAATTGCCGTCAAAACTGGGCTCGCAAATTCAAATGGTCGCTGGGTCAACGTGAATTACATTAACTTTGAGTCAACCGCCCAAAAAGATATTCATGTCTTAGGCGACTCCATTCAAGTTGCACCTGCTATGCCGAAATCAGGGCACATGGCAAATCAGCATGCAAAAGTTGCAGCAGCGGCGATCGTGGCAGAGCTGAGTGGCTGGGAGGTTAACCCTGCTCCAGTGCTTACCAATACCTGCTATAGCTTTGTCAACGACAAGGAAGTTATCCATGTTGCAAGCGTTCATCAGTACAACGCTGCAGAAAAGACTTTCAAGCCTGTACCGGGCTCAGGAGGGCTTTCGCCAGCGCCATCCACTCTTGAAGGCGTATATGCTTGGGGGTGGGCTCACAATATTTGGGCGGATAGTTTGGGTTGACCTAAGTCAATACTTATAAAAAAAGAGGCTTAATCGCCTCTTTTTTTGTTTACAGCGCTAGATAGATACATATACTGAGCTCTATATATTCGGAGGCACAATTAACATGACCCCTACTTCACCCAAAGACGCATCCAAGATAGAAGATGCAATTGAGAGATGGACTGTTCCGATCGGAAATTTATTTGTCTCTTTGTTTCATCGGATTGCTCTCTTTGGAATAGGTGCCGCAACTGTTTGGTCAGCTGTCGTTGCTTTTTTAGGAATGGTGAGCAAGGGCTCTGCTTCAATTGAAGATCTGCTACTACTCTTTATATATTTAGAAATTGGCGCAATGGTAGGTATTTATTTCAAGACTAACCATATGCCTGTTCGCTTTTTGATTTATGTTGCGATCACTGCGGTTACTCGCCTCATCATTGACTTAGTAAATACTAAACATGAAGCAGATATGGCCATCCTTTTGATGGGTCTGACTATCCTCATACTAGCACTCGCTAATGCAGTAGTCCGTTACGCCTCATTCAAGTTTCCAAGCAAGAGCGGGGATAGCGATTAAAGCTTGGCTCTTCTGATTAGACTTCCTGGTTTTCTGTATAGGGATATACACCCCTATTCAAGCAATTACGCACATAGTCAATGCTTGTGCGCAAAGAATAGTACTCACCTGAAAGGTTTTTTGAAACATTGATTTTCAGGGCTTGATATTCCAGCATATCCAGTCTTTTAAGATACTCATCGCGCTTTTGAGCATCGTAACCATCAAGAAGCTCTAATTCAAACGCCTTCAATGCGCCATACAAACGATGAATCTTATTATGCATGCGCTTTGCTCTATAACCCGGCAAAACTTGCAATAAAGGATAAGCCAATGCCAAGAAAGGCAGCAAAATAAAAAAGAGGCGATTAATCAACTCCGCCAACCAAAAAGGCGCATATGCCGATATCAGAGGATAGCGATTGTGTTCATAATGAACCGCTATCGGACTATCTGGCAAGATAGAATCCTTAAAAGATGGAAACTCGCCACGGTCAGCAAAAAAAGAACCTCGACCATTGATCTCACGCGCAGCTTCTAGAAATAAGAATTGAAGCGCAGGATGCATACGATCATCTACCAATAAATTAGTTGTCGTCGCAAGCAATTGAAGATCTTCTGCTGGAAAATTTCGCTCGAGATTAAGTGAACCTTGGGGCACTTCAAGAATATGTAAATATGGAATTAATTTAACGTAGGCCTTTCCACGCTTAAAGGTAACAAGGTGAAGTCCTGGATCACTTAATAAAGCTTGGACATTGGGTGCATCGTATGCATCAACGATAAAGGCGCCATCAATCTTTCCTTCTTTTAAGGCCTTGACTGCTTCGGCGCCCTGCATATATACGAGATGAGGCGTATCTTCATATCCGGATAGTTTTAAAATTCTTGTAGCTTGAGCGTAAGTACCACTTCCTTGAACACCCATCGAGATCGTCTTAGAACTAAAGTTCTTAAATTGTCCACGGCGTTGCTCAAAATCAATATTATTAACCTCTGGACCACGGTAAAAAAACCAAATAGGATCGTAGCTAATAGCGCCCAAAGATTGAATTCCCTTCAAATCTTTTGCATGTGCGACGCCAGCCTGAACAAAAGCCGCTTGCACAGGATCATTTCGGTCAGCCAGACGATCTAGATTTTCTTGGGCACCCTTAGTAGGCACCAACTCTAAGGTCACCCCTTTTTTAGCAAAGTAATCAGCGTACTTTTTTCCAAGGAGTTCGTAGGAGCCGCCAGTAGATCCAGTGGCTAATTGAACGTGCCTCGGTGGTGGTGGATCTGCATACCACCAAATACCCATCAAGACGCAGAGCAAGAACATGAGGATAGGCCAGGTCTCCTGCAAAAACTGAATAAAGTTAGACCAGCTCTCCTGCAGGCTTTCAGAAAGCCCTAAAAATGTCTCTTTTACGTCTTGTTTAAAACTTCCCATGCGTTACCGTTCAGCAAATTTATTCAAAGCTAATGATAATGTGCTTATTTTGATTCCTTCAACTAATCTTTGCACCCCTAAAACATGATTATTCTCAGAAAATCCCAAGATAGAGGCTATGCAGACCATGGCTGGCTTAAAAGCTTCCACTCCTTCTCGTTTGCCAACTATCACGATCCCCGCTTTATGGGATGGGGAAATCTACGCGTTATCAATGAAGATCGTGTGGCAGCAGGAATGGGTTTTGGGAAGCATGGTCATCGCAATATGGAAATTATTAGCTATGTTCTGTCTGGAGAGTTGGCGCATGAAGACAGCATGGGTAACGTCAAGGGGATTCCACCTGGCGATGTCCAACGCATGAGTGCTGGTAGTGGAGTGACTCATAGCGAATTTAATCATGCCAAAGACCAAACTACACATTTTCTCCAGATCTGGATTGAACCAAATGTCTTTGACATTGAACCAAGCTATGAACAACAAACAATTTCGGCCTCAGAGAAGGATGGTAAGTTACGCTTAATTGCTTCTTCAAATGGTGGGGATGGAATAGTAAAAATTCATGCTGATGCCGAGGTATATGCTGGTACATTTAATGGCTCGCAATCCGCAAAAATAGATCTCGATCCAAATCGCAAAGCCTATGCCCACCTCATTCGCGGAACGTTAAGCATTAATGGTCAATCGATGGTTGGTGGTGATGCCCTGCTAATTGAAAATGAATCAAACTTAAACATCAGCAATGGCACTAACGCTGAGGTTCTCATCTTTGATCTTAGTCATTAATCTTTACAGACCCCCTCATGGAGGTTTATAAATATTAAGAACCCGTAATAGTGAAAGAATTTGTCCTCTGGCAAATTGGTGTAATGAGCCAAGAGGACTGTAGAATTAATCTTATTAGCTTAATCTATACCGAACAATACAAAACAGGCTTATGAAATTTAGGGACTACTACGAAACACTTGGCGTTGCTCGTGGCGCTACTGAAGCTGAAATTAAATCGGCGTATCGAAAACTGGCACGCAAATACCATCCTGATGTGAATAAGGAAGCTGGTGCCGAGGAGAAGTTCAAGCAAATTGGTGAAGCCTATGCAGTATTGAAAGATACTGAAAAACGCGCAGCCTATGATCGTTTTGGTGAAAACTGGAAGAATGGTCAAGACTTCACTCCTCCACCAAATTGGAATGAAGGTTTTGAATATTCAGATGCTGGTTTTGGTGGTGGACACCCAGGTTATGGTGGCGGTTTTGAAGGTGATCAGAGTGAATTTTTTGAATCACTTTTTGGACGAGGCAAACATCGTCAAGGTGGTCGCGGCAGCCACACTCGTCAGGGAATGAATTTCAAAGGACAAGATCATCACGCCAAAATTTTGATTGATCTTGCCGATGCATACAACGGCGCTAAACGCACCATATCCCTGCATATGCCTGTGCAAGATGCAAGCGGGCATGTCAGCACTCAAGAACGTAAGTTAGATGTCAGCATTCCCAAAGGTATTAAAGCTGGACAAAATCTTCGCCTTTCTGGTCAAGGTGGACCTGGCATTGGCGAGGGTCCTGCTGGCGACCTCTATCTAGAAATTGATTTCCATTCCAATCCAATCTATCGCGTAGAAGGAAAAGATGTTTCTATCGATATTCCATTGGCGCCATGGGAGGCGGCATTAGGCACGACAGTAAACGTCCCCACCCCTGCTGGCAGCACTCTGGAACTAAAGATCCCCGCTGGCACAGTAGCTGGACGGAAAATGCGCCTGAAGGGCAAAGGCATACCGAGCGCAGAGCCTGGTGATTTATATGTAGTGCCAACTATTGCGCTGCCATCAGCAGAAACAGAAGCACAAAAAGAAGCCTATCAAACCTTTGCAAAGGCTTTTGATTTCAATCCTAGAACTCACTTAAAAGGATAATCAATATGACGCAATCTAATATCACGTGGATTGAAGGTGCCGTTGTGGAGAATGAGGTTCACATGACCATTGTTGAGCTATCTCATGCATCACGCACGCCAGAAGATTTAATTATGAGTTGGGTGTCAGAGGGCGTATTAAGCCCAGTTGGATCCTCACCACAAGATTGGCGTTTCGGAGGCGATTCATTAAGAAGAGCTAAAACTGCCGCTCACCTTACTCATGATCTCGAATTAAACGTACCAGGCGTAGCATTAGCACTAGACCTGCTAGATGAAATTGCCCAACTACGAGCTCGCCTACCGCGCGAAGCCTAGATAACTAGGACTCTGAACGACTCAAAAGCTTTTCCCAGCGCTGCAGTTTCTGATCTAAATCAGCAGTAATTTCAGTCAAGCGTGCTTGCATGCTAGCCGCTAACTCTGGTTCATTTTTATACAAATCGGGATTGCTCATCGCAATTCCAACGTCTGCTTGTTCAGCTTCCAATGCTTCGATCTGCAGTGGTAGCGCTTCCAATTCTTGTCGCTCTTTTCCATTTAATTTTTGAGTGCCACTTTTGATAACAACCTTAGCATCTGCTTTCTGTTCAGTCTTTACCTCAGATTTCTCTGTTGATTTTTGATTGGCATTAGTGGCACGAATTTTGTCTGAACGAGCTTTCTGAACCTTCCAGTCTTCATAGCCACCTTCATATTCACGCCATAAACCATCGCCTTCATTTGCAATAATGCTAGTGACCACATTGTCCAAAAAATAACGATCATGACTCACTAAAAAGACTGTACCCTTGTAGTCTTGCAGGAGCTGCTCAAGTAAATCTAGAGTATCAATATCTAAGTCATTCGTTGGCTCATCCAATACCAATACATTGGCTGGCCTAGCAAATAAACGAGCCAACAATAAGCGGTTACGCTCACCACCTGACAAAGTGCTAACAGGAGAATTGGTTCTTTCAGGTGCGAATAAGAAATCACTCAAATAACTTTTGACGTGCTTTTTATTCCCATTGATTTCTATCCACTCACTACCAGGGCTAATGTAATCCTCGAGAGAGGCATTGAGATTCAGGCCTTCGCGCATCTGATCAAAGTAAGCGACCTCTATGCGGGTACCCATAGTAGCGCTACCTGAGTCTGGAGCAATCGTTCCGAGAATTAATTTTAAGAGAGTGGTTTTGCCTGCGCCATTGGGGCCCAATAATCCGACCTTATCGCCACGCAAAATCGTTGCCGTGAAATCCTTCACTATCGGACGATCATATGTTTTGCTGACATTTTGGAGTTCAGCAACAATCTTTCCACTGCGTTCACCCGCTGAAACCGCCAACTTCACCTGACCCATGGCTTCTCTGCGCTCGGCACGACTACTGCGTAACTTCTCTAAACGCGCTATGCGAGCAACACTTCGAGTGCGACGTGCCTCTACACCCTTACGAATCCAGACCTCTTCTTGTGCCAATAATTTATCCGCACGCGCATTAGCCAAAGACTCGGAATTTAATTCTTGCTCTTTTAGTAATTCATATTGCGTAAAGTTTCCTGGGTAACTTCTCAAAATCCCGCGATCAAGCTCAACAATTTGTGTGCAGACGTTATCCAAAAAGGCGCGGTCATGGGTTATTAAGATGACTGATCCTTGGTATTCTTTGAGAAGGTCTTCCAACCAAGCAATAGAGTCCAAATCTAAGTGATTGGTTGGCTCATCTAGCAAGAGCACATCTGGCATCTCAACCAAAGCCCGAGCCAAAGCAACGCGCTTCTTTGTTCCACCAGAAAGAGTATTGATTTTGAGATCAGCCTCTAAGTGCAAACGATCTAGAGTTTCATAAACTCGTTGCTCCCAATTCCAACCGCTTAAAGCCTCTAATTGAGATTGCACCTCATCCAAGCGATGATGTGATGCATCATCCCAGTCTCCAACACTCAGAGCCTCATATTCCTCACGCAAGGCTTTTGCTTGAGCGACCCCTTTGGACACAGCATCAAAAACAGTTTCTTCCGCTTCGAATATTGGTTCTTGCGGGACATAAGCAATTCGTAGCCCCTGCTGGTACTGCAACAGACCATCGTCCATTTTTTCTATACCAGCCAATATCTTTAACAAGGAAGATTTGCCAGTGCCATTACGACCGATTAAGCCGACACGCTCACCCGATTCCAGTGAAAAAGCAGTGTTTGCCAGGAGGTCAACATGGCCAAAAGCCAGTTTTGCATCAGTAAGTACGATTAAAGCCATGGCGACATTATCGTCACTTCACCAAAAGGGAAGTAAATTCCGTCAATTTCTGCGAGACTATAGCCATATGGTTTGCAAATTAACCCCCTTCTCTCCTCGGCTGATTCTCTTTGCAGGACATGCAGGCACGGGGAAGTCAACCCTGGCAAAAAGGGCTTTACCCCTGATTATTGAAAAAACTGGGGAAGATTTTTTCTTTTTGGATAAGGATACGGTCTATGGTGAATTTAGCGCTCATGTGATGGCGCTGACAACTCAGAATCCAAATGATCGAGATAGCCCCTACTACCTTGAAAATCTTCGCGATTGGGAATACCAAGGCTTAATAGCTATCGCTAGGGAGAATTTACTTCTAGGTGTTAATGTCATTCTAGTCGGCCCCTTTTCCAAAGAAATCCAGAGCGGCAAAATGTTTAACGCCAAAGATCTTGGTGTGCCCCCTCAAACCAATATTCAGATTGCTTGGGTAGACTTGCAGGAAGACGAAGCCAAAATCCGTATGGAAAAAAGAGCTGATCCACGAGACCAATGGAAATTAGCCCATTGGACGCAGTACATCACTCGCAGAATTGATCCGCCAATTCATCCTGTATTGCATCGATTCGATAACTTACTATTTAATGAAGCGACATTCGAAAACTTAATTGATCAATTGATTC
Organism: Polynucleobacter sp. MWH-Braz-FAM2G; assembly: GCF_018687635.1. NCBI lineage: Bacteria > Pseudomonadati > Pseudomonadota > Betaproteobacteria > Burkholderiales > Burkholderiaceae > Polynucleobacter > Polynucleobacter sp. MWH-Braz-FAM2G. The sequence continues at coordinate 1,398,503 of NZ_CP061300.1, forward strand.
AATAAATGCAGAAGAAAAAATAGGGCTCCTGAAGAGCCCTACCCCAAGACCTAAGAACTGAATTCTTAGAACTTATAAGTTACACCAACAGCTGGCATCAAAGGATTCAATGTTAACTTACCGATATTTCCTACGTTAGCTGCTGAGCCATTTACATTAGTACTCATAGTTGCATACTTAAGGTCAATATTCATACCCCAGTTTTTATCAAACATATAATCTGCACCGATTTGACCAACAAAACCTACGCTGTTTTGATCAACTGTAAGTGCATTGTTGACACCAAGAAGTGAGAAATTATTTCTGTTACCAAAAATAGTGTAATTAATACCAGCGCCAATATAAGGCTTCAAAGCACCTAAATCAGTAAAGTGGTATTGAATTAATAAAGACGGTGGCAAGGCATTAATGGTCCCCGTAGGCCCAGAAGTCAAATTAGAATAAATATTTACTTTTTGTGGGTAAGTTAATACCAATTCAGCGGCAATATTTTTTGTGAAGAAGTATGAGATATCTACTTCTGGAATCCACTCATTCTGTGCTCGAACATTATTAGTCTGGACGCCAGCGCCTAATGCGTTTGTTCCGCCATTGGATTGACCATTCTGAAATAGAAGATCCACAGCACGAACACGCACCATCCAAGGATTCTCTTCTGCAGCTTGTGCCTGTGCAGCGATTGGGGCTAGCGAAGCTACAGCAGCCATTGCTACTACGAGTGACTTAATACGCATGATTGTTTCCCTTTTTGTTGTCAATTTCGATAGGATCATTTTCGAATTGATATACCAAGGGAAATTTGATGCAAATCAAATGAATTGCGCATGTGAATTTTTTGTTTGCTAAAAAGCAACAGGGTTTTGAGGGTTCTTTGATCTAAATCAAATGCCCTAGGTATAACCCTAAAGAACTTTAGAGTAAGTGCCTTTTGCTTGCGACTCTCTCAGGTGACGATCAAATGTCATGGCTACCCTCCTCGCCAAGAGGCGCCCCTTAATCGGGACCTGCATATTCGCACCTTCCCAACTTAATAGACCAGCTTCCTCTAAATGCTTTAACTCCTCAATCTCTGTTTTAAAGTAGCTAGAAAAATCAATTTGATGCGAGGTTGAAAAAGCTTTGGTATCTAAAGCAAATTGACACATTAATTCGCCAATGAGCTCTCGGCGCAGCAGATCATCCTGATCGAGCCTCAAGCCTCTGAGTACGGGAAGATGACCTTTATCCAAGATAGCGTAATACTCATCTAAAGTACGTACGTTTTGGGAATAACAATCATCCACTTTGCCGATAGAAGAAATTCCAAACGCCAATAGATCACACTCAGCTTGAGTGGAATAGCCTTGAAAGTTTCGATGCAACTTTCCCTCTTTTTGAGCAATGGCTAGTTCGTCATTCGGTTTAGCAAAATGGTCCATGCCAATAAAGACATACCCAGCCTCCCCTAAACGGGAAATAGTATTCGAAAGAATATCTAATTTATCTGCAGCAGCTGGCAAATCTGCTTCAGCAATACGACGTTGTGGTTTAAAAATATGCGGGAGATGAGCGTAGTTGTAGACCGATAAGCGATCAGGGCTCATGGCTAATACAGCATCAACAGTCTCTTTAAATGTCGCCGGTGTTTGTTTTGGTAAGCCATAGATTAAATCGACGCTACGAGATTTAAAACCATACTTTCTTGACCACTCCATTACCGCTTGAGTCTCTTCAATTGTTTGTATGCGATGAACCGCTTCTTGTACTGCTAGATTGAAATCCTGTACACCCAAACTAATTCGGTTAAAGCCAAGATCAGCCAAGAGCGCAATATCTTGCTCGGTCACTCGCCTTGGATCAATTTCAATTGAATACTCGCCACCACGTAATAACTCAAAATGTTCACGTGTGTGATGCATCAACTCAATCATCTCTTCATGAGATAGAAACGTTGGGGTCCCACCACCCCAATGCAATTGAGTTACTGGGATTTTTTTCTGAGCGCCCATGGCCTTGGTAACCATTGCCATTTCTTTAGCAAGATACTTAATATATTTTGCGCTACGCCCATGATCTTTTGTAATGATCTTATTGCAGCCACAGTAATAGCAGATATTAGGACAAAACGGTAAATGAAAATAAAGCGATAAAGGTTCGTCTACTGTTGCAACACGCTTGAGCGCCTCTAAATAATCAACTTCAGAAAAGTCATTATGAAAACGATCCGCACTGGGGTAAGAGGTATAACGTGGTCCATTGATATCAAACTTCTGCAGCAATTCTGGATGAAATAAAACTTCTTTTTCTGCGACAACTGAGGTATTTGCAGCGTTATTCATAGTGGCTTGAGTATCTTTACTTTGACAAATAGTCCAGAGCTACAGCTTCCGCTACTTTAATCCCATCAACACCTGCCGACAAGATGCCACCAGCGTAACCCGCACCTTCGCCGGCAGGATAAAGCCCTTTAATATTTAAACTCTGAAAGTTTTGGCCACGAGTGATGCGCAAAGGCGATGAGGTTCTTGTCTCAACACCAGTTAAGACAGCATCCTTCATTGAAAAGCCTTTTATTTTCTTTTCAAATGCGGGTAGCGCTTCACGAATAGCCTCGATAGCAAAAGGAGGCAAAGCTTGCGCTAAGTCGGTTAAATGAACGCCTGGTTTATAAGACGGTATTACGCTTCCAAATTGAGTTGATGGTTTCCCCTCAATAAAATCTCCCACTAATTGCCCTGGAGCTTCATATGTACCACCACCCAGCTCAAAAGCCTTTGACTCCAACTGTCGCTGAAACTCAATGCCTGCAAGCGGACCACCTGGATAATCTTCAGGAGTAATACCAACAACAATGCCAGCATTCGCATTACGTTCATTACGAGAGTACTGACTCATACCATTAGTCACCACTCGATTGGGCTCAGACGTTGCGGCGACTACAGTCCCTCCAGGGCACATACAAAAACTATAAACAGTTCGACCATTCTTGGCATGGTGCACTAATTTGTAATCAGCAGCACCAATCAATTCATTGCCTGCATGAGGACCCAATCGAGCCTTATCAATCAAAGACTGGGGATGCTCAATACGAAAGCCAATCGAAAATGGCTTTGCTTCCATATAGACACCTGCATCATGCAGAGCTTTAAAGGTATCTCGAGCGCTATGACCCAAGGCCAAAACTACATGGCTAGCAGGTAAGTCTGGTTGCCCTTCAATTTTGACGCCAACTATTTGTTGATTATCAATATCAAAACCAATCACTTTTTGTGAAAAACGAATCTCGCCACCTAAGTCAATAATTTCTTGGCGCATCTTCTCAACAACACCTACCAGGCGAAAGGTTCCGATGTGGGGCTTGGCCACATAAGTGATTTCTTCTGGAGCGCCAGCCTTCACAAACTCATTGATTACTTTGCGACCATAAAATTTAGGGTCTTTAATTTGACTATACAACTTACCATCAGAGAAAGTTCCTGCACCACCTTCTCCAAATTGCACGTTTGATTCAGGGTTTAATACATTTTTGCGCCATAAGCCCCAAGTATCTTGAGTCCGTTCGCGAACCTTTTTGCCACGCTCAAGAACAATAGGTTTAAAACCCATTTGAGCTAACACTAAGGCAGCAAAAATACCGCAGGGGCCAAATCCCACAACAACTGGGCGCAAGGCAATACCCGAGGTTATGGACTCTGGTGCTTTAGCTACAAAATGATAACTAGTATCTGGTGATGGTCTGACATGCGTGTCATTAGAAAATTTCTTAATGACTGCCTCTTCATTTTTGACTGCAAGATCAATCGTATAAATGAAAGCAAGCGCTACATTCTTGCGGGCATCATAGCTGCGCTTAAAGATCTCAAAAGTGATTAAATCCTTTTGGGATAAGTTCAGACGCTTGATAATCGCTGCCTCTAGAGCCTCTGGAGGGTGATCAATTGGTAGGCGCAGTTCAGTAATACGAATCATGGGACTATACGATACACAGTATTTAGGCTTATTCGGCTTTCGCCCCCGAAGCCTTTACCACATTAGCCATACGCACATAATCCCTAACTAAGAGTTGATTAAATTCAGCAGGAGATAGATTGCCGATTTCAATACCCTGGCGACGCATGCGCTCAACAATCTCTGGCTGCTTTAATAACTTAGCCATCTCAGACTGTAGCTTAGCAATTACTGGTTGAGGCGTTGCTGCGGGAGCAAGTAAGCCGAACCAGCTATCAAAAACATAGCCTTTCAAAGTCATGCCAATAGTGGGAACACCCGGTACAAATGGTGATGGCTTTTCAGAGGAAACTCCCAAAAAGCGAATCCGTGGATCATTTGCAAAAGGTAAGGCAGCCACATTCGCAGCAATAACTGCTTGTGCGCGCCCAGCCAACAACTCAGTAATAGCATCGCCTGTACCTTTCGTGGGTATATGTACCAACTGAATTCCAGCCATGCTGTCAAAATAAGCCATTGCCAAATGAGATGCACTACCATTACCAGCGCTAGCGTAGTTATATTGACCTGGATTTGCCTTTGCTAAAGCAATAAATTCTGAAACAGACTTTGCTGGAAAATCTGCATTCGTCATCATGATGTAGCTACTAGTTCCAATATAAGCGGCGCCCGTAAAATCTTTAATTGGATCAAAGCTTAATTTATTAAATAAACTTCCATTAATGTTGTGGCTGGCAGCCGCCAATAAAAAGGTGTATCCATCTGGTGTAGCCTTACCAACAATACCAGTACCAACAGTACCCCCTGCTCCCGCCTTGTTCTCAACAACTACTGGTTCACCCAATGCGGCACCCAACTCATTGGAGAACGATCTTGCCAGAGCATCCTGAACGCTCCCCGGTGAAAATGGCACGATGATTTTGATGGGTTTGGTTGGCCATGGTTCTGCAGCCAACGCCAGGGAATGTATGCACACTAGGTTTAGACCTAGGAAGACGGTCGCCAGAAGGCTAGCTCTCCAAGAGTTTCCAGTATTCATCAAAGCCCCGTGGGTGAAATTAACTATCAAAATGATACGGCAATCTGAGGTGCGTTCATTTAAAGGCGATAATGACGCATGGCTCTACGCGCAACCATTCATAAAGCCGACCTTCATGTCGCAGACTCAGACCGCCATTACTACGGCAGTCATTCCTTAACTATTGCCAGACATCCCTCGGAAACTGATGAACGGATGATGGTCAGGATTATCGCTTTTGCATTACAGGCCCACGAAGATCTTGTCTTCACCAAAGGTTTAAGTGATACCGATGAACCAGATCTTTGGATCAAGGATCTGACAGATGCAATTCAGCTTTGGATTGAAATTGGTCAACCCGATGAACGCCGCATCCTGAAAGCCTGCGGCAGATCAGATCAAGTCATTGTGTACTGCTATGGCGGACACACTAGCAAAATTTGGTGGGATGGCATTGCCAATAAATTAACCCGTGCGCGTAACCTGCAAGTAGTTTCTATACCTGCAGAACAAGCCAATGAGCTTAATAAGCTAGTGGAACGCAGCATGGTGATTCACGTCAATGTTCAGGATGGAGAAGTGTATGTTTCATCTGATAAAGGTCAGGTGACTATCACTCCAGAAATTTGGCGCTCAAATGAACATTAATTTAAAGTTAACACACCAATGAAGTCTATCGTGTTAGATACCAATGTGTTACTAGATATTTTTGTATTTAATGACTTCAGAGCAATTCATCTCAAGCAAAAGTTATTAGACGGTCAGCTCGATGCATTAGCCTGTCCAAAAACTCTAGATGAGTTTGCCGATGTTATTAGTCGGCCACTCTTCAACCTCGAGCAAAACACCCAAGAAAACATCCTTAAACAGTGGCACAGCTTGGCAAGAATATTAGCTGATGAAACTCTAATTGCTGCCCCATGGTCATGCCAAGATTCAGACGATCAAGTCTTTCTGAACCTTGCCTTTACCGCTAAACCTTGCTTTTTAATCAGCAAGGACAATGAAGTGCTAAAGCTTGCAAATAAAGCAGCAAAGGAAGGCATACTCATCACCTCCAATTACAACGCAATCACTCAGTTAGCAGATTAAAGGCTTTGAGCAGCCTGGGCAGCAATCTCAAAGGATTTCAGACGAGCTTGATGGTCAAATATTTGGCCAGTAAAGATCATTTCATTAGCGCCAGTTACATCCAGCCAATGTCGCATGCCCTTTCGGATAGTCTCTAGAGAACCGACCACTGAACATTGCAAAGTATGGGCTGCAGATGCTTTTTCATGAGGCTCGCAAAACTCATCCATATCAGCAATTGGAGGTGGCAACTGCCCCCTAGTATTACGACGCATCCTCACTACATTTTGCTGTAGCGTAGTGAACAAATATTGCGCCTCTTCATCCGAATCGGCCGCAACCACATTCATTACAAACGCTGCATAAGGTTTAGCCTGCTGATCAGATGGCTTAAACAGCTCGCGATATATATCCATTGCCTGTATTAGTTGCTCAGGCGCAAAATGAGAAGCAAATGCATAAGGCAAACCAAAGTGAGCCGCCAATTGAGCGCCATACAGGCTTGATCCCAAAATCCAAATGGGTACATTCGTATCCATGCCCGGTATGGCTTTAACAGATTGCCCCTCCTGAATCGGGCCAAAGTAGTGTTGTAGCTCACGCACATCTTGAGGAAAGCGGTCGTCACCTCCGAGCAAATCACGACGTAAAGCCCGCGCAGTCAGTGGATCAGTGCCAGGCGCGCGCCCTAGACCAAGTTCAATACGCCCTGGATACAAAGACTCTAAAGTGCCAAACTGTTCAGCAATCACTAAGGGAGCATGGTTGGGTAGCATGATTCCACCTGAACCCACTCGAATATGAGAAGTTCCTCCGGCGATATATCCTATTAGTACAGCCGTTGCGGAGCTAGCATTGCCTGTCATATTATGATGCTCCGCCACCCAATAACGGGTATAGCCCCACTTCTCCGCATGCTGAGCCACATCCAATGAGTTACGCAGCGCATCTCCAGCAGTAAACCCCTGCGGGATCGGAGATATATCTAGAATGGAGTATGGGATGGTATTTGCCATCACCAAATCATACCTAGAAAGCGCGTTTTATGAGCAAACCCAAAATGGCTGATCCGGATGAGGGAGTCTTTAAGCCCGGTACAAAATTAAGACATAAGAAGACTGGCGGATTTTATAAAGTGGTTGTACTTGCTAATGTTGAGGCTACTTTAGAGCCTGCCTACGTATATGAATCCATGCAATCACATGATTTTTGGATCAGACCTAAATCAGAGATGGAAGATGGGCGTTTTGAGCTCGCTTCTGAATGAGAGGTTAAATATGTCTGAGGACCGAATTACCAACCTTGAAATCAAGCTGAGCTTTGCCGAAGACTTGATAGAGAAGCTAAATGAAACTGTCTACAAACAACAACAGCAAATTGAGTTTTTGTATCGAGAACTTAAGGCCGTTAAAGAGCAAGCTAGCAGCGGTGGAAGCGGTAGCATGAAGGATGAAATCCCACCGCACTATTAATCAACTGCTAATATATCTTTTTATAACTAAGCCTATCATCACTTCGCAAAGGAAAATCCATGAGCAACCTAACGCTATTTCTAGTCCAGTGGGGCTTAACTTCTTTATCCCTTTGGGTAGCGAGCTATATCTTTAGTGGTTTACGCTTTGCCGATGGTGGCTCACTGTTGATTGCCGCACTTCTGCTCGGATTTGCGAATGCAATCGTTAAACCATTGTTGATTCTTTTCACACTGCCATTGACGATAGTCACAATGGGCCTGTTTTTACTTGTGATCAATGCATTAGTTCTCATGCTGGTATCTGCTGTAGTGAGTGGCTTTACGATCTCCAGCTTCTGGACGGCATTTTTTGCCAGCATCTTTATTTCTTTATTCAGCCTTTTTGTTAGCGGCTTAGTGTTTTGATACGTTTTCTACCCTACTTATTTATCGTGTAAATATCGGACCAAGGATGCAGCGCTGCCTTACAAGGCTGCGACTTGGTCGCCAGTGATTTAGCATTCTCTGCGGCGATACTAATACCACCAGTTAAAAATCCAAGCCCAATAGAAACGGCGCTATTGACAACTCCAGTCTTGTTAACGCCAGTGCTCGGGTTTTGTAATGTACCTTCTATTTTTACTAAGCCCGCTAGATCAAGCCCAGTTGTGAGACCCGATTTTTCTCTTGGGTTAATACTAAGATTCAAAGCCTCCGTACCTAAATTAATAGAGCCAGAAAGCACAACATCCAAACGATCCGTTTCAACTCCGACCGAGTTCTGGATATTTACAACCCCACTGTTGATAGGAAGATAGCCAACAGCACATTCCAATACAGTTTGATTAGATTTTTTGTAGAGGGGATTGATTGCATCAAAAACTGTTATTACAAAGTCTCCGCCCTTATTTAAAAACTGAGAGTCCAGCTTTGCATTTCGCATTGAAAACTGCAGTACCCCAGTTGATTGACTTACTAGTTGATGTGGACTGACTCCGCTACCCTTTAAATTCCAAGCGACCTGCATATCTCCGCCCGAAACACTTGCCTTAGAGTCTGTAGTAGCCAGAATTTGCTCCAAAGTAAAATCTTTTGCCATGCCCCTGAGGGCAACTTTAGGAATTGGCCGATTCAAATCAAAAATCGATAACTGCGCATGCGCACTACCTTTGCCCAAATTAAAACTTAGATCGTTTGAGTCAATTCTGTCATTCTTAAACTGCAGCGTCGTTTTGAAATTCGTAAATGATGTTTGATTAGGGAGCCCAAGTTCGGCGATATTGATACTCACCGAGCCATCAGCAATTGGAAGAAGATTAAAGGGGAGCGCCTCGTCCGAGAAAAAATACTTTCCCTGCGATTTATGGGGCGCTACAGTGCCAGACTTTCCAGCAGAACCTGCAACTACGGCTGAACCCGCCAAAGGCGCCAAATCAAACGATTTTGAATTGAGATTGATTTGAAAATGCGGTAATTTACTTGGTTGTTTATCGATCACACCAGTGATTGCTAGCAACTTGCCATTCAGCGTGAGATCTACATCTACATTAACCTTTACCGGAGATTGGTCCCAATCCCTAAAAACATTGCGTAGCAAGCTAGTCTTTCCTTTTAGACCTAAGGCGTAATTCTCGTAACGCAAGTCCATCAAGATATTAGAGAGATCTTCCCCAGCATCTACGGTCAACTTTGGAAGCTTGAATACTTTAATATTTTTATCGGACTGCTGAAACTGAATTTGTGCGTCCTCAACATCTATAGCGTTATAGGAAATAAAATTAGCATTCCCATCAGCCGCATTAGAGGAAGCGGAAGCATCCAACTTTCCAGAATTATTTACAGGGGGAGCAAGATTCCAATTACCCTCCCCAGCCTGATTAGTTTGTAAATTTAATTGCAAACCTTGCAGACCAATTCTGCCAATTTCTATGCTTCCTTTGAGAAGCGGCATTAGCCTAATGTCTAATTCCATGTGCTTAAGCGTCAACATATCGGGATTGCTGGCCCATGCAGCATTAGTCAACGAAACTTGTTCCGCCTTTACACTAATTGCCGGAAAGACACTGAGACTGACGGGACCAGAAATTACCAATTCTCGCCCCGTCGCCTCTTTCACTGAAGAGCTTAAGAGCCTGGTTAATTGTGCGGGATTAACAAAGGAAGACGCATACCAAACCCCCGCTGCAACGCAAGCAAGAATTGCTAAAAAGACAAGGAGAGATATCTTGAGGACTTTATTCACCCGTCCATTCTAAAACGAGTAATGCTACCGAGCGTTTATCCATCATCCCTAGACTAAAATGGAGCTATGAACACAGATAACTTTCCAAAGTGCCCTGCTTGCCAGGAAGATATGACCTATCCCGATGGGGATAATTTCGTATGCGCCCAATGTGGTCACGAATGGCCGATGAACGCGGCAACTGAAGAGGTCGAGACAGGATTAATTGTGAAAGATGCCAACGGCAATCTTTTAGCTGATGGGGATACTGTTACTCTAATTAAAGACCTAAAGGTCAAAGGATCCTCAACCACATTAAAGGTTGGCACCAAAATTAAAGGGATTCGCTTGGTATCTGGCGATCATGAAGTGGATTGCAAAACAGAAGCGGGCAATATGCTTCTTAAAGCCTGCTTTTTGAAAAAAGCCTAGGATTACCTACCCTAGGCTTTAGTGCTTACTAGTTAGAAATTAAGCGCTGGCTTTCTTAAGTACTGCGTAGATTTGGTCTTTAAGAAGAAGTTTTTCCTTTTTTAAAGTTTCGATTTCTTCTGGGGTGCTTGGCTCAGTATGAGCCTCCATTCTTTGAATCTTTTGATCTAAATTATTGTGCTTATCAAACAAATGAGAAAAGTGACGATCTGACGTTTTCAGCTTGGTAATGAGTTCGCGATATTCGGGAAACATAGACTCTCTTCATATTAAGGTTATAAAAAACAACTGTGATCCAGTTTAGCAACCCTGCATCGCAACAACAAGACTAGATTGATTTTTTATTGCCCCACTCTTGTAATCCGCAGGACAAACCCCATATAGCAATGAATATTTCCGGATGGAAATTGCAGTAATATCAACTAGTGCATTTTGCACATTAACTACCAAAGAAGGGTAAGAAACCATGGCTACAAAGAAGTCTCCAGTAAAAAAGAAAGTAGCTACCAAGGTGGTAAAGAAAGCCCCTGCAAAAAAAGCCGTCAAAAAGGTTGTCGTTAAAAAAGTGGCAAGTAAAAAGACGGCAAAAAAGGTAGTGAAGAAACCCGCAAACAAAAAGCCAGCAGCTAAAAAAGTAGCAGCCAAGAAGCCCGCAAACAAAAAGCCAGCAGCTAAAAAAGTTGCTAAGAAAACAGTTAAATCATCCTCAACTAAAGCTCCAAAAGTTGACCAATATGGACTTGAGCAAGATGACGAGTTTTACGGGCTTTACTTTGCAAAATCTACAAAAAAAGGTCTTGTTGAAGTAAAACCATGCACCTTCTCTCTTATGTATTGGTGGAAAGGATTGCTAGGCTATCCCGACATGATTGAGATTTCCAAAGGAAGCAATACTGCCATGCTGCAGTTTGAGTCCACTTTTGGTGGTGGCGATTCTGGTGAGACAGAGTTAACTGAAAAAGATGTTCTCGATATTGATCACATCATTGAGGTAGATGAAGAAGAGATGTTGATCTCCCTCTATTCATATGTACCGATTCCAGTTCCCGAAAAACTCGTTGGCGCATTAGGTCTCTCGATATTAAATATTAACCCTGAAACACGCTATGGCAGCCTAGAGTTATGTACCACTGAAAATGAAGAGGGAGAAACAGAACACTTCTTGCGTTATCGTGCAGCCACCTATTTGCGTGGCATCAAGTCTGGTAAGGTAGAGGCCATTGAAAGCATGGTTACCAATGGTTCTGAATTCTTCGGCCTAGCTTTAGATGCAATGTGTGTCAATAAGTCGATTAAGAAGTGGTTATTGAGTTAATACGCCACTTCATAGCTAATTCACTTATCTACACAAGTAGATATAAGTCAAAGGAAAACGGTCATTGACCGTTTTTCGACTCTCAACAATCGTAACGCTCCGCTTACCGAGCTTCTTGCATTCCTCAAGCGCAACCTCCTGTGCCTCGGATTCCTTTGCATCTTTGGGAGCATGCACACCTATAGCACCATCCGATTGCTGATAGACACCAAATTTACTGGCCGGTGTCGAGCATGCTATCAGCAACGTAGCCAATACTCCAACCATTGCAATGAATAGCGCTCGATTAATTGCGTTCATAAAATTCCACCATGATTATTAGCGCCAGAAATTGTCTAAGGAACACAAAGGCATCACTTATTTCTGTGCATATGTTCGGCAGATATTACTACCGTATAGGGTAAAGCGTGATTTTTTCTAATCACATCCTTTTTCCGATCTCCTCGAGGAAATTCATACCCTTCTTAGTGGCAAACAGATACTTAACGCGAGCATCTTCTTTGCTGTTAATAACTCCAAGCAATCCTTTGTCTATCAGAATCTTCATACTCTTGTGAATTGTTGCTGGCGAGGCAATATGACTCATCTCCAACAATTCTTTGACTTTAAGATTACTTTTTTCCAAAGTTGAGTGCGCGATAAGAATGAAGATGTCCCATTCGTGCGCATTAAGCGCATGCTTGAATTGAACATCTCCTACATATTTTGCAAATTCAATATATTTCTTTGCTAGCGCTGACATATAAAGCCTTTTGTAAATTTTGTGACATAGATCACATACTTTCTATGGCAGGTTAAATGTCTCGAATATCTCCAAGCGTGATTATTACAATGTTTTTGAGCATATCAAAATATCTCAAAGTGGAACAAATTCATTCATAATTTTTATATGGATATAGAAGATTAATACACTACTGCTTGACCATCGCGGCGAGGATCACTCGCAGCGACATAGCCATCGCTTATGTCGTCAGACAACCTCCAAATAAATTGTCCAGCCCCAAAATCCATATAGGGGTCATCAACCTTCTTCAAGATATGCCCCAAGTCAGATAAACCTTGTACGGTATTCGCATTCATGCTCGATTCCACATCTAGACTAAAGTCACGATTGACTTTCCAGCGCGGAGCATCACAAGCGGCTTGAGGTTGTTGACGATAAGAAAGCATTCGTAAAATAGTTTGTAGATGCCCCTGAGGTTGCATGTCACCACCCATTACACCAAAACTCATTTGCGGAACAATAGTGTCGCCCGCTTTGCGAGTTAAAAAGGCTGGAATGATGGTGTGAAACGGACGCTTACCACCAGCAACCACATTGGCCGATTTGGGGTCCATCGAAAATCCGAATCCACGATTTTGCAAACTAATTCCCCAATTAGGCACAACTACACCCGAACCAAATCCCATGTAATTACTTTGAATAAATGAGATCATGCGACCTTGTTCATCAGTAGCGGTTAAATAAACCGTTCCACCTGACTGGGGCATTCCAAAATTAAAGTGTGTGGCTTTGCGTGGGTTAATTAACTTTGCACGTTCCGATAAATAAGCAGGATCAAGCATTTGCGTGGGCGTGACTGCCATTGAACGCGGGTCAGCAACATATTGATATACATCGGCAAAAGCCAACTTCATTGCCTCAATTTGTAGGTGCTGACTTTCAACACCATCAACTGGCAAACTTGCAAGGTCAAAGTTTTGCAAGATACCGAGGGCAATTAATGCACCTATACCTTGACCATTGGGTGGAATTTCATGCATGGAGTAGGTTTTTCCATCTGCGCCACAAATATCTTGTGAGATAGTTCCAACCCAGTCTGGCTTGTAGCCAGCAAGGTCATGGGCAGTCATCGAACCCCCATTATTTTTTGCATGTGAGGCAATCTCTTGTGCAATCTCCCCTTCGTAAAACTCACGAATTCCAGTGCGCGCAATCTTTTTGAGCGTTTTAGCGGCCGATGGAAAACGAAAGATCTCGCTAATTTCTGGAGCCCGTCCATGAGGCATAAATACCTGCGCAAAACCAGGCTGATGCTCCAACTCAGGAATAGCAGCATTCCACTTATGAGCTACTACGGGAGCCATGGCATAACCTTTTTCGGCAATCTCAATTGCAGGCTGCAATAAATCCCCCAAAGGCAACGACCCAAAGCGTCTATGTAGCTCTTCCCATCCAGCTAATGCACCTGGAACAGTTACAGAATCCCAACCCCGCTTTGGCCTATCAGCCAGACCGTTACTATCGACACCATATTTATTCGAGAAATACTCTGTACTCCAAGCTTGCGGAGCTACACCAGAAGCATTGAGTCCATGTAATTCCTTGCCATCCCACACGATTGCAAAACAATCACTTCCTAAGCCGTTTGACACTGGCTCCACAATCATTAAAGCCGCTGCTGCTGCAATAGCGGCATCAATCGCATTACCACCTTGATGAATCATCTTCAGCCCCGCTTGGGCAGCAAAAGGATGAGAGGTAGAGACGACATTACGCCCCATGACCGGCACCCGTATGCTGGGGTACGGGTTGTTCCAATTAAATTTCATGAATAGACTATTCCGCGTTAATTTGAGCTTGTTTAATTAAGTTACTCCAGCGAACACGTTCTTTTGCAACCATCGTCGCAAACTTATCTGGAGTGCCTGGCATAGGTTCCGCACCAATCTGCGCAAAACGTTCAACCACATCAGGCGATACGATGACTTTGTTTAAGGCTGCATTTAACTTTGCTACGATTTCAGGGGCTAAATTTCTTGGTCCAAATATGCCGAACCAAGTACTGGATTCAAATTGTCCTAAACCATATTTTTTGCCAGCCTCAGCAACAGTTGGGACGTCCGGCAATAAAGTCGAGCGTTTCGTTCCGCCAACGGCTAAAGCATTGAGCTTGCCATCCTTAACAGGCTGAAGGCCAGCAACCATAACGTCAAATAGGATATGCACTTTGCCAGATACTAAGTCTGGTAACGCTAATGCAGAACCTTTATAGGGAACATGGGTCATATCGAGCCCCGCTTGAGCTTTAAGGGCTTCAACATTTAATTGAATGACTGTGCCATTACCGCTGGAGGCAAAATTTAATTCCCCAGGATGGGCTTTTGCATAGAGTATTAGGTCTTTTAAGGTTTTTATTGGTAATGTTTTAGTTACCATCAAAAGTGATGGCGATGCCACTGCACCACCAATAGGTGTGAAATCAGTCACGGCATCATAAGGTAGTTTTTTATTAAAGCTAGGCGCAACTGAATGCGTACTACTACTCGTAAAGAGTATTGTGTATCCGTCTGGGTTAGCGCGAGCCACTAGACCAGCTCCGATGGTGCCACCAGCACCTGGATGATTATCTACAACCACTGCTTGACCTAAACTGGTAGTGAGTTTTTGCGCCACGATACGAGCTAAGGCATCGGTTGCCCCGCCCGGTGGAAACGGCACAATCATCGTAATGGCCTTACTGGGATAATCACGAACAGATGTGGTTTGGGCATTTGCGTTACCCAAACATAAATATGCGGCTGATATTAAAAGAACGCATATGTTTCTTCGGTTTTGCAGCATTCTCTTTAGTCTCCTATTTATCTAATATCGTATATGATATTTTTTTGAAAATTCTATTTAATTCGCCGTGATCCACCCTCAAGAATACCCTTTTGATCACTTGGTAATCATTGGCAGAGATCAGCTTGGGAAACTTGCTCAACAATTTTTGACCCAAGGCTTTCTGCTAACCCCACTTGCCCACCACAATTTAGGCTCAAGTAATCAACTCATTATGTTAGATAGTAGCTATATTGAGCTACTTGGGTGTGAGCCTGGCAAACCGCCACAAAGAGCAGAAATTGCAAATCAGCCCCTTGGGCTAGATGCCCTAGTCTTTCGCACAAACGATGCTGAAAAAACTTATCAAGAGCTAGTAAAAGGTGGTTTTTCTGTAAATCCCATTCAAGACCTCAGTCGTGAATCTGAATACAAGGGCAATTCAGTTTTGGTTCAATTCAAAACAGTGCGCTTTTCAGTGCAACCCATTCCAGGAATCAGAATCTATTTTTGTGAGCACATTACACCAGAGTATGTTTGGCAAGATCAATGGCTAAAACATCTGAATCAACTAGGTCACTTAAAAAGCATTTCGCTTGCTAGCCCTAATGTTTTAGAGAGCGTCAACGTATTGGGTCAGCTACTCAATATAGATAAAAAGCACATCGTGATTAGCGAGGAGTTAGCCCAACTTCAACTCCCCAATATTCAAATAAACATACAAAAAGATGGGAATCTCATTGAGTCTCGAGTAATGTGCGCGCAAGTCAGTAAAAACTCAATAGATCCTGTAGACTTAATTATAAATAATCAGCATTTAAATCTGTAGGGACCAACCTCATGAGATCCAAGTTCAGTTTTATTTCCAAGTTATTCCTCTCAGGATTAACCTTTTGCTTAACCATATGTGCCCTATCGACTTCGAGTTACGCCCAAAGCGATAAACCGCTGACATTGATAGTTCCATTTCCACCGGGTGGTAGCACTGATATCACCGCGCGCACCATCCAATCCAAGCTCTCGGAGCGCATTGGCAGGCCGGTAGTAATTGAAAATCGCCCAGGTGCGGCAAGTCAAATTGCTACTCAATATGTCGCTCGCTCTGCGCCTGATGGCAATACTTTATTAATTAGTTTTGATAACCACTCTATTAATCCAATTGTCAAACCCAAGCTTCCATATGACACTTTTAAGGATTTTGCAGGCGTAAGTTTATTGGTACGTTTTCCCTTAGTGATTGCTGCCAACCCATCAGTCCCCGGAAATAATCTCGCCGAATTTATTGCAGCAGCCAAAAAGAAACCTGGGTTATATAGCTATGCCTCAACTGGGATGGGCTCACTCAACCAGCTTGCAATGGAGGACATTAAACGTAAAGCTGGAATCTTCGTATTGCATGTTCCTTACAGCGGTGGCGGTCCTGCGATTGCAGCTGTAGTTGGCAATACCGCTAGCCTGACCTTACTAAGCTACGCAGCTCTTAAGGGTCAAATTCAGGCGGACAAGCTTAAGGCGCTAGCCGTGACTGGAGCCCAACGTTTACCAGAGTTACCAAAGGTTCCTACCGTAGCTGAATCAGGATACCCTGGATTTGAGGCCTATTCTTGGATAGGCGCATTTGCTCCAGCAGATACCCCCGCTCCGATTGTGAAAAAGCTCACTGCTGATTTTCAGGCAGTCTTAAATGATCCTGAGATTAAAACCAAACTCACTCAAGGTGGATTTGATGTGCAAGCAAGCGATGGACCTACATTGGATAAGCATGTAAGGCGTGATCATGATCGTTGGCAACAATTCATAAAAAATACCCAACTGAATTTAGAAGATTAATATGGCCGACAAGATCAACGGCGCAGAAGCGCTAGTACGCATGCTGCAAGAATACGATGTAAAGCATATCTTTGGCTTATGTGGCGATACCAGTCTGCCGTTTTATGACGCCCTTGCAAGACTTGATCATGGCATGCAACATATCCTCACTAGGGATGAACGCAGCGCAGGATATATGGCCGATGCCTATGCACGAGTAACGCATAAAGTCGGCGTTTGCGAAGGACCGAGCGGTGGTGGTGCAACTTATTTATTACCAGGTCTTGTTGAGGCTAATGAATCCTCTATTCCAGTTTTAGGCATCACTTCTGATGTACCCGTCACCTCACGTGGCAAGTTTCCCTTGACTGAATTAGATCAGCAAGCCTTATATAAGCCACTCACCAAGTGGAATACAACGATTGATTTAGCTGCGCAAATTCCATCAGCGGTACGTACTGCCTTTAGGGCGATGACAACTGGAAAACCTGGAAGTGCTCATATTTGCCTCCCACATGATGTGCAAAAACATCCGATAGATGCAGGCGATATTTGGGCACAGAAGGAACACTCACACTACCCTGCTCAGCGCTATGTAGCTAATGATAGTGATATAGAAACGGCGACCAAGCTCATCTTGGCTGCGAAATTCCCTGTAATCGTTTGCGGTGGTGGCATCATTAATTCAGGCGCAGAAGAGACTCTAAAAAATATCGCTGAGCTACTGAATATTCCAGTATGTACTACTGTTAGCGGCCAAGGAAGTCTAGCTGGCACCCATCCATTAAACGCAGGTGTAGTAGGTGCCAATGGCGGAGTCATGGCAACTAGAGAGGTTATTAATAGTGCGGACCTGGTTTTCTTCATGACGTGTCGCGCCGGATCCACTACCACTGAAAATTGGCGTTTTCCTAACAAAACGATTCCCATCATTCATTTAGATGTTGATCCCGAAACGATTGGCGCAAATTACCCAATCGCAGCAAGCCTAGTTGGCGATGCCAAACTCACCCTTGAGAAACTACTTACCGAATTAAAGGACAACATTCAGAATCGAGCGAAGGATTGTGTAGATGGAAAGGCAGTTGTTGCCAAAACCAAGGCGATCAAATTTGAACCTTTTCTAAAATTAGCAAACAGCAATGACTCACCCATTCTTCCCGAAAGAATTGTGCATACCCTCAATAAGCTTCTTCCAAAGGATGCCATTGTTTGTGCCGATCCAGGCACCCCATGCCCATACTTCTCTGCCTATTTTCTGAGCGATATTCCCGGCAGACACTTCATCACCAACCGCGCCCATGGCGCACTGGGCTTTGCCATGTCAGCAGCTGTTGGTGCAGCAGTTGGTAGACCACAATCGAAATGCGTCGCCGTGATGGGTGACGGTAGCTTTGGATTTACAGTTGGCGAGCTAGAGACCATCACTCGCTATAAGTTACCTATTTTGATGGTCGTGATATCTAACTCGGTTTATGGATGGATTAAGGCAAGCCAAAAATCAGGCTACGATCAACGCTATTACTCCGTTGACTTTAATCGCACCAATCATGCCAAAGTTGCTGAGGCTTATGGCGTGCGCTCTTGGACAGTTGAGGATCCTCAAAAATTAGAAGCAGTCCTTAAAGCAGCTATCGAATGTGGTGAACCAGCATTGGTGGATATTATTTCTCAACCATTACAAGACGCCGCTGCACCTGTCAGTCAATGGATGGGTTAAACAAACTTAAACCAATGTGCAGTTCAAATAAAAACCACCCGAGGGTGGTTTTTATTTTCATAGAGGAAATTCTTTCTGACTTAATTCTGCGGACAAGCATTAGCCAAAGGCATACCAGCTACACGATCCTTAATCCAAGATAAGTAGAAAGGTTTGGAGCTTGCAGGCGTTGTAAAGTGAGATTGCTCTCCTGGCAACTGCATTCTGCCGACGTTACCGCCTAATTTACAGGCCTGCTCCTGATAAAGTTTATGCATGATAGGAGGCACAGTAGTGTCTTTTGCGCCAAAATAAATTTGCACTGGGGCAACGGGCTTTACCACGGGAACACCGCCTTTTACCATTGCTTTAACCCAAGCCAAAGTATTTTCAGGCTTTTGTTTTAATAAACTTGCATAGTTTGAGCCGTAGTTAAAGTTAAATGTATCGCTTGCCGAGTGCATGCATTTGTTTAAATAAATTTCATTTGCAACTTTCACACCCTCATCAGTCATAAGATCGGATAGCTTTAGACTGGGGGTTGAAGCCTGAGTACCCCAATAAGTCATGGTCGCATGAGTGAAATCAAAAATATTACCTAAAAACATTTTTTGCAGATCTTGGAAATACTTATCAGCGCTAGCTTGATCCAACTTATTTGCTGGTGCAAATATGGAAATATCCTGCGGAGCCAAAGCAACAAAACCTAGAATTTCAAGGTTGTCTGAGGCGGTTCCACTTTGCTTAATGTATTCAGGCATTGCTGCTAAGGCAATCGCCGCACCACCGCCTTGAGACCAACCATAAATAATGGTCTTTTTATTAGCGCCAGTTTCTTGCATGGAACTGGCAGCACGAGCCGCATTGAGAGTGTCCATGCCGTTACTCACCGCAACACTATATTGATGACGGCCACCGCCACCCAAGCCCTGATAGTCGGTAGCGACAACAACATATCCTTGGTTGATGAATTCTTCTAAAGCTGGAATCCCGTAATCCATCCATGAGTTACCCCCAATTAAGAAGTATTCATTTAAGGGTGTCGCAGGATCAATCACTTGTGATGGACCACAGTTCTGAGCAGAACCAGTGGTGCCATGACCCCATGACATCACTGGTCGACCACCCGCAGGGGCAGGTCCCTTAGGAGCAACAACTAAGCCCGTTGAAATCGTTTTACGACCGGATACATCCGATGAAATGTAAGCAATTCTCCAAGCTTGTGCACCTTTTAAGGATGTAGAAATTTCTTCTTGTTTGATGACTTGCCCCAATTTTCCTTCAGGCGACATCTTCATCACTTCAGAATAAAAAGGCTGCATAGGTGGATCGGCATGCGCAGAATTAAAACCAAATGCAAGCAAAGAGCTTACGAGCAAGACAGAAAGTTTATTTTTCATAAAAACCTTAAGTAAAAAATACAAAAGCAATTAAACGGGAATATTAACCTTATAAACATGATCTTGAAGTTGTTTTGCAACCGGCTGGCTTTCAGCTGCTGGAATCATTACCTCAATATAAGAAGCGCCATCGAAAGAGTTTGCTTTTTCTATTGCGGCATCCAATTCCGCAACTGTGGAAACCTTGGCGCTGAACCAATTATTACAACCCATGGCTGCTGGAAGTTGTGAGTAATTCCATTTCGCTAAATCATCATATTTCCAGCCAACCTCGCTAACAACAATTTCAACCCCATAAAGAGCATTATTGAGTACAAAAATAATCGGCTTAATGCCATAACGACCCATGGTACCAATTTCATTGGCCGTCAACTGATGTGAGCCATCTCCCGTTACGACAATCGTACGCCCTGCTTTATTGGCCATGCAAATACCTTCAGCAGCAGGGGTTGCCCAGCCAATAGAGCCCCACAAAGTTTGAGACTGAAAGCCCACACCTTCTGGCAACAACATTGGAGTCATGTACAGCATACAAGTGCCCGTTTCAGCCACGAGCACATCGCCAGCACGCAACATATTTTGTAAGCGTGGATAAAAATTAGCGGAATTCGTTGAATCTGCAGGTGCGCCAACTAACGGAAACTTAGAGAGCTTTTCTGTAGTTTGAACTTTGGCAACTGGATTGATACGCTTGGTTAACTCAGACAACATGTCGCCTAAGGCTACCCCACTAAATATAGTGCCGCCAAGTTTTACATAATGATCACCAAGAACAATTGTTTTTTGCGGATCAAGATTGTTCGTCCAATTACCGGTATTGATGTCCTCATTAATAAGGCCACCAATGTCAAATACTAAATCCGCGCTCTCAACTACGCACTTTAAATCTTTAGGACTTGAGCTTACTCCGCTATACACGCCAAGATAGTTAGGATGAGACTCTGATACAAGACCTTTACCCATTGGCGGAGTTGCAAAGGACATATTGGATTTATTGAGGAGCTCTATAAATTGATTGGTTAAACCATAGCTAGCAACCAAATTCGATGGTAGTGCAACAATGTTTTTTGCAGCATTGACTTTACTCATCACAAAATTAACGGCAGCCTCTAGGCTGGCAGGATCGCTATTAGCCTTCTTAACGGAAGCCAATGGCACACCTTTAACTGGAGCGCCATTAATTGGCATTAGCGCATAATCCATTGGCACAATAATGTAAGCGGGCTCACTAAAACGGAGTGCATCACGAATCACCCGCTCCATTTCATCGATCACGTTGTCAGGCGTCAGGTTAGTTGAGACGCAACATGCTGCGGCGGATATAGCCTGGAAATTATTAAACACTCCATCACCTAATGTATGGTGGGTAACGAGACCTTGTCTTTGAATACGAGTACTAGGAGATCCAACCAGGAAAAACATCGGCAATCGTTGCGACTTAGCGCCCATCACACCATTAATCGCGCTAAGCTCTCCCACACCATAAGTGGTTGAAAGTATAGAAGCGCCATAGATGCGGGCGTAACCATCCGCCGCATAGGCAGCATTCAACTCATTTGCGCAAGCAATCCATTCCAAGCGATCACATTTCTCAATGGCATCATCAAATGGAAATGCATAGTCGCCTGGCACCCCAAACACACGATCGATACCCAAATCCGCTAATCGATTAATGACGTATTCAACCACTGTCGGTGTACTTGTAGCCATGGATAATCCTTTTAAAAATTGAACTAATATTCTAATAGAGACTAAAGGTGAATCGGCAGGCTAACTGAGACCCGAGCAGAAACACTAGGGATTTTTAAAATGCCCAAAATTAAATAATTTACCCACAAAAATAAGCCGAAAGAATTCGGCTTATTTATTTCAGAGCGCTACTAAGTATTTAGCGGGCATATTTTGTGAATAGTACTTGGGTACCATTTTTAGCGCACCCTTCTGCTACTAAGCCTTCATAAAGCTTCTTAGCCAATGCCAATGCAGGCAAATCTAAATTGACTTTCTGTGCCTCTTCTAGAGCAATGCCTAAATCTTTTAAGAAGTGCTCTACATAAAAACCAGGCGCAAAATCACCAGCAATCATCCGAGCTCCAAGATTGAGTAACTGAAATCCAGAAGCCGCTCCGCCACCAATGGATTCCATTACCGTCTCTGGATTAAGGCCAACTGATTTAGCGTAACCTAATCCCTCACTCACACCCATAATCGTTCCAGCAATCACAATTTGATTACACATCTTAGTGTGCTGACCAGCGCCAGGACCACCCTGCAAAACGACATTGGAACCCATGATTTTTAGAATAGGAAGTACCGCATCAAAATCAGACTGTTTACCGCCAACCATGATGGAGAGCTTAGCGTTACGGGCACCAACATCGCCACCAGAGACCGGCGCATCCAAACCATGACAACCACGCTTCTCAGCCTCCTCAGCAATTCTTTTTGCTAGTGATGGGCTAGAAGTAGTCATATCAATGAGATAAGCATTCTTAGCTCGATCCAAAATCTTGCCAGCACCAAAATAAACCTCTTCCACATCAGATGGGTAGCCCACCATGGTGATGATGACATCGGACTCGGCAGCAAGATCACCAATGGTGTCAAACCACTTAGCGCCTTTAGCAACTAAATCATCTGTTTTTGATTTTGAGCGATTAAATACATTCAATTGATGACCGGCAGCCAATAAATGACCGGCCATACTTTGGCCCATGATGCCTAGACCGATAAAACCAATACGTTGCTTTGCGCTCATGCCCAACCTCTTTCTCAGGAATCAAAGATTTGAATCTTATCCTAATAACAGGTTTTGCTGTTTTCGCCGAAGCACGGGAAAAAATAAACCACCCGAGGGTGGTTTAAGTGATATACCAACTCAAATCAGCTTGCTGGACATCCATTGGGGATTGGTTTACCAGCTATACGATCTTTAACCCACTGCAGATACATCGGAGCTGAAACCCCAGGAGTTGTGAAGTGAGTTTGCTCTCCAGGTAACTGAATTCTTGCAACATTAGCACCTGAAGCACACTTTTGCTTCTGATACAGCTCGTGCATCACAGGCGGTACAGCCGTATCATGAGTGCCCCAATAAATAATGACTGGAGCAACTGGATTTACAGGAGGAACACTGCCATCAATGAACGCTTTTATCCAGGCTGAAGAATTGCTTGGTTGTGGCTTGATAAGGGATTTATAGTTACTCCCATAGGTGTAAGTAAAGCTATCAGCCATCACGTGAACGCACTTATTTCTGGACAGCTTATCAGCCACCCTTGCACCCTCTTCAGTCAAAACATCAGTTAGCTTGAGATCGGGAAACGCTGCTTGTGTTCCCCACAGTCCCATCATGTAGTGAGCAAATAAAAATACATTTGGAACATTGGCCTGCGTAAAGCCGTTCATGATTTTGATTGCTTCTTCATCATTGCTGAGTGTTTTAGGCAGCATGACCGCTAAATCCTCAGGAGCTAACGCCACAAACCCAAGATATTCCAAACCATCAGCAGCGGTACCCTTTTGGGCTAGATATTCAGGCTGACTGGCTGCTGCAATTGTGGCACCGCCGCCCTGTGACCATCCATACACAACCGTCTTTTTGCCGGCTCCAACCTCTTTCATTGAACCTGCTGCTCTAGCAGCATTAATGACGTCTCTGCCGTTAGTTCGTGCTACAGCATATTGATGCTTACCTCCGCCGCCTTGACCTTGATAGTCGGTAGCAACCACCACATAACCTTGATCAATAAACTCTTGACCATTTGGAATGCCAAAGTCAGTCCAAGAGTCACCATCCATTAAAAAGTACTCATTCAAAGCGCGGGTAGGATCGATGATTTGAGAAGGACCACAATTTTGTGCCGAACCAGTTGTGCCGTGCGCCCAACTCAAGATTGGTCTACCCTCTTTTGGCGCAGGCCCTACTGGCGCAATGATGGTGCCAGTGGCAATTGTTTTTCTTCCAGCCAAGTCTGATGAAATGTAAGCAATCTTCCAAGCTTGCGTGCCTTTGAGACTTGTCTCTATTTTTTCTTTTTTGATGATCTGCCCCAGCTTCCCTTCAGGAGCCATTTTCATGACGGAAGCATAAAAAGGAGGCATAGGAGGGTCAGCATAGACAGCAGAAGAAAGGATACCTAGTGTTAGCGCAAACACAGAGCTGGAAAAGTGAATAAGTTTTTTCATAAGTTCAGAGTATGTGGATTACTTATTGAATAAGTCAGATTTTGCAATCGGACGCATGTAGCGTTGTCCTGGGCCAGTATCAGGGCTGGTAGAAAAATAAACAATAACCAAATCCCGATCAGGTGAAACATAAAGGCCTTGACCCATAAAGCCCAGCTTAAACATATCTCCATCAGGGAAGATGTCATCCCATTGACGATTATTACTAATCACATAATCATTTAATGCTTCAGTAAATACAGGGCCATTAGTGCCTGCCATAAACGCCTTATGACTTGCCACTTCTTTGCGAATACGATGAAGTGCCGCATCAGAGACCACTTTCTTATCTGAGATCTTATTCCAGCTTGGCGTGTACTGCATTCCAAACATCATGAGATTGCGAAGTCGGCTTGATACAAGACCATGCATCGCCTCAACATGGTCGCCACCAGATAGGTGAAGTTGCATATCGCCATCAAGTGGCATATGAGAGAAGATTCTTTCATTAGCCAAATCAGAAAGGCGTTTATTTGTCACTTCTTCAATCAGAAGGACAAGTGCTTGCGTATCCACAGAGCTGTAATCAAATCGAGTGCCAGGCTCTATTTCTTTTTTCGCAAGTTTGAGAATGGTTCGTGTTGACTCAATCTTTTTAGTAATAGAATCTGGCTGCCCAAATTCAGAGAGAAAAAGTCGGGTTGGTAAGGAAGTAGGGTCGTGCCGTGATGCAGCGCTCTCGACAACGTTCAACCCAGAAGCCATATTCATGATGTCCAGTAACTTGATATTTTCCCAGGCAGTACCTTTGAAATCGGGCATATATTGACCATAGGTTCCGTTCTGATCAATCTTGCCTTCGTCTATCAACTGCTCAAGCAATAGGCCAACAATTGGTTTTGCTGTTGATCCCCATAAATGGCTATCCGTTGATTTCATTCCAGGATAGCGCTCATAAACGACCTTACCCTTATGCATCACAAGAAACGCCTGAATATGACTCTTTGGATTGGTAACGAAATCATCAAGCGAAAGCTGACCGTAAGCAGTAGTTGCTTGAATCTTTCCAACCTCTGGATTTAATTCAGTTGGCAAAGGATTTGCTGGTTTGCTCGGCGAAATAATCGCAGTATGAAATAGCGTTGACATATGGGTATTCGCAAACAGCGATACATCACCCCCAATAAGAGCATTTTGATACCCGAAGAGCTTAAACATTTCTTGATATTCAGCATTGGAATACCCTTGCAGCGCCTTAGTAACGGGTTGACTTTTGGATGTTCCATCGGCCTGTGCAAGTGCCAAAATGCTATGTGTTGCCAATAACGCAACAATGAGTTTTGGATTGAATTTCATATGAATTTCCGAGGTTGAGGAATGAAAAATTAAATGCCGATAAAGTATATAACCAATTTAGTCAGCATTATTCATAGCGGACTTTGTTGTTGGCCTAAATCGGAACGATCAAAAAGCCGCCCATAGGAGGTCTTTGGTAACGCTTTTGGTAACAGGTGTGTTGTTTGGCTACAAACCCTTTAAATACCTATTGACTTGGCGGAGAGGGAGGGATTCGAACCCTCGGTACTATTGCTAGTACGCCTGATTTCGAGTCAGGTACATTCGACCACTCTGCCACCTCTCCGATAACTATAGGATAAAACTTAAACTGCAATCCTGCTTAAACCACTCCGCTCTATTGCTCACACACGCCCGCCATCATGAGCGAGCCAGAGAAGAATCCAAAAGGATATTTGCCGTCTTTTGCAACCCCTTCGATGCTGAGGTAGTCCACAAAGGCGCCATCGTTACCTGCAGCCTTTTGCGTCCAAATAACTTTGTAAGAATTGCTCTTACTTCCAGATGCAATTACCTTAGGCTTTCCCAAAGAATCCATTACATCGCCAACTACTTCGCCAGTTTTCTTGATGACTGCAAATTCTTGACCAACTCTGGGACTATCTTTAACGATATCTAACTCGCCATTACTTTTGATATAAGCATCACTTAATACCTCGCAGCGATAGGTTTTTTCTGCAGCAAAAACACTTTGAGAAATAAATGCTGAGCAAATCAAGAATAAAAGCAATGAGCGCTTGTACATGAATATGCTTTTTATGTCTTCTGAAGTATTAAATTGGCTTAAGCACTTCTAAACCACCCAAGTAAGGTTGCAGTGCTTTAGGAATAGAGACACTGCCATCTACTTGCTGCTTATTCTCAATGAGTGCAACTAAAGCCCTGCCTACTGCAAGACCTGAACCATTTAAGGTATGAACCAACTCTGGTTTACCTTGGCCAGATTTAAATCTTGCTTGCATACGTCTTGCCTGGAAGTCACCCATACTTGAGCAAGAGCTGATTTCGCGATAAGCGTGTTGTGATGGCACCCAAACTTCAAGGTCATAGGTCTTGGTGCTACCAAACCCCATATCACCTGTACAGAGCAAGACTTTTCTGTAAGGCAACTCAAGTAACTCCAAAATTCGCTCTGCATGACCAGTTAGATCTTCAAGCGCTTGCATTGAATGTTCTGGCCTAGTTATTTGCACCAACTCTACTTTGTCAAATTGATGCTGACGAATCATGCCACGTACATCACGGCCATAACTACCTGCTTCTGAACGGAAGCACGGTGTGTGGGCTACAAATTTCAATGGCAAGTTATCAGCATTGAGGATTTCGTCGCGAACCAAATTAGTTACCGGAACTTCTGCAGTCGGAATAAGGTAGAAGTTTTCTGTTTTTGCTTCACCGCCCTCATCTTCACCACCCATTTGACGCGGAACTTTAAATAGATCTTCCTCAAATTTAGGCAACTGGCCTGTGCCACGCATTGAAGCAGCATTCACCATGTATGGCGCATACACTTCTTGATAATCATGTTGCGTAGCATGCGTATCAATCATGAACTGAGCTAGAGCACGATGCAATCTTGCGATTGGGCCTTTAAGAACAACAAATCGTGAGCCACTTATCTTGGCGGCAACTTCAAAATCAAGACCTAAAGGGCCGCCCAAGTCCACATGATCTTTAATCTCAAAATCAAAAATAGGTTGCTCACCCCAACGCTTAATTTCTTGATTCTCTGTCTCATCTTTTCCAGTGGGAACAGATTCATCTGGAAGATTGGGAATACCCATCAAGAAATCAGAGATCTCCGCTTGCAAAACTGCTAAACGGGCTGAGCCAGATTCCATATCCACATTTACTTGAGCAACTTCGGTCATCTCAGCAGAAGCATCTTCGCCCTTACCTTTTTTCATGCCAATGGCTTTAGATAGCTGATTGCGCTTGGCTTGCAATTCTTCGGTACGGGTCTGCAAAGATTTGCGCTCGGATTCCAGGGCATTGAATTTCTCGACATCTAGCTGAAATTTACGAGTAGCTAAACGAGCGGCGACTGCAGCGATGTCTTTACGAAGTAATTGCGGATCAATCATAAATTGCTCTAGTAGGATCTAGTTTGATAGGAAGGCTCTAGTTTAAGCGCAAGACTTCCGCTCCGGCCGGTGGAGTAAAAGTAAATCGATTAGCCGGCAAATTGACGTTTAATTGAATCTTGTCTAGCGTTACCAAGACAACACTTCCCAAGCCATCCGTTAATTCCAGCGCCTTTGGCAAGCCACTGACCATTCCAATTGAAATCTTGGTATACGGTAAATCATTCTGATTCTTGGCACCAGGCTCTTTTTTGGGCACCAAAGATACCCATTTCATACCCAAGCGTTCATCACCTTCAATTAAATCAAAATGCTGATCTAAGGAAGTTTCACCAAATAAAATCGCTGCTGGGGTTGATGCTAAAGCCTGCCCTGCAGGACGAAAGGTTGCTTGATTTAAATCTTTATCCCAAAGAATTAATTGCTTACCATCAGCAATCAGTTTTTGCTCATATGGTTTTTGCGTTTCCCAGATAAATCGGCCTGGACGCTGAAACACAAAATGACCCTGGGTTTGACGGACTACTTTCAAACCCTTGTCTTGTGACTCACCTGCTTTGGGTGCGCGAAGTTGCTGTTGCACAAAATCACCTTCCGCAGTTTTTGAGTTGCGCACAAATTGGCGCAACTGCTCTGCACCACCCTCAGTTTGCGCAAGAGATGATCCTGAAAAAAGGATGCTTGAAATACCAACTAATACTGCGACGAGAAGTCTTGACATGAAACCTTACTCAGATGGGCGATGCAAAATCTCACGATTGCCGCCATTACCCATTTTAGAAACGAGACCAGCTTTTTCCATATCCTCTAATAAACGAGCAGCACGGTTATAGCCAATACGCAAATGACGCTGTACCAATGAAATGGATGGACGTTTGTTTTCGAGAACAATGGCAACAGCTTGATCGTAAAGTGGGTCGGCTTCGCCACCAGTCTCACCTGTAAGTGCATCTACATTGGATTCATCGGCGCCTTCCAGTACACCATCTATATAGTTGGCCTCGCCCTTCTCTTTGAGCCACTCAACAACACGATGCACTTCATCATCCGATACAAATGCGCCGTGAACCCTGACCGGTAAACCAGTGCCTGGAGCCATGTACAACATATCCCCCATTCCCAACAAAGTCTCGGCGCCCTGCTGATCCAAAATCGTACGGCTATCTATCTTGCTGCTAACCTGAAATGAAATACGGGTTGGTACGTTTGCTTTAATCAAGCCAGTGATGACATCTACGCTTGGACGTTGTGTTGCTAATACTAAATGGATACCTGCTGCGCGAGCCTTTTGTGCAATACGAGCGATCAACTCTTCAATCTTCTTGCCAGAGACCATCATTAAGTCGGCCAACTCGTCTATCACGATCACAATCACTGGCGCTTTATAGATTGGCTCTGGATCATCTGGAGTTAGGCTAAATGGATTGGTAAGCTTCTCACCCTTTTCTTCAGCTTCCAGAATTTTCTTATTAAAGCCAGCAAGATTACGCACGCCAAACTTACTCATGAGTTTGTATCGGCGCTCCATCTCATTTACAGCCCAATTTAGCGCGTTGTACGCTTGCTTCATATCGGTAACCACTGGGCAAAGCAAATGAGGAATCTTGTCGTAGATTGCCATCTCTAACATCTTCGGATCAATCATGATCAAACGCACTTCGTCAGGCTTCGCCTTAAAGAGGAGCGAGAGAATCATGGCATTGATACCCACCGACTTACCAGCACCAGTCGTACCAGCAACCAAGCAGTGCGGCATCTTTGCTAGGTCAGCAACCATTGGGCTACCTGAAATGTCTTTACCTAATGCCAGAGTAAGCAATGAATGGTTATCGTTGTATACCTGCGAAGTCAGAATCTCAGACAAGTAAACCGATTGACGCGTTGGGTTTGGTAACTCCAGAGCCATGCAGGTCTTACCAGGAATTGTTTCCACTACACGCATACTGACTACACCAAGTGAGCGTGCCAAATCTCGTGAGAGATTGACAATTTGACTGCCCTTTACGCCAACTGCAGGATCAATTTCGTAGCGAGTAACTACCGGACCAGGGTACGCGGCAATAACGGTTACTTGAACATTAAATTCGGCTAGCTTGCGCTCAATCAAACGAGAAGTAAATTCCAGCACTTCTGCTGAGATCGTTTCTTTTGCCTCTGGAACTGGATCAAGTAATGCGAGTGGAGGCAATTCTGAATCAGGAATATCCACAAACAAAGGTTGTTGTTTCTCTCGCTCAACCCTCGCACTCTTTGGAATCTCCACAGGAGCGCGCACAATTTGTACTGGAGCAGCGACATCAACTCGACCACGGAACTCCTCGACAAACTCTTCACGCTCTTCAGCGGCAACTTCACCCAATTTACGATCTTCTTCGCTATCGCGACGCTCACGTAATCGGTGATAAGTAACCTCCAAAAAGCGCCCTACTTTTTCTGCAACATCCAACCAGGAAAAATGGAGAAATAGAGATAGTCCCGCGCAAAGACCAAAAAGCAAAACCAAGGTGGAACCCGTAAACCCAAGGGACATTTGCAATGGATCGCCGATGAGCTCTCCTAAAATACCTCCGGGAGGCCTAGGAAGCTCCCAGGTCAAAGAATGCATGCGGATAGACTCAAGACCCATGCTGCAAATTAAAGTGAGTCCAAAACCGAGCCAACGTACTAATAGCGAGTCTGGTTTAGCCTCTGGGTCAACAGGCAAGGGGATACTCCAAAGCTCACGCCAACCCTGCAGGACACGGCGCCCAAACAGCGCTACCCACCAAAAGGCAGAAACCCCAAAGATATACAGCATTAAATCAGCTAAATAGGCCCCAAAACGACCCCCTAAGTTCCTAGGAGCCTCAAAACTGGCATGGGACCAGGCTGGATCAGCCTTAGAGTAACTGAGCAAAATAGCAAATAAACCCAGGCAAAGACCCAGGGAAATGAACCAGCGAGCCTCCATTAAAAGACGGGGCATACGGCCCTGCCCGCCATTTTCAGGAGGCTGGGGGGTCAAGGGAGCCTTGGACTTAGGATATGCGGTTCTTGCCATGTTCTACCGATTGTAAACAAGCAAATCTATAATTTGGATATGACTACAAATACCCCAAAACACTCCAAAGTTCTTATCCTCGGATCAGGCCCTGCTGGCTATACAGCGGCTGTTTATGCTGCACGAGCCAATTTAAAGCCTACTCTGATCACCGGCTTAGCTCAAGGCGGTCAATTAATGACCACCACTGACGTTGAAAACTGGCCAGCTGACGCTGATGGCGTTCAAGGGCCTGAGCTCATGGATCGCTTTTTGAAGCATGCTGAGCGCTTTAATACTGAAATTATTTTTGATCATATTCATACAGCAGCCCTTCAAGAGAAACCAATTCGCTTGGTTGGAGATTCTGGTACCTACACCTGCGATGCCTTGATTATTTGCACTGGCGCTTCGGCTCAATACATTGGCTTGCCCAGTGAAGAGGCATTTATGGGTCGCGGTGTTTCTGGTTGCGCAACATGCGATGGGTTCTTCTATCGCAATCAAGATGTGTGTGTAGTAGGCGGTGGCAATACCGCTGTTGAGGAAGCGCTCTACCTTACTGGCATTGCTAAAAAAGTAACCGTTATCCATCGTCGCGATAAATTCCGTGCTGAACCAATCTTGAATGATCGTCTCATGGCAAAAGTTGCCGAGGGCAAGGTGGAGCTGAAGTTGAACTCGACTCTTGATGAGGTTCTTGGCGATGAAAAAGGTGTAACTGGTGTACGTATTAAGAAACAAGATGGCAGCACAGAAGAGATCGCAGTAACTGGCGCCTTTATCGCAATTGGTCACAAACCCAACACTGAGCTCTTTGTTGGACAGCTCGACATGAACAATGGTTACATCAAAACCCACTCCGGACTTGAAGGCAATGCTACTGCCACCAATATTGCTGGTGTCTTTGCTGCTGGCGATGTACAGGATCACATCTACCGTCAAGCCATTACCAGCGCAGGCACAGGCTGCATGGCTGCATTAGATGCACAGCGTTATTTAGAAACGCTGGATTAAGTTTTACCTTTTGATAATAAAAACGCCTAGCAATGCTAGGCGTTTTTGTTTACTGCAGTGTACTTCTAATGCATACGTATTAACGTGTGATGATTGGTAACAATGGCACGATGAGTAGCGCCACGATGTTGATGATCTTGATGAGTGGATTAACAGCAGGACCTGCAGTATCTTTATACGGGTCACCTACAGTGTCACCGGTTACCGCAGCCTTATGCGCTTCCGAACCTTTGCCACCGAAGTTACCTTCCTCAATGTATTTCTTGGCATTATCCCAAGCGCCACCGCCAGTACACATCGAGATTGCCACAAATAAGCCCGTCACAATCGTACCCATGAGCAAGCCACCCAAAGCAGCAGGACCTAACAAGAGTCCAACTACGATTGGCGCCACTACCGGCAAGAGAGATGGAACAATCATTTCTTTAATGGCAGCTGAAGTAAGCATGTCTACAGCTTTACCGTACTCTGGCTTAGATGTGCCTTCCATAATTCCTGGAATATCGCGGAACTGACGACGCACCTCTTCGACCACTGCGCCAGCACAACGACCTACCGCTTCCATTGCCATCGCACCAAACAAGTAAGGAATCATGCCACCAATAAAGAGGCCAATGATCACCATGTGGTTAGATAGGTCAAAAGAAACTTGCTGACCAATACTCTCTAATGCATGGGTGTAGTCGGCGAAGAGAACGAGTGATGCCAAACCAGCAGAACCAATGGCATAACCTTTAGTAACAGCTTTTGTAGTATTGCCAACCGCATCCAATGGGTCGGTGATGTCACGAACAGCTTGAGGTAAACCAGCCATCTCCGCAATACCACCTGCGTTATCAGTAATTGGACCATAAGCATCAAGAGCAACCACGATACCCGCCATCGACAACATGGCTGTTGCCGCAATAGCAATACCATACAAACCAGCCAACCAATAGGCCGCATAAATGGCGGCACAAACAAAAAGTACTGGATAAGCAGTGGACTTCATGGAGATGCCAAGACCGGCAATGATGTTAGTACCATGACCTTTAGTTGAAGCTTCAGCGATATGTTGCACAGGTTTAAATTGAGTGCCTGTATAGAACTCGGTGATCCACACCAAGCCAGCAGTTAGCAATAAACCCACGATAGTTGAAGCAAATAAACGCCACTGACTTCCTGGTATGCCCAAAGCATCATCTGGCATGATCAAGTTGGTCACAAAATAGAATGCTATGAGTGATAACACGCCAGCAATGATCAAGCCTTTATAGAGTGCAGGCATCACATTTTTCATGCCAGGAGTGGCTTTGACAAATGAACAACCCACAATAGAGGCAATGATAGATACGCCACCAAGTACAAGTGGATAAATAATCGCAGCCACAGGCGCGCCAGTGACCATGAGTGATCCCAACACCATGGTGGCAATCAAAGTAACAGCGTAGGTTTCAAACAAATCGGCAGCCATACCCGCACAGTCACCTACGTTGTCGCCAACGTTATCGGCAATTACCGCAGGATTGCGAGGGTCATCCTCTGGAATGCCAGCCTCAACCTTACCTACTAAGTCAGCACCAACGTCGGCGCCCTTGGTAAAGATTCCGCCACCCAAACGAGCAAAGATAGAAATTAAAGAAGATCCAAATGCCAAACCAATTAGCGGATGTAAAACTGATGATAGATCTTGCCCTGCGCCAATCGATACCAAGAACATGAAGAACAAGCCAACACCCAGAAGTCCAAGTCCAACTACCAACATGCCGGTAATTGCGCCACCTTTAAATGCAACATTAAGAGCTTCATTCATCCCTTTGGTAGCTGCCTCCGCTGTTCTCACGTTGGCGCGTACAGAAACATTCATACCAATAAAACCACAAGCGCCCGAGAGAACCGCACCAATGACAAAGCCAATTGCAGTAGCAAAATCCAAAAAGAGAGCCATCAGAATGGTCAAAACCACCCCCACCACGGCAATCGTTTTGTATTGGCGCGACAAATAGGCTGCCGCACCCTGCTGGATAGCCTCTGCAATTTCTTGCATCTTGGCATTACCCGTACTTTGTCTCAAGATCCAGCCGCGCATCACAAAACCGTAAACTACGGCTAGGACACCGCATGCTAAGGCAAAATACAAGCCTAAAGTGATATTACTCATGCTTGAACTCCCTAAAGTTAATCTTTATTGTTTTGTATAACTTGCACTTAGGTAGACCAGGTTCTCGAAAGCTTTAAACTATGGTCTTTAAGCTGTATCAGTATGTAACAGAAACACCGCTCTGCCCCTCTAATTGGATCAGGGTATTTACTAATCATTATTTGGAGTATTTATGAGTCTCGACAAAGTCAAGCCAGGCAAAAAGATCCCTGAAAGCTTCAACGTCATTATTGAAATCCCAATGAACGCTGATCCAGTGAAGTACGAAGTGGATAAAGAGTCTGGCGCTATTTTCGTTGACCGCTTTATGGGTACTGCAATGCACTATCCATGTAACTATGGCTACATTAATAAAACCATCGCCGGCGATGGAGATCCTGTTGATGTGCTCGTGATCACACCCTTTCCTTTGATTCCAGGTGTAGTGGTAAGCTGCCGCGCTATCGGCGTTCTTCAAATGGAAGATGAAGGCGGAGAAGATGCCAAATTATTAGCCGTTCCAGAAGACAAAATTTTGCCAATATATACACACTGGCAAAAACCAGAAGATATAAACCCATTGCGTTTAAATCAAATCCAGCACTTCTTTGAGCACTACAAAGATCTCGAAAAAGGTAAGTGGGTAAAAGTGAAGGGCTGGGGTGGCGTTGCAGATGCCCATAAAGAAATCCTTGAGGGTATCGAGCGCTACAACAAAGAGCACCCTTAATTTAGAATTCATTTAATCCCATAGGCTTTGTGATTCGGAGTGAGCGCACAGAAAATTGCCCTTGCACAAATCAACCCTTTACTGGGTGATCTGGCAGGCAATGCGCAGCTGATTCACAAAGCCGCTCAAGATGCTTTTAATCAAGGCGCCAAACTCGTAATAACCCCTGAGCTTTCGCTTACTGGCTACCCACCAGAAGATTTGTTACTTCGCCCCGCTTTTATCGAAGCCGTTCAAAAGCAACTAGATCTCTTAACAACCCAATTAGCTCAGTATTCAGACCTCACGGTCATCATAGGTCATCCCAAAAAGACACCAGTTGGTTTGCAAAACTATGCGTCTGTATTGCGAAACGGCGTAGTGATTGCAGGCTACGCAAAACAAGAATTACCTAACCACGAAGTATTTGATGAAGTACGCTACTTTGTGCCTGGCAATCAAGCTTGCGTTTTTGAATGCGGTGGCATCCGATACGGCTTGATATTGTGTGAGGATGCTTGGCATGCAGGACCGGCCAGACAATCGCATGATGCTGGTGCTCAAATACTACTAGTTCCAAATGCCTCACCATATCACCTCAAAAAAGAAACTTTGCGCATAGAGGTATTGCGTAGCCACATTGCCCAAACCAATATGCCCTTGGTCTATGTGAACGCCGTTGGCGGTCAAGATGAATTGGTTTTTGATGGCGGCTCTTTTGCGCTCGATAGTCATGGGCAAGTTGTGATGGCGATGCCCCAATTTGAAACCGGCTTAGGCATGGTAGATGTTTCTAGTTCAGGAGAACTAGAAAAAGGGATAGTTTCTGCCTCTCAATCTGTAGAAGCCCAGGCTTACCAAGCTTTAGTGCTAGGTGTGCGTGACTATGTCACTAAAAATCGTTTTCCTGGGGTCATTATTGGTCTATCTGGCGGCGTAGACTCTGCTCTAGTCTTGGCAATCGCTGTCGATGCCTTAGGAGCGGATAAAGTACGTGCAGTCATGATGCCTTCGCGTTACACAGCAGATATCTCTTGGATTGATGCGCGTGAAATGGCGCAGAATTTAGGCGTTCAATATGACGAAATTCCAATCAGTGGTCCCGTTGATGCGTTAGAGCAATCATTGGCAGAACAATTTAAAGGCTTAAAGGTGGACGCTACTGAGGAAAATATTCAAGCGCGTGTTCGTGGCACCCTGCTGATGGCTCTATCCAACAAGACAGGACGATTGGTGTTAACAACCGGTAACAAGAGTGAAATGGCAGTAGGTTATTGCACTCTCTATGGTGATATGGCCGGTGGTTTTGCAGTAATTAAAGATATTGCCAAAACCTTGGTTTATCGTTTATGCGCATATCGCAATAGTCTTGCGCCTATTATTCCCGAGCGGATTTTGACTCGCGCACCTTCGGCAGAATTACGACCAGACCAGAAAGATCAAGATAGCCTGCCCTCATATGAAGTTTTAGATGGCATCGTTGAGAGGTATATGGAGCAAAACCAATCTATTGCCCAAATCATTGCCGCTGGTTTTGATGCAGAGAGCGTAGAAAAAGTTACACGCCTTATTAAGCTAAACGAATATAAACGCCGCCAAGCGCCTCCTGGGGTTCGCGTCACTACCCGCGCCTTTGGCCGCGACTGGCGTTATCCAATCACTTCACAATTTAGGGCCTAGCACTATTGAACGCCAGATTTTAGGCAGGTCAATTAACTTCTAGGTATGATTACACCATTAGGGGGAATAAATGAAATTAATCACATCTATTATTAAACCGTTCAAACTTGATGAAGTTCGTGAGTCATTGGCCGAAGTTGGCGTTACCGGCCTTACCGTAACTGAAGTAAAAGGCTTTGGACGTCAAAAAGGTCACACGGAACTCTACCGAGGCGCTGAGTACGTTGTTGACTTTTTACCAAAAGTAAAAGTAGAAGCTGTAGTTTCTGATGACCGCGTTGAAACTGCAATTGAAGCCATTACCAAGGCTGCACGTACAGGAAAAATTGGTGACGGTAAGATTTTCGTTACCGCTGTTGAACAAGTAATTCGTATTCGTACCGGCGAAACAGATAACGCAGCAGTTTAATTATTCCAGCGAATCATTAAGGCATTAACGCGCCTGAGAGTCTGCCGAAGTTAAAGGAGCGACAACAGGCTGAATAATTTCAGCCTGTTCTAATATCACCGTCTTATTAGTTGTATTGCCAAGACGGACTTTAGCGCCTTGATAATACATATCCACCTGATTTAATCCACCAGTTAATACTTTTAATGGTGGCTTTCCAAATACGCTTACACCAACACCTGGTTCAAGTGTCTTGCTTTGAGTTTTTCCAGCGCCATCCACAACACAGATCGTTTGCGCAGTCTTTGCTTGCAAGTAAACCATATCACCCGCCTTTTTAGGCGCTTCAGGTTTGTAATTTATGGGAGATGCATCTGCCGTAGGACACTCAGTAGAAATTGCTGCCTGAGCTGACTCAATCACCGCCACTGGCGCAACAGCCGCTTTAGTCTCTACAACTGGCTCTGCTGGAGTATTGGCTGGAACCGGCTCTGGAGGTGGCTCTTGAATAATGACGACTTCCTGTTTAACAGGCTCCGGGAAAAATAATGGGCGTAAATTGACTAGCGAAAAAATGACTGCCGCGCCAATTGCCAATAGAAAAAATATTTTTTTCTGAGAATTATTTGCTGGCTGCTCTTTATTGCCACGCTGACCACCACCATTAGCAGCGCTTAGTACAGTATTTTCTGAAACTCTTGCATCTTCAATTGCAGTTTTGGGGGCAACTTTTTCAACAGCTACATTGTCGGTATGAAATTTTTTTCCTTTCTCTGGAGACTTTGCAACTTCTTGCAATTTCTCTTGAGACGCTGCTTCTTTTGTGAATGATTCAGCATGGCTAAAATCAAATGCCTCTTCTTCGCTGAGCTTTAGTAGGCCAGCCACTTTCTTGGCCGCCGTTACTTTAACCTGTGCTCCATAAAAACTACTACTTTCACCATTTTCGATTTGCTCTATTTGTCGCACAGAAAGACAGGCTTTGCCAGATAAATCTTTCGTGCTCAAACCGAGACTTTCCCTAGCTTTTGTAAATGCCTCTTTACGAATCTCTGGGAGCTTGACGGGCTTATTCACTAAGGACTTTCTTTCTTATATTGAATCAATACCCGTGATATTAATACCAAAATACCATCAACGTGTAGGAGCAATCTACTAGAAATATTAATTTAAACAAAAAGTAATTTCCAAGATCAAACATTTGGGATTTTTAAATACATCAAGCAATACAACCTATTGGTCAGTTATCGCTTTTAACTCTTTCTAGACCTCTTATTCATGATCAATTTAATATTGCATTGCAGCAAATATACTTCTGTCATACGCCACTCAAAGAAGGTCATCTAAAAATCTGATCTCACGGCACAATAGAGCCTTTCGAAACAAACCTTAATTGGAGTAATAAGCATGAAACGCCTAAATGAACGCTCGCGCATGGTAACTGAAGGGGTTGCTCGCGCACCTAATCGTTCGATGTACTACGCAATGGGCTATGAAGAGAATGATTTCTCCAAGCCAATGGTCGGCGTTGCCAATGGTCATTCCACAATTACTCCGTGTAATAGTGGTTTGCAAAAATTAGCAGACGCTGCAGTAAGTGCACTTGAAGGCGCAGGCGCTAAGGCGCAAATGTTTGGCACGCCAACAGTGTCTGATGGTATCGGTATGGGCACTGAAGGTATGAAGTACTCTCTCGTATCACGTGAAGTGATTGCCGATAGTATCGAGACATGTGTAAACGGTTTATGGCAAGACGGGGTTGTCGTTATTGGTGGCTGCGATAAAAACATGCCTGGTGGCATGATGGCGTTAGCGCGTACCAATGTACCCGGTATCTATGTGTATGGTGGCACTATCAAGCCAGGTCATTACAAAGGCAAAGATCTTAATATTGTTTCTGCATTTGAGGCTGTTGGCGAATTCACATCCGGCAGAATGAGTGAAGAAGATTTAAAAGGTGTTGAACAGCACGCCTGCCCTGGTAGCGGTTCATGCGGCGGCATGTATACCGCCAACACAATGAGCTCTGCATTTGAAGCACTCGGTATGAGCCTGCCATACTCCTCAACGATGGCTAATGAAGATGCTGAGAAGGTGGCTAGCGCACACGATTCAGCTGTTGTATTGGTTGAGGCAATCAAAAATAATTTACGTCCACGCGACATCATTACAAAAAAATCCATTGAGAACGCAGTAAGCGTGATCATGGCAGTCGGCGGATCTACAAATGCTGTTCTACATTTCTTGGCGATTACCAGTGCAGCCGAAATCGATTGGACTATCGATGACTTTGAACGCATTCGTAAACGCGTTCCCGTGATTGTGGATATGAAACCATCGGGCACATATTTAGCTACAGATTTACATCAAGCCGGTGGCATTCCCCAAGTCATGAAAATTTTGCTCGACGGTGGATTACTTCATGGCGATTGCATGACAATTACCGGCAAAACGATTGCTGAAGTATTGAAGGATGTTCCTTCAGTACCACGAGCAGATCAAAAAGTGATTCGTACTTTAGATAATCCTTTATACAAACAAGGCCACTTAGCGATCCTAAAAGGCAACATTTCTCCCGAGGGTTGTGTTGCTAAAATCACTGGCCTTAAAAATCCATCGATTACTGGTCCAGCCCGCGTATTTGATTCTGAAGATGACGCGATGGCAGCCATCATGGCGCAAAAGATTAAAGATGGAGATGTCGTAATTATTCGCTATGAAGGCCCTAAAGGTGGTCCTGGTATGCGTGAAATGCTCGCCCCAACCTCAGCTTTAGTTGGTCAAGGCTTGGGCGAGACTGTAGGCCTCATTACGGATGGTCGCTTCTCTGGTGGCACATGGGGCATGGTCGTAGGTCACGTCGCCCCCGAAGCCTATGTGGGTGGGACTATAGCCCTCATTAATGAAGGCGACTCAGTCACGATCGACGCCCACAAGTTACTTATACAACTCAATGTTGATGAGGCAGAAATTGCTAAGCGTCGCGCAGCTTGGAAACAGCCTAAGCCACGTTACACCCGCGGACTGCTAGCTAAGTATGCAAGCCTTGCAAGTAGTGCCAGCAAAGGTGCGGTAACAGATTTGGATTTAAAAATCTAATTGAGTTGATGTCTTTTATAAAAAGCCCCTAGTTTTACTTAGGGGCTTTTTTATTTCTGCATTAAATCATTTGATGCTTAGTGCTTCATTGCACCCATCGCATTCACTGGCATCTTAACTTCAACCTCACCAGCTTTTGCAAACTTCAGCTTTACTGGCACAGTTTCACCAGCAGCAAATGGAGCTTTGATATTCATAAACATTAAATGCAAGCCACCTGGCTTTAATTCAACAGAGCCACCTGCTGGCACAGGAATATCTTTCAACTGACGCATTTTCATGACATTGCCTTCCATTGCCATCTCATGCAATTGAACTTCACCAGCAACAGGCGAGCTAGCAGAGATCAATTGATCGGCAGCACCTGGATTCTCAATTTTCATAAACCCTCCTGCTACTTGTTGGCCCGGAGCGGTAGCACGGGTATAGGCATTTTCAATTTTGATTGCATTAGTTGTAACTGTTTTAGTGACACCCTGTGCATAAGCCACGCCAAATAATGTCAGCCCTGCAAATGCAAAAATGATTTTTAATAAGTTTGTTTTCATGCTTATATTCTCCAAGTAAGTATTTAATTCTTCAATGACTAAGATTTAACAATCAAAGCACTTTGCAATTTCTGAAAATCCACCAATCCTGTTTTACGGATGGCTTTGCCACTTTTATCAATCACAATAGTAGTTGGCGTTTCCCCATGCCACTGCGGATCAATCTCATATCTCAGGCGCTCATCAAATGGAGCAGCTATATAGTAATTATTTGCCTTATCCAGCCCTGCCTTACTCAACATTTTCTTGATGGAGTCCATTGAAACATCATCAACCTGAATAAAAACGATTTTCGCGTTTGGATTATTTTTTACAAACTGACCCCACTGCGGCATTTCCTTTACGCAAGCTGGACAAGTGACACCCCAAAAGTGAATAGCCATTGGCGCACTATTTGCGCTCTTGATAATAACTTTCCAATCCCCAGCTTGATAAGACTTCAGAGGGGTGGTATCTGCTAAGGCAGATCCACAAATCGATAGGGTAAGGATAAAAGCCAGCCAATATCTTTTCATTGCTTACTTCCAATATTGATTAATTGATAACCATCATCACGCGTTAACCAGGATAAAAATACTTCACTACCTTTTGGCATGAGAAGCGGATGATCGCTATACCCTGTTGTACTCGACAATATTTTAGGGGTCGTCCAAGTATCGCCATCATTAGAAGACTCTTTCATATACACCGATGACTTTTTGCCATCAAATTCTTTCCATACTAACCACACCTGCCGTCCCAATGACATGAGGTATGGCCTAGATACATTAGCCCCTTCTGCGCCAACTCGCATGGGTTTTGAGTATGCAATACCTTGGTTGGTGGAATTGGCATAAAACACGCCAGAACGTTTACTGCCTTGGGTATACCAAGCAACATGAAATTTTCCACTGCCAGATACTGCTATCGATGGGCCATGATGCGGACATGCATCCGTCTTCCAATCATCATCGGCTACCTTGCGTATTGGACCACTACCTGCGATTGATATGACTTGACTCGCCTGATCCCGAATCCCACCAGGAAATATTGCTCTGTATGCCACTACAGGATTGCCTTGGGGATCAAGACTACTACCGATGCGACAGCATTCACAACTACTTTCATTGGCGATACGCTCAGCCTGAAAAGATTTGCCACCATCTTGAGAAAAGCTATAGGCTATAGATCCTCCCAGACGCTTCTCACCC
Source organism: Polynucleobacter sp. MWH-Braz-FAM2G (assembly GCF_018687635.1). Classification (NCBI taxonomy): domain Bacteria; kingdom Pseudomonadati; phylum Pseudomonadota; class Betaproteobacteria; order Burkholderiales; family Burkholderiaceae; genus Polynucleobacter; species Polynucleobacter sp. MWH-Braz-FAM2G. The sequence continues at coordinate 1,439,768 of NZ_CP061300.1, forward strand.
CCCTGTTTTGCTGCAGCAACTAGTCGCTTATCAATCCAGGAGATAAAAATCTTGTCATCAGGCATTATCAAGACCGATGGAAAGCGTTGACTTGAGCCATCCTGAACTAGGGTTGTTGGCGCAGAAAAGGTATTACCCCCATCAGAAGATCGGGATGTATTAATTTGCGCATTCCAGTTGGAGTCCTTAAAAAATGCATAGGCTAAAAATATTCCACCCTGCTTATCAACAACGATTTGTGAACGTGCATCAGAACCTGTATCTAATGATTTGCCATGTTCAGCAATTTTTACTGCTGGTGAGAATGTTTTTCCCAAGTCGCTAGACTGGGCTACAGAAACCACCCCATTAGCCGTCCACGCTAAAAGCAACTTACCATCCAGAGTGAAAACTGGGGTAGCTGCATTTGCACACTCTAACCCTACGCTCTGACAAGTGCCGCCCACCTTAGCTGAAGAACTACCAACTATATGAGAGGAATGATCCATCTGCGCTTGCACGCCCCCAGCGCCAATCAGCACACTCAATAGAAGTGCGCTGAATAACAATGGTGTCTTACGGAAATGGAAATATTTGGTCATTATCAGAAGATGATACGTGCACCAACAGAAATTGCTTGTGGCATACCCAATACATACTGGGTATTACTAGATCCAGTGCCAAAAGTAATGTATTGACGATTAAACAAGTTCACGGCTGAAGCATAAATAGTTGCATTTTTTGTCACCTCATAGTTTGCACGTAAACCCACAACCGCATAGGCGGGCACTCCATACAAATTTTTTGTATCCAACCATGAACTACCCACATAACGAATGGTTGCCGTCAAACTAGCGTTAGGCGCTGGATAGTAAGTGATGCCACCCCCCAAAATATTTTGCGGCACACCCCCTACCTGCTTGTTAATAGGATCGCTCGTAGCGCTCATGGTTAACTTAGTACTGGTGAAGGCGTAGTTTGCATCAGTTGCCCACTGTGAGTTGATGTCATGATGAAACTGGAACTCAATACCTTGGCTCAAGAGATTTTGGTTATTGGTGTAATAACTAATATTAGTAGAATTACAAATCCCAACATTACCAGTGCCCGCCAAGGGATTGCCAGTTGCACCGCATAAGCTTTTTGCTAAGGCAATGTCCGTAGCGCTTTTTGATGAAAGGCTGTATGTGGCTACTGCATTTTGAATGTAGTTGTTAAATGCGGTTAACTGTGCAAAGCCTCCTTTCCAGCGATAGTCTGTACCAATCTCATAACCCGTCATTGTTTCTGGAATCAGATTGGGGTTGGCGAAGCTATAGCCCGTAGAGGAACCATAAGAGCGTAAGGTGTTATTCATGCCGGGAGCATGGAAGGCCTGGTAAGCCGCCGAACGTAAATCCCAGTCTTTACTTAACTTATACAAGAGGCCTAATGTAGGACTAAATTGGGTCTTGCTTTGGTTAGGGACATTTTGAAAGGCAGGATTTATGCCATTAGGGCCGGCATTGTAATTCGTGGGTGTCTGACTATTCCATTGATCTATTCGCGCTGCCAAGGTTGTCTCTAAAGGGAAGGAATCTGCCTTGGATTTCAATTGCCCCATTAAGCCATAGAAAGTTTGCTGGCCTTGAGCATAGTTCACAGCGGCTGATGTGCCATTGGTGTTCAAGTTATTTGTTTGGTTTGATCCAGCAATATTTCGAGCATCTACGCCCACTACATATTGATCAATAATTCCTGTTACTTCTTGGGTATATTGAGCAGAGGCGCCAACCGTACTATAGGGGTCTTTATAGTTTGCATTGATGTAGGGGTAGTTATATGGAGCAGTAGCACCTTTAGTCCCTAAGGTGGATGTAGTGGAACCATTCTGCTTATTAAAGCCCGTATTCTCGTAGAAGAAATTTACATCTACCTTTGACTTATCGTCCAAACGGGTTGTTGTGCCCCCAGCCACATCGGTCTCTTGCATGATATTGGTTGCAAAGGCATAGCCTGAGGAAAGATCGGACATGGTGTGGTAACCCACACGAAAAAATCCATTTGTATCTTGGGTGGCTTTAAAGTAACCCTGCAATCGAACATTGGAGTTATGCGAGGCGGCATCACCCTGTCCATTCTTGATGCTAGTCGGAGAAGCTGGTGAGATCGTCGCAATATTTTGATAGCCATCGGTATTAAAGTAATCAGCCGAGAATCTCAATTGAAGATTTTCAGAGGCGATAAGATCCTTTGAGGCGGCCACATTGCCGGTTCCAAATGCGCCATAGCTAGCAGATACTTCTTGCTGGCTATTGACTGGGGTTTTCGTCTTAATATTGATTACACCGCCCATGCCGTAGTTACCCCACAAACTAGAGACACCACCACGAATAAATTCCACCGAATCAATAGAGGACATTGGAACCAAATTCCACTGCACCGTTCCATAAAAAGCATCATTTGCTGGAACCCCATCAATCAACACCAAAGTTCTAGCATTACCAAGGCCGCGGACGTTAATACTTTGACTGGTTGGATCCTTTTGGTAGTAAGGCGTGTCATTCAAAATTACGCCAGGCACATTTTTTAATATTTGATCAATAGTTTGATCTGGTGCAATTTCTAGAACCTCTTTAGATAGAACTGTGGTGTTAAGAGGAATCTCATCCAATGGTGTTCCTGAACGAGTAGCACTCACCACCACATCACCTAGCTTTTGATTGTAGTCAGGCGGTGGCGCAATTTGGGCGTGTGCATTTATTAAAACCGATCCAAATAGCATGCCAACGCATGCACTAATTTTCTTTTGCTTAAACAACATTTACTGCTCCACAATTAATTACGACAACGTATTGTTTGATTCGTTGCCAACTACATAGCTAGGCGCTATGCCCTAATTTGATTAGGCTTGTACTGGTGGAGCTGCTGAAGGTGGGGTTACCCAAACGGCAAGTGGTTTGGGTGATTGGTAGAAAAGCTGTGGCAGCAAAGCTAAAGTCTGCGGCGCCTTAAATGTGAGGCTTGTATTAAATGCTGGGGTGATGCTATTTTGAGCTACGCAATAGGGACAAGGCTGCATTTGATCTGCAACTTCTTGATCATCTGTCTGAACATCGATTTGCATCTTGCTGCCATCAACCGAACAAATCTCCATTGCAAAACCTTGACCATGCTTAGCAAGCGAAACTGCTTGAGAAACAGCGGGCGCAAGCGCACTCATTGCAATCGCTAAGATGGCAATCCAATGAATGAGGCGGTTTTTGAAGAAGTTCATGGTGAACCGATTTTATCGGATTTTTATTGGTCACAAATGCAAAAAGGAGGTTTTCACCCCCTTTTCACTCGCAAACCCAGATTTTGATTGGGTTAGATCTTATGCAGCAGCTTTTTTCTTACCAATTAACTTGCCAATAAGTGGCCAGAAGAGGAGCAATAAAGCGATAGAAGTAATGCCAGCCACCAAGTAGTTGGAGAAGAATACATCCAAACTACCTTGTGAGATCAGCATTGACTGACGGAAAGAATCCTCTGCACGGTCACCCAATACCAGAGCCAAGACCATCGGCGCCATCGGGTAATCAAGCTTCTTGAAGACGTACCCAAGCACACCAAAGCCCAACATCAACCAAACGTCAAACGTGGCATTGTGAACGGTATAGGCACCTACCGCACAAATCACAATAATCACTGGAGCGATGATTGAGAATGGAATTCTTAAGATGGAGGCAAACAGTGGCACGCAAGTTAAAACAACAAACAAACCAGCCAAGTTACCCAAGTACATACTAGCGATTAATCCCCAAACAAAGTCTGGCTTCTCAACGAAGAGCAAGGGACCTGGTTGCAAACCCCAAATCAATAAACCACCCAGCAATACCGCTGCAGTTGGTGAACCAGGAATACCCAAAGACAACATTGGGAGAAGGGCTGATGTACCAGCCGCATGAGCAGCTGTTTCTGGTGCAACGATTCCTTCCATCTTTCCGGAACCAAACTTGTCGCCCTCTTTCGATACACGCTTAGCTACACCGTAAGCCATAAAGGACGCAGGAGTGGCGCCGCCTGGTGTAATACCCATCCAGCAACCAATCAAGCAACTACGCAATGAAGTGGCCCAGTACTTAGGCAACTCTTTCCATGTCTCCAAAACAACTTTGCCACGAATCTTCGCCGCAGCACCTTGGAAGGCCAAACCCTCTTCCATGGAAAGCAGAATCTCTCCAATACCAAATAAGCCAATAACAGCAATCAGGAAGTCAAAGCCACGCATCAACTCAGGATGACCGAATGTCAAACGCAATTGACCTGTAACAGTATCCATACCAACAGTTGCCAAGGCAAAGCCAAGCATCATCGCAGAAATTGTTTTGAAAGGAGAACCCTTATTCATACCAACGAAGCTACAGAAAGTAAGGAGATATACAGAGAAGAACTCTGGAGGGCCAAACTGTAATGCAAACTTCGCCACCAATGGCGCCAAGAAGGTGATCATCACAATCGCAAAGAAAGCGCCAACAAATGAAGATGTAAATGCAGCTGTCAATGCTTCACCGGCTTTACCATTACGAGCCATAGGATAACCATCAAAGGTTGTCGCTACCGACCAGGGTTCGCCAGGGATATTAAATAGAACAGATGTGATTGCTCCACCAAACAATGCGCCCCAGTAAATACAAGACAGCATGATGATTGCGGAAGTTGGTGGCATTGTGAATGTCAACGGCAACAGGATAGCAATACCATTTGCACCGCCAAGACCAGGCAACACGCCGATGATCACACCGAGGGTTACACCAACCAACATCAGCAATAAGTTAAAGGGTGTCATCGCAACGGCAAAGCCGTTGAATAGAGCGCTAATTTCTTCCAACTTGAACTCCTTATTTAATCTTTTTTAATAATTATTCTTTTTATTGCACACCCAAGAATTCGAGGGGGTTGATCCATGAACCATGAGGCAATGGAACTTGAAACCAGAACTCGAACATAAGGTACAAGGCGGCACTCACCCCAATCGAAACAGCAATGGCTTTCCATAGAGGATACTTGCCCAACCACACCATGAAGATAGCGATGTAAAAGACTGAAGAAACATAAATGCCAATGAGCTGTACGCCTAGGACAAACACAATCGCAGGCAATAAAACGGCCATCACCTGCTTAAAAGGTTCTCTCTCAACAAAAGATTCGGATTTCTTTTTCTTATCAACGATCACCGCCTGATAAAGGGTTACGGTGCTCGAAAGCATCATGATCAAGCTTACATAGAAAGGAAAATAACCAGCCTCAGGACCATCACTACCCCAGCTAGCGCCCAATTTAAGGCTACCTACCATCACTGTCAGACCAATCGCAAGAAATACGATCGCAGTGATGATATCCATTGCTCTAGTACTAATTACTGAGTCTTGATTTGAGTTATTTGTGTGTTCAGACATTTTTTATTTTAATAAAGTTATTAATACACTTACTTAAAAAATAGGACCCCCAATAGGAGGCCCCATTTATTTTTTTTCAAATTACTTTGCCAAGAAGCCAGCTTCAGACATGAGCTGCTTATGCAAGGCTTCATTCAATGTAAGCCAATTTCTAAATTCTTTGCCAGTCATAAATGTTTGATTGAACGCACCATCAACCATGAATTTTTTCCACTCAGGTGTAGCACGAACTTTCTTGAACAAGTCCACATAGAAATCAACCTGCTCTTGAGTAACACCTGGAGCCATAAAGATGCCTCGCAACATGGTGTAGTCAGTTGTTACGCCAGCCTCTTTACAGGTAGGGATGTCATACCATGACTGAGTATCGGTAACCTTCTCCTTGTATGGCATGCGTGTGTCATCAAATACACAGAGCGCACGCAACTTACCAGCACGCCATTGAGCAACTGCTTCAATAGGATTGTTCACCGAAGAATCAACGTGATTGCCAACCAGCTGGACAGCAACATCACCACCCCCCTTAAATGGAATGTATGTGAACTTAGCGCCAGTAGCTTTTTCAATTGCTACAGTAATAATTTGATCTTCAGACTTAGACCCTGTGCCACCCATTTTGAATTTACCTGGACCAGCCGCCTTGGCTGCATCGATATATTCTTTGGCAGTCTTATATGGCTTTTCAGCGTTATCCCACAAAACGAATTGATCAAGCGCCAACATTGCAACTGGAGTGATGTCTTGCCAATTAAATGGCACACCAGTTGCTAATGGAGTAGTAAATAAATTTGAAAGAGTAATGACGATCTTATTTGGATCGCCTTTTGCTTCTTTCATCGCCAAGAAACCTTCAGCGCCAGCACCCGCACCTTTGTTCACAGGGATAATTGCTTGCTTCATCAAATTATTTTTGGTGATGATTCCTTGAATCATGCGTGCCATTTGGTCTGCGCCACCGCCCGGTCCAGCAGGAATAATGAATTCAACTGGCTTGTTTGGCTCCCACGCAGCAAATGCAGGGGAAGCACCAACTACGCCGAGGGCTAAGGCGGTAGAAATCAAGGCCCCTTTTAACTTCATCTTCATAAAGAATGTCTCCAAAATGGTTTACCAATTTAAATTTGGCTTATCTAATGTGAGTGTGATTTTTAAACAAGATGAGCAAGCAGAACTTGACTGCCATCAATAATTTCAAAAACGATCCACATAGGCCTCTAAAATCTAGTAGAAACCCTTATAAATCAAGCCAAAGACCGTTGATAGTGTACTTATATCCCAATGCAAAAACAGCATTTATTGCACAAAAAATGCATATTTTTAAAATAATCTATTTGATATATGCATATCAGGGTTTTTACTTATCTTAACTAGATAAAGGGGTGCTAACTGAAGTCGCATTTTTGAAAAGAATTAGAAAATGCCACTCAAAATCAAACTTTTGTTTCTATCTTTTTTTGGCATCTCTTGACCATTTCTTTTGAAAGCTCATCATTGAACTTGGCAACCATTTCCTCGTAGATAGATTGAGCCCGCTCAAAATCTCCGACTGAAAAGAACTTAAAGGCTTCAGTTGTGAGTACACATAATTCCATTTCAGCAGGTGTAGCTGCAGTTTCCGCATCACCATCCCGAATACCGAGCAGCTCATAAATCAATATTTCACCGGCCCTGCCCTTAACGGTAATTAAATCTATTGGGCGAACCCACAGTCGCTCCCCTGCATCCATAAACACAGAATGACTAATAGCAATGTCAGTGCCAAATTCTTTATTGATACCCTCTAAACGAGATGCAATATTGACGCCATCACCCATCACGGTATAACTCAAACGCTCTTCAGAGCCAATGTTTCCGACCAGTACGGCATCTGTATTAATGCCGATTCGAACAACCAATGGTGGCTTACCGTCCTGAACCAACTCTTGGTTTAATTTCACCATTCGCCTCTTTGTTTTGATGGCAGCAACAGCAGAGTGATAGGCATGATTGGGATTTAAGGCAGGCGCACCCCAGAACGCCATGACTGAGTCGCCAATAAACTTATCTACCGTTCCACCCTCTTCCTTAATGGCATAAGTCATGAGTTTGAGATAAGAAGAAACGCGAGCGAGCAATTCACGCGAAGGTGTCACCTCAGACAAAGAAGAAAAATCCTTCAGGTCTGAAAAAAGAATGGTTAGATATCTACTTTCACCGCTAATTTCAATGCCAGTATCTGATTTCAGCAAATCACTTACCAAATCCCTTGGTATATAAGCTGTAAAAGCAGCAATCGTCTTTTGTAAACGACTTAAAGCAATATTTAGAGTGGATATTTCTCTGATATGAGAAGTCACATGTCTAAATTGATGCAGACTAAATTCTCGAATGTTGTCAGCCTCTTTAGCCAACAACCGAATAGGACGTGAAATAGCACGGCTGAGCAATAAACTAATTGGGATCACGAGCAATAACAAAACCAACCCTACCAGTATGAGCCTATGCTTTAGGGCAATTGCATCAGCAAGCAATTCATTTTCAGGAACTGCGCTAATGAACATCAGACGCCCATCGCCACCCGCTGAAAATGGATAGAAATTAATATCCCAGCTATTGCCACCAACATCACCTAATTTAATAAATTGGGGTAGGTCGCTTTTATTACTAGTGATTTGGTATAGGGCATCAAAGATGGGTGAATTAAATTGATTCAGTCGCTTTAATTGAATTTGGCTTCCACTAGATCCAGATTCATCCACTAGAGACAATGTTCCACTTGAAGCAATAACAAAGCCCTGATCATCCACAATTGCCATTTCTGCATTGGGAGTTGGCTTCTGTTCAGAAAGATTTTTGCCAAGCGCATCTAATTCAATATCTATTGCGACAACAGCTTGATGATTAACAGCCTGCTTCGCAATGGTTATACCAGCCCGACGATTGGCAAAAAATAAATATGGTGGAGTAGTGATTACATTGGAGGTTTTAACTGCCTCCTGAAACCAAGGACGCTGACGCGGGAAATATTTTTTTGGATATTCTGCCTGAGGATCAACTTTTAATTCTCGCAATGATGAATCCAAAAATATATAGCTTCCCTGGAGAGCTGCCCCTACATGCTCGATGCTTTGGATCATGAAAGTTGTCTCTGCTGGAGCGTTATATTTATTACGGTCGTTCTCAGAGCGTATGGGACGAAGAAGGAAAAAATCCCCGTTAGTGTAGCCAACATAAACAGCTGCTACAGCACTGTAGTTGGTGATTATCTCTTTAAATAATCCAGCTCTACTTAGTCTGGCACTAAGAGTGTTTGCTTCAGCAATTGAAGAGTTTGCTAACAGCCTGACTCCCACTTCCGAGGGGTCTATAAGCCCACGAAAATTAGAAACCATCTGCTGGGCGAGTCGATTGGATTTTTCTTGGGCGCCTTTGCGCAATATTTCTTCTAAGGCTAGGTGAGAAATGAGACTAATGGTGCCGCCGACAATAAAAATCAGCAACAAAAATAAGGATGAAATATGGAGATTTAGCGAAAAATGTTTTTTCATCAGAATTTGGCGCCTTAAACAGCCCTATTTAAAATTTCAGCCAATAATAATTTCACGCATTATTTGCCGCAAAGCAAAGCTTGCCATAACTGCCAGAAAATGGGGGAAATAATTGGTGCCGCTTGCCGGAATCGAACTGGCGACCTTTTCATTACGAATGAACTGCTCTACCAACTGAGCTAAAGCGGCAAATCCGGTTTTATTCTAGCGGAAACGATCTAGCAGTTTTTTACTGACTTTATCCAACTGGGTTGAATCTTTAATCAAAAACTGCAAACCATTTGAATCAGCTATCAGCAATGTGTTCCCAGCAATCCTGCGAATATCTTCTTCGCCTTTGAGTCGAATGCGCGTGGGACCTCGATCAGTTTCGATATCCCAAATGCTTGGCGTTGCAAATGTGGAAACCTTTGTAATTTTTTCAATAACTGGCATGAACTCTCTCTCAGCCAATTCTTCCTCAATTAAACCTAACTCCGCTTCGGAAATCGCCGCAACATTTGGAAACCAGCAAAGCTCCTTACCAGATTGATTCATGATGCCGATACCAGCACTAGGGGCAGTTATTGGGAAAGCCCTCACTGGATGGACTCCAACGTGACGTTCACCCTTGCTATCGATAAAAACTAGACGGCCTAAGGCATCACGTTCTAAATGATGAGTCATATTCATACCCCACCCCCAATTTTCTTGGCAGCCTCTTCCAGCAATTCCTCTTGCTGCTCTTCTAAGCTCTCACCAATGGCACCACCTTCAACTAACTCAGCAGCATGGCGCAACTGCGCTTGATACAGGGTGAAGTAAGCTCCTTGGGCCTCCATTAATTGATCGTGAGAGCCAATCTCAACAATCTCACCTTTATCTAAGACAACCAAGCGATCTGCTTTTCTTAGGGTAGAAAGACGATGTGCGATAGCAATCGTAGTGCGCCCCTTAACCAAGTTATCAAGGGCTCGCTGGATTTCTTTTTCAGTTGTGGTGTCAACAGAGGATGTAGCTTCATCCAAAATCAAAATACTTGGATTAATCAGCAAGGCGCGTGCGATCGAGATTCTCTGACGCTCACCACCAGACAATGACTGACCACGCTCCCCAACTAAAGAGTCATAACCAAGAGGTAGGCGCAAGATAAATTCATGGGCATGCGCTGCACGTGCAGCTTCGATAATCTCTTCACGACTTGCATCTGGTTTGCCATAGGCAATATTCTCCGCAATCGTGCCAAAGAATAAAAATGGCTCTTGCAATACCAAACCAATCCGTTTTCGATAATCCGCTATGCCAATACTACGGATGTCGCGGCCGTCTAAGGAAATCGATCCAGAACTCACATCATAGAAACGGCAAATCAAGTTCACTAGGGTGCTCTTACCAGAACCGCTATGCCCTACAAGACCAATCATCTCTCCAGGCGCAATATCTAAATCAATGCCTTTGCTAACTGCCCGGTTGCCATAACGAAAACCCACGCCCCGCAAAGAGATGCGACCTTTAACTTCACCCAATGGCGACGGATTGATGGGCTCAGGGACGCTAGAAACATGATCCAAAATGTCAAAAATACGTTTTGCGCCTGCGGCTGCCTTTTGGGTGTGCGACACAATTCGACTCATTGAATCAAGGCGAATATAAAAACGTCCGATATAGGCCAAGAAAGCAATCAAAACACCGACAGTGACTTTTTGGTGCGCAACTTGCCAAATTCCAAAACCCCACACTACTAATAGGCCAGTCTCGGTGAGTAAAGTTACCGTTGGAGAAAATAATCCCCAAACGCGATTCACGCGATCATTGATTTGTAGGTTGTGTTTATTGGAATCAATAAAACGTTTGAGCTCTCTATCCTCTTGTGCAAAGGCTTTTACTACACGAATACCTGGAATGGTGTCTGCCAAAATATTGGTCACTTCAGACCAGATTCGATCTATCTTTTCAAAACCAAAACGCAACTTATCGCGAACAACATGAATCATCCAGACAATAAATGGCAAGGGCGCTAAAGTAACCAAAGCCAGCAAAGGATCAATCGAAACCAAGATCGCTGCGGTCATGGTGATCATCAATACATCGGTAGCAAAATCCAACGCGTAGAGAGATAGAAAAACACAGATTCGATCTGTCTCTGCGCCAATGCGGGCAATCAAATCGCCAGTTCTCTTACCACCAAAATATTCTAAGGAAAGCTTAAGTAGATGTTCGAAGGTAGTATTACGTAGATCCGCTCCAATACGCTCGCTGACCAAAGCTAGTAGGTAAGTCTTCCACCAACCCAACCCCCATGCAACGATTGCAGCCCCAAACAGAGCCAGCAGATACATGCTAGCCAAATGGAAATCAATTGGATTGCCACGCTCATAAGGGATCAACACATGATCCATCAATGGCATCGTGAGATATGGCGGTATTAATGTAGCTCCTGTTGACAGTAGAGTTAATACAAAACCAAGCAGTAATTGTTTTTTGTAAGGTCTTGCAAAGCGCCAAAGCTTAAATAATGTCCAGGTTGAGGGAGGCACATCATCCTCTGGATCACACGTTGGGCAGACATCCGAATTGGCGGGTTTTGGACTTAAGCAAACCGGGCAAACTTGCTTGTCGTACTCACTCACCTCGCCTTCTCTAATTTGTTCGCCCCGAGTCAGTTGCTTAAAACTCGATTCCAGCCTCAGTACCTGCGGATTTACGGCTAAAGTGAAATTCCAGGCCCTCAACAAACAGTCGACAGTTTCGAGCCTTAAATGTCCTACCCCTGCATGATCGCCATGGATCAGGTGGGCGCCTAGACCGAGATTCCATGACTCAAATACTTTGCCGTCCGTCCAAAATAAACCTTCTTCGGTCAGCAATAAAAGGCTTTTTTGAAAGCGCAGATTGGCGTCCAGATCAAGCTCAACCCATGCTAGAACAGCCTCCACCCCCTTTACTGGGGAGGCCTCAGACCCCAAAACAACTTGCCAATGACTTGGCAGAACAGGGGCAAAAGGTAAGATTTGTGGCTTCATTGACACTAAAAGTATAGTGGAGTGAAAATTTTTAGATTTATTGCCTATGTCAACTTTAGAGGCCTAAAAGCCGTTAAATTGTCGAAGTAGGCCTTTTTATGAATTTTTGCTAATTTTGTGAGTTTTTTGATAACAACTAGAAACAGAGAGACCGTCTGACGCTTCAGCACCCAAATCTTGGTGCCGACCACCGTCAAAGCGCATATGCCCCAACTACTAGATAAATCCATCGAGATACTGAGCGTAAAGCATCTCCGTGGCCCCAATATGTGGACTTACCATCCCGTTATTGAGGTTTGGCTTGATATTGGTGACCTAGAGGACTACCCCTCAAATCTCATTCCTGGCTTTTATGATCGACTAGTAAAGGCTCTCCCAAGTCTAGTGGAACATCGTTGCAGTTATGGTGAAACCGGCGGCTTTCTAAAACGTGTTGAAGAAGGCACTTGGCCTGCCCATATTCTGGAGCACCTCACATTAGAACTGCAAAACTTAGCTGGCATACCAGGTGGTTTTGGCAAAGCACGCGATGGTGACAGACGCGGTGTTTATAAAGTAATGGTCAGTGCCATCAATGAGGAAGTTACCCTCACCGCCCTGAAATATGCACGCGACCTCTACCTAGCATTGGCGCAAGACAACAAAGACTGCGTCGCAGAAGTACAAACAATCATTGAAAATCTGCGTGAGCTTGGTGATGACTTACTGCTTGGTCCCAGCACTGCATGCATTGTGAATGCCGCTGAAGAACGTGGTATTCCATCTATTCGTCTATCTGAAGGCAATTTAGTTCAACTAGGTTACGGTGCCAAGCAACGTCGCATCTGGACGGCAGAAACCGATCAGACCAGCGCCATTGCTGAGACAATCTCCAGAGATAAGGACTTAACCAAGAGCTTATTGCGTAGCGCTGGCGTCCCCACTCCTGAAGGTAGAACCGTTTCCAGCCCTGATGACGCTTGGGAGGCCGCACAAGATATTGGACTGCCAGTAGTAGTTAAACCCATTGATGGAAACCATGGTCGGGGAGTTTTCATTAATCTTTATACCCAACAAGAAATCGAATCAGCATATGCAGTTGCAATTGATGAGGGTAGCGAAGTTTTAGTAGAGCGACACATCGTTGGAGACGAGCACCGTTTGCTAGTTGTTGGCGACAAAGTAGTAGCTGCAGCAAAGGGTGAAACAGTTTGGGTTACTGGTGATGGTCAACATACTATTCATGAACTCATTCAAATTCAGATTAACTCCGATCCACGCCGTGGCACCGCTGAAGAACATCCCCTCAATCCAGTGCGTATTGATTCAGCTGTAGAACTCGAATTAGCCCGACAAAAACTAACTGGTGACAGCATCCCAGACATTGACCATAAAGTTCTCATTCAAAGTAATGGCAACGTCGCATTTGATGTTACTGATCTAGTTCACCCAGATGTAGCCAGTCAAGTTGCCTTAGCAGCGCGTGTAGTTGGACTAGAAATTGCTGGCGTTGATTTGGTAGCGCAGGACATTAGCAAACCTCTAGCCGATCAAAATGCTGCCATTGTTGAAGTCAATGCCGGACCTGGCCTGTTAATGCATCTGAAACCAGCCAGTGGCAAGCCTCAACCCGTTGGGAAAGAAATTGCGAACCACCTCTTTCCGGCGGGAACAGATTTCCGAATCCCAGTAGTTGGCATCTGCGGTGAAAAGGGCAAAACACCCGTTGCTGAGATGATTGCCCATTTCTTGCGCCTTACTAATGTCTATGTTGGTTTATCTAGTAGCAAAGGTCTTTTTTTCGGCAATCGCTCCATTCCAAATTGCAGCTCATCCAATTGGGAAAATGCGCGTCGCACACTCATGAACCGCGCAGTTGAAGCCGCGGTAATCGAAAACAATCACTTATCGATGCTCATTGAGGGTCTAGCCTACGATCGTTGCCAGGTCGGAGTTGTTTTGAATGTCGACCCCAAAGCCAACTTCCCTCAGTACGCTATTTACGATGAAGACCAAGTCTTTAGCGTTGTCCGCACTCAAGTTGACGTGGTACTCCCAAGCGGTGTGGCTGTTCTGAATGCTGATGATCCAATGTGTGTGCAGATGGCAGAACTTTGTGATGGCAAGGTCATTTTCTTTAGTGAAAATCCAGATTCAGAAATCATCAAAAATCATTTGTTAAATAATGGTCGTGCAGTGATGATTGGCAAACAACAAATTACTTTGAAGTCGGGCAAATTGGATCAAAAATCCATTCCCGTTCCAAGGCACTCAGAAGCAGACAGCGCTTCCCCTTGGAAGACAATGAATTTAGGCGCAGCAATTGCTGCAGCTTGGGCCTTAGATATTCCGTTTAATGTGATCGAAGCAGGCGCAGAAACTTTTGCGCCTGATGCTACTACCGCTACAGGGGCTTAATTGGAAATTACCCGTATTCGTATGTTGCGCGGCCCAAATTTATGGAGCCGCCATACCGCCTTAGAAGCGATTGTTTCTTGTGATGAGGCAGAACGCTCCATTGACTCGATACCTCAATTCGAAACCAAGATTCGTGAACGTTTTCCACAACTAGGTAGCATGCGTCGGGGTGGCCACAATGAAGTTCTCTCACTCGCACACGCTTTGGAGCATGCAGCTCTAGGCCTTCAAGCTCAAGCAGGTTGTCCTGTAACCTTCAGCCGGACCGTACAAACAGTAGATGTTGGCGTCTATCAAGTCGTTGTTGAATACACCGAAGAAGTTGTGGGACGCATGGCTTTTGATTTCGCCTTTGCACTAATACAAGCAACCCTAAACGACGCCCCTTTTGATTTAGCCGCCGCCCTTTCAGAATTAGAGGCGCTATATGAGGATGTTCGCTTAGGCCCCAGCACGGGCTCTATCGTCGATGCTGCAGTTCAGCGGAATATTCCCTATCGTCGTATGACTGAAGGCAGCATGGTTCAGTTCGGCTGGGGAAGCAAGCAAAAACGCATTCAGGCAGCTGAGACTAGCGACACCAGCGCGATCGCGGAAGCCATTGCGCAGGATAAAGAGCTCACAAAAAATCTTCTAGCTGCTGCAGGCGTGTCTGTCCCAATTGGCGAAGTGGTAACAACCGCAGATGATGCTTGGCGTGCTGCGCAAAAGATTGGCGGTCCGATTGTTTTAAAACCAAAAGATGGCAATCAAGGAAAAGGTGTTGTTGCCAATATTCAAACCGAAGAGGAAGTGCGTGCTGGCTTTATCGTAACGCAAGGTTTTGGTCGAGAAACCATAGTTGAGCGCTATTTACCTGGAGCGGATTATCGTCTGTTGGTAGTCGGAAATCGCCTCTCGGCAGCCGCTCGTCGTGAACCCGCCCAAGTAGTTGGCGATGGTAAACATACGGTTGCTGAACTAGTCGAAAAAGAAAATAAAAATCCTCTACGTGGCGATGGTCATGCAACCGCGCTTACCAAGATTCGATTTGACGATATCGCCCTTGCTCACTTGGCAAGCAATGGTCTTACCCCGCAATATGTCCCCAAAACAGGTGAGCGAGTTTTGTTACGCAACAATGCCAATCTCAGTACTGGTGGCACTGCTACTGACGTGACTGACGATGTTCATCCGGATGTCGCAGCGAGCGCAGTGGCTGCGGCGCAAATGATTGGCTTAGATATTGCTGGCGTGGATATTCTTTGCGAGTCAATCTACAAACCTTTAGAGCAACAAGGTGGCGGCATTGTTGAAGTCAATGCGGCCCCTGGGTTGCGCATGCACCTCAAGCCGTCTTACGGCAAAGGTCGCCCTGTCGGCGAAGACATCATCAACATGATGTTTCCATTAGGTGAGGATGGACGCATTCCGGTAGTGGCTGTCACTGGCACTAATGGCAAAACTACAACCGTTCGACTCATCTCTCATTTATTAAGTGAAACCGGCTTGCGCGTTGGTATGACTGGTACAGATGGCGTTTATATCAATCATCGCCTAATCGATACTGGCGATTGCAGTGGCCCCAAGAGTGCTCGCAATGTATTAATGCATCCCGATGTCGATGCCGCCGTTCTAGAAACAGCTCGCGGTGGTTTACTACGTGAAGGTTTGGGTTTTGATCGCTGCGAAGTCGCCGTTGTAACCAATATCGGCGAAGGTGATCACCTAGGTCTTAATTACATCACTAGTGTTGAAGATTTAGCTGTACTCAAACGTGTCATTGTGCAAAACGTAGCCCCCACTGGCGCTGCTGTATTAAATGCGGCAGACCCTATGGTGGCCAAGATGGGCGATAAATGCTCAGGTCGAGTGATTTTCTTTGCTCAGAATCAACATCATCCTGTTATTACTGCACATAGAGCTAAAAATAAAAAAGTCATTTACTTTGACGGCACATATATTGTTGCCTCCAAGGGCTCGCGCGTAATGTATCGTTTCCCCGTAAGCGAAATTCCACTTACACAAAATGGTGTACTCGGCTTTCAGATTGAAAACGCAATGGCTGCCATTGGAGCCGCATGGGCATTAGGGTTGGATGCCGAAAAGATTGCCCGCGGTCTACATAGCTTTGAAAGTGATTCCAATTCTGTGCCAGGACGCTTTAATCAATTTCAACATAATGGCGCTACGGTGATCGCTGATTACGGTCACAACCCAGATGCGATGCGAGCTCTTACCAGCGCCGTTGAGGCCATGAAACCCAAGAAGAGTCATGTAGTCATTAGTGGTGCTGGCGATCGTCGTGATGAAGATATTCGCGACCTTACACGCATCCTAGGCAATTCCTTTGATAACGTCATTCTCTATCAAGATGCTTGTCAGCGGGGGCGCGAAGATGGTGAAGTATTAAGACTACTCCAAGAAGGTCTAGTAGGCGCTACCAAAGCGAAACAAGTTCAAGAAATTCATGGGGAATTTAAAGCGATTGATACCGCCTTAAATGACCTTTCTACAGGAGATATCTGCTTGATTCTCATAGACCAAGTAGAAGAATCGCTTGCTTATCTCAAAGAAAAAGTAAGACCTTAAAACTAAGCGAATACCGTTTGCTGATGCGTTTTCCACTCTAATAATCTAGGGCATTAAAAAACCCAATCACCTGATTGGGTTTTTTGCTTTTAAAGCAACGCTGGTTTATGAGTGATAGTGCTGAATGCGGTCAATCTCTTCTTTAGACCCTAGCATCACCGAAACCCGCTCATGCAAATCAGTAGGCTGTAAATCCATGATGAGTTCGGTGCCGTTCGTCGATGCACCGCCAGCCTGCTCCACCAAAAAACTCATTGGATTGGCTTCATACATCAGACGCAACTTACCAGGCTTATGAGGCTCACGTTGATCCCATGGATACATGAATACACCACCGCGAGATAACACACGGTGCACATCTGCCACCATAGACGCAATCCAACGCATATTAAAGTCTTTGTCACGGGCACCACTAACACCTGCGAGACATTCTTCTACATAGCGGCGTACTGGATCAGCCCAGTGACGCATATTGGACATATTGATCGCAAATTCTTTAGTGGAATGGGAAATCTTAACCGAGTCATTGATCAGCAAAAATTCACCTGTAACCTTATTTAAGGTAAACATCACTACGCCATCACCCAAAGTCAAAGCCATTGTGGTTTGCGGACCATAAACCACATAACCAGCGGCAACTTGATGACGTCCAGATAATAAAAAGTCGGAAGTTTGTAGTGGCGCACTCGGATCTTGCTTTTGAAGTACTGAAAAAATAGTGCCAATGGAAACGTTCACGTCAATGTTGGATGAACCATCTAGTGGATCAAACAACAGCAAGTAATCACCTGTACCTTGAACCGGAATTGGCAACTCCATTTCTTCGGAGGCCAAACCAGCAAGTGCTTTGCAATCCTTCACACCATCTATTAATAAATCATTGGCAATGATGTCGAGTTTTTGCTGAACCTCACCTTGCACATTGCCAGTACCCGCAGAACCTAGCAAGCCAATCAAAGCGCCCTGCGCCACTTCATGACTAAGAGTTGAGCAAGTGTTCACCACTGCAGTCAATAAATCCTGCAATCCAGTAGGTATGGGTACGCCTGCAGGTTTAGCAGAAGCTAAATATTGTTTGAAATTGGTATGAGTACTTAAGGACAAAGGTATTTCTCCAAGGCGCTATTGAAATTAGGGTCTATTTTGCCCTTTTCCTAACGGCAATATTAAAAAGCAGCAATTTCAAGGAAAAACATTACGATTTTTAATAAACCCTATTTGAATTGATGCCATTTATGATGATAAAATGCATCATTATTGATGAGGACAACATATGCGAACAACTGTAACCATAGATGATGACCTTTACCAAAGGGGATTGGATCTTGCCGACCCAGGAATGGATAAAGCAGACCTCTTTAGAGAAGCTATTAATGTTTTCATACGCGTTCAAATGGCCAAGAGATTGGTTGCACTAGGTGGCAAAGCACCACACATGAAAAATATTCCGCGAAGAAAATTAAAGGATGGTCAATAATCATGACCATGGTTTTGGTTGACACTTCAGTGTGGATTGCTCACTTTAGAAAACCAAACACTACGTTTGAGTCTCTCTTGATAAATGATCAGGTACTTTGCCATCCTTTAGTCTTAATAGAATTGGCATGTGGATCACCGCCATCGCCAAGACTAAGAACCTTAAGTTACATAAAAAAATTACAGCAAGCGACCATAGCAACCCCAGAAGAAACATTGGAATTTATAGAGAAACACCAACTCCAAGAATCTAGTTGCGGGGCAATCGATGTTTCTCTGTTAGCGTCAACTCTACTCTCAGATAACGCTCTCTTATGGACTTTAGATAAGAGCCTAGAAATACTTGCTAATAAATTAGGTGTTTCTTATAGCAGTAAATTTCATTAGTTTTTAGCTACTCAGCGCCTTTCCAATTACCTCCCTCACATCAGGAGAGAGTGTTTGGCACGCAGAAACGCGCTCTAAAGCCATCTTCATGCGATCTTGATACGGCTGGGCAAATAGACGCCAGCGATCTAAAGCTCTAGCAAGACGAGCGGCTACCTGAGGATTGATAGGATCTAGCGCTAATACACTATCCGCCCAAAACTCATAGCCACTGCCGTCCACTTGATGAAAGCTTGCTGGATTATTGGCACAAAAGGAATGAATTACGCTACGAACTCGGTTTGGATTGTTTAGCTTAAATGCAGGATGCTCACGCAACTTCTTGACTTCTTCCAAAGTGGATTCAAGACCTTCTACTGGCGGACGACTAGATTGCAAGCCGAACCACTTATCAATCACTAAGGCATCGTTTGCAAATCGATTGTAAAAATCAATTAAACAATCTTTTGCTGGTTTCACACCATGAACGACTAAGGCTGATAGCGCCGCATATCGATCGGTCATATTTTCAGCGATTTGGTATTGATTGGCTGCCATGGGGGCCCATGTAGCCGGAGATGCATCAAGCAACATACTCAAAGCTAAATTTTTGAGTGCACGCTTACCTGCGTCAACCCCATCCGACTTAAATTGCCCAGGAGTTTGCATTTGCTGATATAAAGCCGCCCACTCCAATTGAAGCTGTTTAGCAATCTCCCTGCGGAAAGCGCGACGTGCAATAAATATTTTCTGCGGATCAACACTGGTGCACTGCTCATACAAATACGACTCTGCGGGCAATGTAAGCGCTAAATCTTTAAAAGCAGGGTCCAACTTTGGATCTAGCAGAAGATTGCGATACGCCTCAATCAACTCAGCATCTGGCAAACGATCATTCAGAATCATTTGCATTGCTAGCTTTTGGCCAGCTTCCCAGCGGTTAAAGGGATCATCATCACTAGACAATAAAGCAAGAAGATCTGCCTCGCTTTGCTCAAAATCCAAATGAATCGGTGCGGAGAAGTTTCGATTAATCGAAAGTACTGGACAATCTTGAATATTGTCAAAGGTCCATGTTTGACTTGCTTCCTTAAGCTCAAGCAATTGCTCCGTCTGATCATTTGATTGCGTAAGCAAACGAACCCGAAGCGGAATATGAAATGGCTTTTTCTCTGGCTGGCCAGGACTTGGAGCACAGCTCTGAGATAAGGTTAATTGATACTGCTTCTTGGTGGCATCGTAATGCTCTTGCACTTTAACGTGCGGTGTACCTGCTTGACTATACCAATTCTTAAACTGGCTTAGGTCTTTGCCATTAGCATCTGCCATTGCAGCTAAAAAATCATCGCAGGTAACCGCTTGACCATCGTGACGATGAAAATACAAGTCCATACCCTTGCGGAATCCATCCTTACCCAAGAGGGTTTGATACATCCTCACTACCTCAGCACCCTTCTCATACACGGTAACTGTATAGAAGTTATTAATTTCTTGATATTCATCAGGGCGAATTGGGTGGGCCATCGGACCTGCATCCTCTGGGAATTGCAATTGCCGCAATAACCTCACATCCTCGATACGTTTTACCGCCCTGCCTGATTCGCTACCCATTTGATCAGCAGAGAACTCTTGATCTCTAAAGACGGTTAACCCTTCTTTTAGTGATAGCTGAAACCAATCCTGACAAGTGACTCGATTACCAGTCCAGTTATGGAAATATTCGTGAGCGACCACACTCTCAATATTGGCGAAATCCGCATCTGTAGCAGTCTCGGGCTGAGCAAGAACAAACTTGGTATTGAAGATATTCAACCCCTTATTCTCCATCGCCCCCATATTGAAATCACTCACCGCCACAATCATGAAGCGCTCTAAATCCAACTCCAACCCAAATCGTTTTTCATCCCAATGTATTGAGGCAATCAGAGAATCCATGGCATGACGTGTTTTCTTGAGATCATGGGGTTCAACCCAAATCTGCAATAACTTCTTGGCGCCACTGCTGGTGGTAATGGTTTCTTCGATGCATTCCAACTTACCTGCGACTAAAGCAAATAAATAGGATGGTTTAGGGAATGGATCTTCCCAAGTAGCGCTGTGCCAACCATTAGGTAATTTTTCAGTGTTGAGCAAATTTCCATTGGAGAGCAATACCGGGCACTGCTCTTCACGCGCACGCAAGGTCACTTTATAGCGCGCCATGACATCAGGACGATCAAGGAAATATGTAATCTTTCTGAAACCTTCTGCCTCACACTGGGTAAAAAAGTTACCGTTAGAGACATACAAACCCATCAAAGTTGTATTTTTTTCTGGCACACAGACACAAATAATTTCAACGACAAATTTTTCTCTACCCTCATTAGGTAAAGAATGTATCGTGAGTGTTTCTGGCGTTAGTTCAAAATGACGGTGTGCTTCTCCATTAATTCTCAGACTGACAAACTCAAGCTCATGCCCGACCAACACCAAAGGCGCTCCTGGCTCAAAGCTTTTGCCAGGCAAAACCTCAATCCGGCTTTTAACAATTGTTCGGGCTGGATCTAAAGCTATATCTAGCGCAACTTGATCAAAGGTATAAACAGGAGGACGGTATGCGAGCCGTTGAAAGCTCTGAGGGAGATCGGTTTTCATAAGACTATTTTAAGTCTTGGCTAGCAGATCTGTGCATCCGCTAATTTATGCCCAAATGAGGGTTGCCAGACCAATCGCAATAAAGGTAATCGCCGCCACTACATGCACCCACTTTATGGGAACACGCTTTGTAAATTTTTGACCAATCCAAACTGCAGGCGCATTTGCCAGCATCATCCCCAAAGTGGTGCCCATCGTCACCGAAATAACATCGTCATACCGAGCTCCTAAAGCAATCGTTGCGATTTGGGTCTTATCCCCCATTTCAGCCAGGAAAAATAATCCGGTGGTTAGCAAAAATACTTGAAAGACTCTATCTACAGCTTTCGATCCTGCGACATCGTCAATATGATCAGGCACCAAAAGCCAGAGGCCGATTCCCAAAAAACTCAATCCTAAAATCCATCGCATCACGTCTGGTGACACCATTGTTGTTAACCAATGTCCTAATAGAGCAGCGCAGGCATGATTGGCAATCGTTGCAACAAAAATCCCCGCAATGATGGCTAGCGCTTGCCTAGGGTAGCGAGCTGCAAGCATCAATGAGAGCAATTGAGTTTTATCCCCCATCTCTGCTAGAGCAACTACTCCAGCAGAGAGGGTTAAGGCTGTTAAATCCATAGATTGGCTTAATTTAGTATGAGACGCAAAATACTGCTGAATGTGCTTAGTTTAATTCCTAGCACTACCAAACCAAGCAATCTATAAAAATTAGCCGCTAAGCCACCATAAACTCCTCAACTGATACAAACTCCAAACCTTGAGCGACTGCAACTGGCTGCGAGGTGAGTGAGCCTTTATGCACACTAAGACCGTTACGCAAATGATGGTCTATGGATAGAGCCTGCATTACCCCGCGATTAGCCAAAGCCTCCACAAATGGATAAGTGGCATTCGTCAAGGCAAAGGTAGATGTTCGCGCAACTGCCCCCGGCATATTGGCAACACAGTAATGCAGAACACCATCAACCATAAAAGTAGGATCAGCATGTGTTGTTGGTTTGGAAGTCTCAAAACAACCACCTTGATCAATAGCCACGTCTACTACCACCGAGCCTGGCTTCATTTTTTTAATCATGTCATGCGTGACCAACTTAGGCGCTGCAGCGCCTGGCAGCAATACAGCTCCGATCACCACATCAGCTTCGCAAGCCTCCTGTTCAATTAACAAACTATCGGAGTAAAACGTGCGCACTCGATTGCCATAAAACATATCTATCTGACGCAAGCGCTCAATATCACGATCAAAGATACATACATCAGCACCCATTCCTACGGCAATTTGTAAGGCATTTCGACCTACAACGCCCCCACCGAGAATCACTATCTTTGCCGCCGAAACCCCTGGAACTCCTGCCATCAAAACCCCTAGCCCACCATTAGTCTTTTCTAGATGGGTGGCAGCAGCCTGAATAGACATGCGTCCCGCCACTTCACTCATAGGGGCCAATAATGGAAGCGCACCATTCATTGCAGTAACTGTTTCATAAGCTATACACGTTGCACCCGATTGTAGAAGCGCAGCAGTTTGTTGAGGGTCTGGGGCGAGATGCAAATAAGTAAATAGGATTTGATCCTCGCGCAACATGGCGCATTCCTGAGCTTGTGGTTCTTTCACCTTCACAATCATTTCTGCTTTTTGAAATACTTCCGCTGCACTATTAATTAAGTTTGCGCCGGCAAGTCTATATGACTCATCACTTAAACCAATCTGCTCACCAGCCCCACGCTGAACCAGAACAGAGTGCCCTTGCTTACATAGTCCACTCACATTACCGGGCGTTAAGCCTACTCGGAACTCATTATTCTTTACCTCTTGAGGAACTCCAATAATCACTTTTATCTCCTGTTATTTAAAATTACGCTTTGTTGCTGTTTTTCGATGTAAGCCTGCGATATAAAACATCGCTAGATACACTGCTAATAAACACGGGCCCACTATCAATGCAATCCGTGCATCCTCATGAAAGCCCATTAACACCACCACTAAACATATGAATGCCAGAGCAAACCACGAGGAATAAGGCCACCAAGGAGTGCGATAAGCAAGCTGATCTACTTGGGATTGAGAAAGCGAACGACGGAATTGAATTTGGGTTATCAATATAGAAATCCAAACCATTAAGCCGATAAAAGTTACGGCTGCCATCATGTACTGAAAGGCCTTCTCTGGAACAAAGTAATTTAAAACTACCCCCGTCATACATACGGCAACTGTAGTCATAACAGCACGATGCGGAACGCCATACTTTGAGAGCTTGGCAAATGGAGCAGGAGCGTAGCCATTATTGGATAGTGAGTACAACAGTCGTCCCCCACTAAAGATCCCCGCATTACAAGAAGAAAGCGCGGCTGTAATAACTACAAAGTTAATTAAGCCAGCCGCCTCCCTTAACCCAAGGCGCTCAAACATCACTACAAATGGGCTGCCTTGTTGACCAACTTGATTCCAAGGAAAGATTGCCAAAATGACTAGGATTGCGCCCATGTAAAAAATGAGGATGCGCCATGCCAAAGAATCGATAGCCATCGGAATCGTCTTTTGCGGATTCTCAGCCTCGCCCGCAGAGAGGCCAATCATTTCAATGCCAACATAGGCAAACAAAACCATCTGCAATGACAACAACATTCCGCTTATCCCATTTGGAAAGAAGCCACCGTGTTGCCATAAATTACTTAATCCAATAGGCTGCCAATCATTTGTAAAACCAAACAAAATCACTGAGCCCCCTAATGCAATCATCGCAACAATCGCCACCACTTTGATTAAGGCAAACCAAAATTCGAACTCACCAAATACTTTGACCGCAATGAGGTTGATAAGACCCATCATCAAAATTGAAGAAAGTGCCCATATCCACTGGGGAGTATCGGGAAACCAAATACCCATATAAATACCAACGGCAGTAACTTCAGCAATGCCAACAACGATCCAATAAGTCCAATAACCCCATCCCACCATATATCCAGCCAAAGGGCCGACATAAGTATTGGCATAAGCAGCAAAGGACCCCGCCACAGGCTCATGAACAGCCATTTCACCAAGGGTGCGTAAAACAATGAATGCGACTATGCCGGCGAGTAAGTAACCCAATAGGATTGATGGACCAGCAATTTGAATTGCGCTCGCGGAACCCAGAAATAATCCAACGCCGATGGTGGAGCCTAGAGCCATCAAACGAATATGTCGTACTTTGAGATGGCGCTTTAAACCATTGTGTTCAGTCTGCAAGAGAGACCTCCTTTCGATTTGTCATTGGCGATATACCAACGGAGCAAAGTCTAGGGAGGACTGAGTGCGAAAACTAGAGGTGAAAAATTACTAAAGTAACTAATTAAATAAAAATAGACTCTCAAAAAGAATGGCGTCTTTTAAATTAAAGGGTTACTTGTGGATAAATTATTTATACCTGCAAAAGAATCAGTAATTTCCTACAGGGAATCCCCTTAAGTATTACCAAATGATTTACTAAGCTGTTGCGTAAAGAGAGCTACTTTTGATCCTGACCAATCAAATTGAGAATCTCTGCCGCTGCGGCCAAGCCACAGGCTGCAGTCACCATTACCGTTGAGCCATAACCAGAACAAGCCAGACCACCAGTAGATGCTCCAGCACGAGGCTCATGCGAATAGATGGCCCGAATGCCAATTTTATGTTTCAAGTTTCTGGAAAAACCGTGATCCTGGCGCAGGCCTTGCCGAACTTTTGCTAACAAAGCGTCTTGTTCTGTACGGGACAAATCATCACATCGCACAGACGTGGGATCTGTCTTTCCACCAGCAGCACCACACATCACCAGAAGGCGATTATTCGCTCGGGCCCAAACTGAGAGTGCAATTTTGGTTTGCACTGAATCGGTTGCATCCAAAACATATGCATTTCTAGGAATTAATAGATCTAAATTATCTGGCTCCAAAAATTCGTCATAAGCAGTCAAGCGAATCTCAGGATTAATCTGCAAAATGCGTTGGGTCATGGCTTCAACTTTTGCCTTGCCATACTGACCTTCGAGAGCATGAATCTGTCGGTTGGTGTTGCTCTCTGCAATGTGATCGAAATCAATTAAAACCAGATGTCCTATTCCGGTTCGAGCTAATGCTTCTGCCGCCCAAGATCCAACACCCCCTAGGCCAGCCACAACAACCGCAGCATTTAAAAATCGCTCGCGTAGCTCGGAACCGTAGAGTCGGGAAACCCCGCCAAACCGCCGATTTTCTATGCCACCTTCTACCTTGTCTTCTGCCATAGCTTCTCTTTATACTGAATAAATGAACTCCATTGCTCAATTGCGTAAAAACTATACCCTTGGTCAGCTTTCTGAAACCGAGGTTCCTCATGACCCCTTGCAGCTCTTCCAACTTTGGTTTGACCAGGCTATTAAGGCAGAATGCCCAGAACCAAATTCCATGACCCTAGCAACTGCGGATCAAGCCGGAAATCCTTCAGCCCGTATTGTCTTACTAAAAGGCGCCGATCAAAATGGTTTTACTTTTTTCACTAACTACGAGAGCCAAAAAGGACGTGATTTAGCCATACGACCACAAGCCGCCCTACTCTTTCATTGGCATGAGTTAGAGCGACAGGTTAGGATTCAGGGAGTTGTAGAGCGAGTAAGTGCTGCTGAAAGTGATGAGTACTTTCATTCTCGTCCGGCTGCCTCCAGAATTGGCGCCTGGGCTTCCCCGCAAAGCGCAGTCATTCCTAATCGCGAATTCCTAGAAGAGGCAGAGAAGCGCTTTAAGTCTGAGTTCGGTGACTCCCCACCCCGCCCTGAGCACTGGGGTGGTTATCGCTTACGACCTACAGAAATTGAATTCTGGCAAGGCCGTCCCTCTCGATTGCATGATCGAATGCATTACAAAAAAGATGGGTCTGAGTGGCAAATTAATCGTTTAGCGCCTTAATCTTTTCACAAATCTTCAGATATATTGCTGCGCTATTAGGGATTTGAATTTAGCTCTAAATTTAGCAAGCTTGGGCGCCACTACCGCCATGCAATAACCTTGATAGGGATGTTGCTGAAAATAATTCTGATGGTAGTCTTCAGCAGGATAAATGACTGGGGCAACATCGATTTTCGTAACCACTGGATTAGAGTAAATTTTTGAATCTTCAAGCTCAGCAACAACTTCACGCGCAATCCTGGCTTGATCATCGCTATGTGTAAAGATAACCGAGCGATATTGTGTGCCGTGATCATTCCCCTGGTAGTTCAGAGTAGTGGGATCATGAATAACGAAAAAAATCTCCAATAAATCTCGAAATAAAATTTTCTGAGGATCAAACAGGATATCGACAATTTCTGCGTGACCAGTTGCGCCAGTACAAACCGCCTCATATGTAGGATTCGGTCCTAGACCTCCAGCATACCCAGAAACCACGGACTGGACCCCAGAAATCTGTTGATATACCGCCTCAAGGCACCAAAAACAGCCACCGCCTAAAGTAGCCCGCTCCAAAAGGGGTGCATTTTTTTCTATATTTGTTTCCATAGCTTTATCCTAATGCCTTATTCAAATGCCTGCCATCTATTAATAGACCATGAACCGCTTTACTATCCAGCTAGACGAAATCAAAGCAGCCTATGCTGCAGAACCCAATCCAACTCTCGAAATCCGTTTAGATCGTATTGCTCGCATTGAAAAAATGATTGCAGCAAATGAGGAGAAAATCTGCAAGGCTCTCATAGCTGATTTTGGTGTTCGCCACCCAGTCGAAACACGCTTAGCGGAATGCCAAATGATCTATCAGGCATGTCAATATACCCGCAAGCATCTCAAAGAATGGATGAAGCCAGAACAAAGAGATGTTCCATTTCATATGGGGTCCTCTCAGGCTTGGGTCCAAAGTCAATCTCTTGGTGTGGTCGGCATACTCAGCCCATGGAACTACCCTGTCCAGCTAGCCCTCATTCCTGCGATTGCAGCACTCGCCGCAGGTAATCGTGTATGGCTCAAACCATCGGAAAGAAGTTCTCGCACCTCTGGGTTCGTTGCTAGTTTGATTCAAGAATATTTTCATCCAACCGAGTTTTGTGTCACCACTGGCGGACCCGAAGTTGCAGAACAATTTGCATCACTACCATTTGATCATCTCTTTTTTACAGGATCAGGCTCTATTGGCAAAAAGGTAATGCGTGCTGCAGCAGAAAACCTCACTCCCGTAACGCTAGAGTTAGGCGGCACAACTCCTGTCATTATTGATCCGAGCGCCAATCTAAAAGATGCTGCTTCCTCTATTGCCTATGGCAAATTACTCAATGGCGGTCAAACCTGTATTGCACCAGACTATGTTCTGCTAGCAGCAAGCCAGCAAGATGAATTTATTCGTGAACTACAAAGTGCAGCACAAACTCAATTCAGTAATCCAGAAGAATTAACTGGCCCTATTGATGAAAGGCAATTGCAATACTGGCAACACTTAGTGGGCGATGCGCTTGATCGTGGTGCAAAAGTAATTCCTTTACTCAATAATCCAGGAGTGGGAGCAAGATCATTCGAGCCAATCGCACTAATTCATGTTCCTGCTGAAGCACGTGTATTGCATGAAGAAATCTTTGGCCCTATTTTGCCTATTGTGACTGTTGCTAATACTGAGGCGGCAATTGCTTATATCAACAGCAAACCCAAACCTTTAGCTTTGTACTGGTTTGGTAAAGATAAGAAGAATATGAAACAGGTTTTGAATGAAACCTCCTCAGGTGGTGTGACAATCAATGACACACTTTTACACATTGCGATTGAGGATTTACCTTTCGGCGGTGTTGGCGCTAGCGGCATGGGCAGTTATCACGGTAAGGCAGGTTTTGATACCTTCAGCCATCGTAAGTCAATTCTGGATGTGCGTGGCTTTTTTGGTCTTAATTTCTTTAAGGGGACTCAAACAGCGCGCCCACCATATGGAAAGAAAATTGAGTGGTTATTACGTTTCTTGAGATAGCTCATTCAATAAACTAACAGTCGACCAGCAAAGCCGATAAACAAGACTCCTGCTAGCATCCACAGCGCAGCTCCTAAGCGGGGCTGTCGCTGAAAAAATTTCAAGAATAGTTGCCCGACAAAAATCAAACAAGCTAAGTAAGACATGCTCATGAATTGCAGGACGATAGCAAGATAGGAGAAGGTATATGCAGGATTTTCAAAGTCTGGGCGAATAAATTGAGAAAAGAAAGCGATAAAGAAAAAGATTGCTTTAGGATTTGTTAATGAAAGCGTGAGTGCAGCTACTAGGGGATGAAATTGCATTACCTTGGCTTGCAAGGTCTCATCAGACTCTTCATGCAGAGCCCGATGCCAACGTTTAATGCCATTACGAAATAAACCCCAACCCATCCAAGCTAAATAGATTGCTCCTATAGTTTGAACAATGCCGAATAACAGTGGCGAAGACATCAAGAGCGAGGCCGCGCCCAAAGCAATCGCAATCATCAAGACAGAATCGCCAATAAAAATTCCAAGCGCGCCCCAAGCGCCAAAGCGCCACCCTTTTTGAGTCGATACCGCCAAGACATAAAGAGAGTTAGGCCCAGGAAGCAAGATGATAAAAATTGTCCCCAAAAGATATGTCGAGAAATCAACGATTCCAGCCTTAGCAGGGGATAAGAAATCGATAGTGAGCCATTCCATCACGTAATCATATAATTAATTCGGGAAAACCCTTGTAATCAATCACTCAAACTGTCATAATGAGAGGCTTTTTTAAGCAATTTGATTCATCGCCCCCCAGCTCTATTTCAGCGTATCGTTTAGAAGTCATAAACACAGAAGTTACAAAACACGCTGCCGCTTGTCTGATGGTCGATGCCTTTGACCATCGCATCCTTTAAAAACTATGGATGCAACATACGGAGACATCCCTTGAAAGGGATGTGTAATAGCATGACTTTTTCTAAAGAAACTAAACACGAGTCGAAAGATTCAAAGAGCGCTGGAAATGAATTCCAGAATTTTGCCCTAGCGGCATCACTCCTTAAAAACGTTGCTGAATTGGGTTTTACCCAAGCTACCGAAGTGCAAGCGCGGGTTATTCCTGCGGCTTTGGCAGGCGGCGACTTATTGGTAAGCAGCCAAACTGGCAGCGGTAAAACCGCATCCTTTTTATTGCCGTTAATTCATCAACTGATTGAAAGCAACCCAAACAATTCACCTGTACCAGGCCGTGCTCAACCCAAAGTGTTGGTGCTCTGCCCTACACGTGAGTTGGCTCAGCAGGTTGCTGCTGATGCAGTGAACTTAGTTCGCGGCATGAAAGGTATTCGTATCGCCACTGTTATGGGTGGCATGCCTTACGGCAAACAAATCCAAGCATTAAAAGGTGCGCTGTTAGTTGTTGCAACTCCAGGTCGTTTGCTAGACCTGTGCGATAGCAAAGCAATACGCTTAGATGATGTTAAACAGCTTGTGATTGACGAAGCTGATCGCATGCTTGACATGGGATTTGCAGAAGATCTCGAAGCAATTGATAAACGTTGTTCTGGACGCAACCAAACCTTGATGTTCTCCGCAACTTTTGCTCCAAAGATTATGTCTTTGGCAAACGAGTTGACTACAGATGCTAAACGCATTGAACTTGCTCACGCAGGTGAAAAACATGCCAACATTGAGCAGAAGTTGCACTGGGCTGATAGCATGTCACATAAGCACAAATTGCTTGAACACATTTTGGCTGATGCCTCTTTGGATCAAGCCGTGGTGTTTGCTAGCACTCAAGTTGAAAGTGAAAAAATCGCAGACACCTTGCGCGCTAATGGCTATGAAGCAACTGCACTTCATGGTGCAATGCCCCAAGCTGTGCGTATGCGCCGCCTCGAGTCCTTGCGTAAGGGTCACACCAAGATTCTGGTTGCGACTGACGTAGCTGCTCGCGGTATTGATGTACCACGTATTAGTCACGTAATTAACTTTGGCCTTCCAATGAAACCAGAAGACTACACGCATCGCATCGGTCGTACGGGTCGTGCAGGTCGCAATGGTGTGGCAATCACTTTGGTTGAACATCGTGATCGCGCGAAGATCCGCAATATTGAGCGCTTTACACAGCAAGATATCGTGGCTTCAGTGATCGCCGGTCTTGAGCCACAAGCGAAACCAAGCTTTGGTGGTGGTGGCGGTCGTCCTGGTGGTCGCTCTGGTGGTGGTTTTGGAGGCAATCGATCTGGTGGCGGTGGTGGTCGTTACGGTTCAGGTGCGCGTTCTGAGTCTCGTTTCGGCGGCGGTCGTTCGGGTGACTCACGTCCAGCACGTTCAGCAGACTCGCGTCCTGCGCGTTCTGCTGACTCACGTCCTAGTCGTCCAGCAGGTCCACGCTTTGCTAAACCAAAGTCTGGCGGTCAACGTCGCAACTTTAGTGGCAACTAAAAATGGCTCACCGCAATCGTCTCCGTTCTGCATGGAATCGAGTCGGTTCCGGTGAAATTCATTTAGCACCACGCATGTGGCAACCATGGTTGAGCGACACTGGATCCCTCACCCAAAAGATAGAGGCTGCCATTGGGCAAAAACTAGAAGTACAAGTTTTGCGCGATTACCCTCAATCACTGAATAGCGACGAAAGTCGCTATTTTCATTTCAAACTCAGGCGTTGCAGAGTTCGCGAAGTGCTGCTCTGCTCCAATGGAATTCCTTTGGTAATGGCTCACAGCGTCATCCCAACATCAAGCTCTAGTGGCTCTAACCATGCCATCTTACGTTTAGGCACCAAACCCTTAGGGGCAGTTTTGTTTAGCAAAACCCGTAAGCATTCCAAAGCAAAACCGCCGCGTGATATTGCCCGCCTGGATAAAAGCAGTGAATTATGGAAAAGATGTGCCAAACGATTTAGTGACTTGAGCTCACCATTATGGGCGCGACGAACCCTCTATCGCTTAAAGGGGCGACCTATTTTGGTAAATGAAATTTTCTTACCAGCCTTACAAGAAGCCCTCAACCTTAAAAAACTTAGATAGTTAGCCAAGCCAGAGTTGCTTTTACCAGAGCCTCATCACCGGGATCGCAAGTAAAGACTTCACCAAACCCAATTAATTCAGCCGCATCCGCAATATTATGATGAGGGCATAGTGCACTAGCGCTAGAGAGCTTTTGCGTAAACCGATCTTTAATCACCCCTCCAAGATATCGAACAGCCTCAGAGGAGGTAAGCAACCAGAGTGACTTACTCCAATCGATTTCTCGAATTGCTTCCCAAGCAGGATTGTCAATATCCAAAGGCACGCGACTATAAGTTGAGATAGCCTCTACAGTAGCCCCTGCCTTCTTTAAGGTGTCAGCCAACCAATCACGACCACCATCCCCTTTAAAGATAACTACTTTTTTATTTTGCCAATTCCACTGCAGCGATTGAAGCTCTTGCCACAATCCTTCTGAATCCCAATTTTCATTTTTTTGAGGAAGAATGATCGGTGTCGGCTTTTGCTCTAATCCAACACCATGATTTCTTAAGGCCTGTTGACTGCTTCCCCCCATCACTCCTATCGGAATAATCTCCTTTGAAAGGTCTTGCCAGTCACGCTCCATTAAACGCATAACACTTTCAATAGCGTTAGGACTCACAAAGATAGCAAGATCTGCATCATTCAAGACAGAGGCAATATATTCCGCTAGTGGCTTGTCATCTTTGGGGGCAATCGTTAACAAAGGTAAAGACAATATCTCAGGGAAACTACGATTTGCTATGCCACTTTTACCTATTGCATTGGTGAGCACCTCAATTAATTGACGAGCCTGACCACTTGGCCTAGTAACAATAATGGTTTTGGTACTCATACTTGAGAACGAATTCGTCTTTTTCTACTTAGGCAGTGTTGGAATCAAATCTGCCGCACCTTGAGATAACAAGTCCTGAGCTACGGATAATCCAAGGGCCTCAGCGTCCTCCACCGAATTCACTCGAGCACTGCTAGTTGCCAAACAAATTGCTTTGCCATCTGTGCTGGCAACAAAGGAGCGAATCTGCATTAGATTCTGATCCCATGTAGCATGCGCAGCCAGCGGAACCTCACAGGAACCACCTAATTGACGAGACACCATCCGCTCAGCAGAGACCGCAAATAATGTGGGCGAGTCGTTCAATGGGGCAAGCCATTGTTTGATATCAGGATGCTTGCTCAATGTTTCTATTCCTAAGGCACCCTGACCCGCGGCTGGCGTATATGGATCATAAGGAAGGTAGGCGCGAATACGGCTCTCAAGACCTAGGCGCTTTAAGCCAGCAGCCGCCAATATGATGGCCTTATACTCACCTCGATCTAACTTACCCATACGGGTATCTAAATTTCCACGTAATGGCTGGATAACTAGATGGGGAAATTTTGCACGCAGAACTGACTCGCGGCGCAGACTGGATGTTCCGACTACGGCACCCGGAGGGAGATCTTCAAGACTGGCGTAATCATTCGACACAAAGGCATCTCTTGCATCTTCCCTAGCCATAACGCATGCCAAATCAAATCCTTCAGGCATCACCATGGGCACATCTTTTAAGGAATGCACAGCTAAATCCGCACGTCCATCCTCTAGCGCTGTTTCAAGCTCTTTTACAAAAAGCCCTTTTCCACCCACTTTAGACAGGGCTTTATCCAAAATTTGATCTCCACGGGTTGTCATTCCCAAAATCTGGACATCACAGTCGGGATAGAGCTTTTTTAGGCAATCCCGGACATGTTCAGCCTGCCACATAGCGAGGCGACTTTCACGGGAGGCGATTACAAGGCGCTTTGGGGCAGCTAGGGATGAAGAATTCAGGGTTTGGGACATAACATTTAAAATAATCAAAGACCTACACCAATATACTGTGTTTATGAGCTCATCAAATAATTCCTTAGCCAACAAAGCCCAAGCTTGGTCGGCCCGTTTCGCAGAACCCGTTGACGAACTTGTTCAGCGTTATACCGCTTCCATCGGGTTTGATCAACGCTTTGCAATGGTTGATATCGCAGGGTCTCTGGCTCACGCAGCGATGCTGGCCACCCAAAAAATCATTAGCGCTCAAGATTTAGCTGATATTCAAAGGGGAATGGCGCAGATTAAGAGCGAAATCGAATCTGGTCAATTTAACTGGCAATTAGCCCTCGAAGACGTTCACCTCAATATTGAAGCACGACTAACAGCTTTAGTTGGTGATGCTGGCAAGCGTTTGCATACTGGCCGTTCTCGCAATGACCAAGTGGCAACTGATTTACGTCTTTGGTTGCGCGGAAGTGTAGATGACATTGCTACCACCCTGAAATCTTTACGTGTAGCGCTTTTGGATTTAGCAGAAAAGCATGCTGCCACCATCATGCCCGGCCATACTCATTTGCAAGTTGCGCAACCGATTACTTTTGGTCACCACTTGATGGCTTATTACGAGATGTTTAGTCGTGATGCAAGTCGTTTGACTGACTTACGTGCTCGCTTTAATCGCTTGCCCTTAGGTGCAGCTGCTTTAGCAGGAACTACCTACCCCATAGATCGTGAGCAGGTTGCCAAAGCTCTCGGCTTTGATGGTATCTGCAATAACTCCCTAGATGCTGTATCAGATCGAGATTTTGCAATTGAGTTCTGCGCCTTTGCCTCAATCTTGATGATGCATATCTCCCGTCTATCAGAAGAGCTTATTTTGTGGTTAAGCCCCCGCTTTGGCTTTATCGATTTACCAGATCGCTTTTGCACTGGTAGCTCCATCATGCCGCAGAAGAAAAATCCTGATGTTCCTGAACTAGCTCGCGGCAAAACCGGTCGGGTTTATGGTGACCTAATTTCTTTATTGACGCTGATGAAAGGGCAACCACTTGCCTACAACAAGGATAATCAAGAAGATAAAGAACCTTTGTTTGATGCCGTAGATACGGTGCAAGATACCTTGCGTATTTTTGCCGACATGGTTCCTCATATCGAGGTCAAAGCCGATGTAATGAAAGCTGCTGCCGAAGAGGGATTTGCTACTGCCACCGACCTTGCTGACTACTTGGTTAAGAAAGGCTTAGCTTTCCGCGATGCACACGAAGCTGTTGCTCACGCAGTCAAAGCTTGTGTAGGCAGAAATTGTATGTTGACAGACTTAAGTCTCTCAGAATTACGCTTTGCTTGTGGCCTGGATAATCGCCCTGAGCTTATCGGTGATGATGTATTTACCCTACTCACGGTTGATGGTTCCGTTCAGTCCCGGCAACACGCTGGAGGCACCGCTCCAGCACAAGTGCTCTCTGCGATTAAACGGGGTCGCGCAGATCTATAAAACGCATGGGATTTTGGTCTAAGCTCTCAGCAGGCATTGATTGCATAAACCAGTTTTTGGGGCGGGCAGCAAGCATCATGATTTTGCTGTCTTGCGTAGTGTCTGCAGGCAACGCGTTACTCCGCTACGGCTTAGACATCAGCAATAACTGGCCGCTAGAGCTTCAGTGGTACCTTTTTGCGGCTGCTGTTATGCTGGGCTCAGCATACACACTCAAACGTAACGAGCATGTCCGTGTCGACATCATCTACTCACATCTCTCTGATCGAGGACGTCTTTGGGTTGATCTCTTGGGTCTGATTTTCTTTTTGATGCCAGCATGCCTCTTATTTGCCTGGCTATCTTGGACTAGCCTGTTTTATCCTTCTTGGCTGGTGATGGAGCATTCACTGAACTCAGGTGGGCTAGCACGCTATCCAATTAAATTTGTAGTACCCTTCGGCTTTTTTATGCTCAGCCTACAAGGTCTTTCTGAAATCATTAAGCGCATCGGTGCCCTGAAAGGCAATCTTGTACTACCTGCCGAAGACCTGCAATACGAGAAGCCAATCCAATGATTCCATTAGAGTGGATGCCACCCTTAATGTTTGGTGGGCTGATTGTCTTCATGCTCATAGGCTTTCCTGTTGCCTTTTCTTTAATGGCTGCAGGTTTATTTTTTGCCGCCATTGCCATTAGCGAAGGTTTTTTTGGCATCCCTTTTTTGCAAGCTATCCCTCAGCGTATTTTTGGCGGAGTTCTAGCAAACGATCTCCTACTTGCCATTCCTTTCTTCACTTTTATGGGAGCAATTCTGGAGCGTTGCGGCCTAGCAGAAGAAATGCTCGATTCAATGGGGCAACTCTTTGGGCGTGTTCGTGGCGGCCTTGGTTACTCCGTCATCATTGTGGGATTCATTTTGGGAGCGATTACTGGCACTGTAGCAGCACAGGTGATCGCTATGGCAATGATTTCGCTACCGGTCATGATGCGCTATGGTTACAACATGCGCTACGCTACGGGCGTTTTAGCAGCCTCAGGAACCATTACACAGTTAGTGCCACCTTCTTTAGTGCTGATTGTTTTGGCCGATCAATTAAAAACACAAAGTGGTAGCGCTGATGTTGGCAGCATGTATCTAGGTGCATGGGGACCCTCTTTATTGCAAATCGCTCTGTTTGCTCTCTACACTTTTTTCTTAAGTCGCCTTCGCCCTGACTACCTGCCACCAGTACCCCTAAGCGATCTCACGCTGAGAGGTTGGGCGCTTTGGAGAAAGTGCCTTATGGGAATCATTCCCTCTGCAGTGCTGATATTTCTAGTACTGGGCACCATTATGACGGGCATAGCAACCCCAACAGAATCTGGCGCAATGGGGGCAATGGGGGCGCTATTACTCGCTTGGATACGACGCTCTATGATTCCTAATCTAAAAGGATTGGTGCAAGAAGCCTATCAAAACACAATGCGCATTACTGCGATGGTTGTCTTTATCTTAATTGGATCTACCTGCTTCTCAGTAGTTTTCCAAGGCGTAGATGGCGGATTTTGGGTGGAAGAACTTTTTTCAAATCTTCCTGGAGGGTGGATTGGCTTTTTGATTGTTGTTAATCTATTCGTCTTCTTCTTAGCCTTCTTCCTAGACTTTTTTGAAATCGCATTCATCGTTGTGCCAATGCTAGCGCCAGTAGCAGTAAAACTACTCTCACCAGTACTGTTGGACTCAATGAACGGCAATCCACAAGCAGCAGCTAGTGCCGCCTTAGTTTGGTTTGGAGTCATGCTCTGTGTGAATATGCAAACTTCATTTATGCATCCCCCATTTGGTTTTGCCCTCTTTTATCTTAGAGGCGTAGCACCCAAAGAAGTTAAGAGCAGCGATATCTACTGGGGTGCACTACCTTGGGTTGGTCTGCAATTAATCATGGTCGCCTTAGTGATGGCATTCCCTGCGATGGTAACTTCATTACTAGACAAACCTGCAGCAGTAGCTGAAAGTCAGGACTTCAATTTCACTAATGGCGATACAAACAAACCAGAGTCACCTTCAAGCAAGGCTGATGAAGATGCTCCCGTTACTTTTCAATTAGATAAGCCGGCTAAGTAAGAAATACATATTTACTAGTAGTGATAGCGACAGGCAATGATTACCAGCTGCTCTTTTTCAATTGCATAAACCAATCTATTAGCCTCATCAATTCTTCTAGACCAAAAACCAGAAAGAGTTTCTCTTAACTCCTCAGGTTTACCGATTCCATCTGTTGGATGTCTTAAGGCATCTTTAATCAACAGATTAATGCGTCTCAAGGTTTTTTTATCCTGTCCCTGCCAATAAATATAATCAGACCAAGCGGCATTCGTCCAAACTATCCTACTTAGCATCAAGCAAATCTTTTTCTTTAAATTGCCCTTTTCGATATTGAGCCAATGATTTCTCCAGATGTTTGACGTTGGCCGGGGATTTTAATAAATGGAAAGTCTCCATCATGCTGTTATAGGTATTCAAGGACATGACGACTGCATCCTCAGCATCTCTTCGAGAAATGATGGCCACGTCGCAATCTGCAACCACTTGATCAATGACTTGCTTGAATTGATTTCTAGCATCAGAAAAGTTAATCACGCGCATTATAGGATCCTACTTGTTCAATATATTGTACAAGTATAAAGCATATGCCCTTAGCAAATGACAAAAAAATACCCCGCAATAACGAGGTATTTATCAAGCGAAGAATGGATTAATTACAGCGTGATGTCAGGCTCTTGTCTAACGCAATCCACGTAATATTCGCTGCGACCATCAATACTCGTCTTGACGAGTCCATGAATATCCGTCTCAAATCCAGGGAATTTTTCATTAAAGTCTCTAGCAAAGTAGAGGTAATCAATGATGCGCTTATTAAAGCGCTCACCTGGGATGAGCAATGGAATGCCCGGAGGATATGGCGTAACCAACATCGCCGTTACACGACCTTCCAATTGATCTAAGGGCACGCGATCCACCTGTTTATGCGCCATCTTTGCCCATGCCTCAGAAGGCATCATGGCTGGAACCATATCTGAGGTATACATTTCAGTAGTCATACGAGCAACATCACGGCTCTTATAAAACTCATGAATTTGTTGACAGATATCTTTTAAACCAACACGTTCATAGCGAGGATGTTTTGCAACAAACTCTGGAAGCACCTTCCACAATGGCGCATTTTTATCAAAATGATCTTTGAACTGCTGCAATTCAGTTACAAGGGTATTCCAGCGACCTTTGGTAATGCCGATAGTGAACATAATGAAGAAGGAATACAAACCACACTTCTCTACGATCACCCCATGTTCAGCCAGATACTTGGTGACAATGCTGGCGGGGATGCCCATAGATCCAAAATTACCCTCAATATCCAAGCCAGGAGTAACTACTGTGGCCTTAATTGGATCCAGCATGTTGAAATCTTTAGCTAGTTTGCCAAAATCATGCCAAGCAGCAGATGGCTCCAAAATCCAATCCGAGCGTTCGCCAATACCCTCATCCGCCAAATGATCTGGACCCCATACCTTGAACCACCAATCTGCACCAAACTTGTCATCCACTTCACGCATCGCGCGGCGGAAATCCATTGCTTCAGCAATAGATTCCTCAACCAAGGTTGTACCACCAGGTGACTCCATCATGGCCGCAGAAACGTCGCATGAGGCAATAATGGCGTACTGTGGGCTAGTTGAGGTATGCATCAAATAGGCTTCGTTAAAGCAATCACGATCCAGCTTGGCGTCTTCAGCATCCTGAACCAATACTTGTGAGGCTTGAGACAAACCAGCCAATAACTTGTGCGTTGACTGAGTAGCAAACATCAAACTCTTTTTAGTGCGTTTACGGTCTGAACCAATTGCGTGCATATCCTTATAAAAAGGATGAAATGCAGCATGTGGCAACCATGCTTCATCAAAGTGCAATGAATCGACCTTGCCATCTAGCATCTCTTTAATCATCTCAACGTTGTAGACAATCCCGTCATAAGTACTTTGAGTCAAAGTCATGACGCGCGGCACCACGTTCTTATCTTTGATAAAGGGATTAGCATCAATTTTTTTCTTGATGTTTTCCCACTCAAACTCTTCTTTAGGAATCGGCCCAATAATGCCCAAATGATTACGGGTAGGCATCAAGAAAATCGGGATCGCACCCATCATTGTGATTGAATGGATCACAGACTTATGGCAATTACGATCAACTAAAACAACGTCGCCAGGAGCAACTGTTGAGTGCCAAACAATTTTGTTAGAAGTTGACGTGCCATTAGTCACAAAGAACAAATGATCGGCATTAAAAATACGGGCAGCATTGCGCTCGCTTTGCAGTACTGGGCCAGTGTGATCTAAAAGTTGCCCTAATTCTTCAACGGCATTACAAACGTCGGCGCGTAGCATATTTTCACCAAAGAATTGATGAAACATGCGTCCAACTGGACTCTTTAAGAATGCAACACCACCAGAATGACCTGGGCAGTGCCAAGAATAAGAACCTTCGGAAGCGTAATTAGTTAAGGCGCGGAAAAATGGGGGTGCCAAAGAATCTAAATAGACCTTGGCTTCACGAATAATATGACGTGCAACAAATTCTGGCGTGTCTTCATTCATATGAATAAAGCCATGCAACTCACGCAAGATGTCATTAGGCATGTGTCGAGATGTACGTGTCTCGCCATATAGGAAGATCGGAATATCTTCATTGCGCTTGCGCACTTCTGTAATAAAAGCACGTAAATTGTTGAGCGCAGGCAAGTCGTGATCTTCAGAATCAGAATCAAATTCTTCATCATCAATTGACACAATAAAAGTTGAAGCGCGAGACGCCTGTTGCGCAAAGGAGGTAAGGTCACCGTAACTAGTTAAACCAATGACTTCCATGCCTTCATTCTCAATAGCCTCAGCGAGATCGCGAATTCCAGATCCTGAAATATTCTCGGAGCGGAAATCTTCATCAATGATGATGATTGGGAAACGAAATTTCATAACTACCCCTCTACTTACTTATCCGATGAATACGGAATCCACTTATCAAAATTGGTTAAATCAATCTCTCGATCACCGTCTGGTAACGCTGTGACTATATCGACGAAGGTCGCATTTTGCTGCACATCTTTTGGCAAATACACATGGCGGGCATATACCTGATTTGCCAAACTCTCATGATAGCCAGTAAAAGTAATGAGCAAATGCCATTGACGTTCAATAGCGGACCGACCCAAATACTCTCGTAAGGCGCTATTCTCGTCAATGCTATGCATCGCAGTCCATGTCAAAGAAAACACAGGACTCTCAGAGCGATGTAAAGCCAATTCAACGGAGCGACGATAGCGTTCACCTTCTGAAGTCATGCTTTCAGCAATCAACCATAGACGCAACTGCGCCTCAACAATATGTGAACTTCGATCATTTGCTACACGAAACTTAAATGTCTGTACACCATCATGACTTCCCACAACAGCCACTTTGGAGAAGCGTATACCTGCTGTCGGACGTGTAAAGCGCGCAAAGGCTAAACCGGTAGTCAACGCAGAATAAACAATACCAAAGAACGCTTCGAAGGTCACAATCGCATTAGCCCAATGGCCAATTGGAGTCATGCGCCCATATCCAATTGTCGCCATTGTTTGGACGCTAAAGAAAAAGACGTCCAATAAAGAACCTGGCTGAGCGTGTGTAATGGCACCATCTCCACAAGCCAAATAGGCAACTGCAAATAAGAGATTAGTACTGAGATAAACAAATACTACTAGCAATAAAAAGCTAGTCCAACTAGTGCCTAAAAGCCAATGGTAAAAATTATTCTCGGGACGCGCTACTTCTGAGCGCGAAAGGGTAGCGCGATATTCATCTAAGTTAATCCGCGCTGGACGACGACTGAAATGGAATTTACGCACTGCCGTAATGGCTTAGGTCTTAGGCAGGGTAACGCCCCGCTGACCTTGATACTTACCACCTCGATCTTTGTATGATGTGCCACAAACTTCATCACTCTCAAAGAAGAGAACTTGCGCACAACCTTCACCAGCATAAATCTTGGCAGGTAGTGGAGTTGTGTTTGAAAACTCCAAAGTGACATAACCCTCCCACTCTGGCTCAAATGGAGTGACATTCACAATAATTCCACAACGGGCATAAGTGCTCTTACCAACGCAGACCGTTAACACGCTACGCGGGATCTTGAAGTACTCAACAGTTCGTGCCAAAGCAAATGAATTTGGAGGAATGATACAAACATCACCCTTGAAATCTACAAACGATTGTTCATCAAAATTCTTTGGATCAACAATAGTGCTGTTGATGTTCGTGAAGATCTTAAATTCATCTGCGCAACGAATGTCATAGCCATAGCTTGAGGTGCCATAACTTACGATTTTGTTGCCGGCAGCATCTTGGCGGATTTGCCCAGGCTCAAATGGGCTTATCATGCCTTGCTCGCCCATACGGCGGATCCAGTGGTCTGATTTAATAGTCATGGGCGAATTGTAAAACCTTCGCCCCAAACTGCCCATGAAATTATTGGGAGTTTTGGTTAAAAACGACCCTCTCAGGCGCGTTATAGATCTCGAAATGTTTTCCCGAGCAGCGGGAGAGGATGGTGAGATTGGTTTTACGAGCCAACTCCAGACCCATCAAGGTAACCCCCGAGCGGGTCAAAAGGAAAGGGATACCCATCTGCGCCCCTTTAATAACCATCTCAGAGGTCAAACGTCCAGTAGTAAAGAAAATCAATTCCTTGCCAGGTTTATTGGCCAGCCACATTAACCCAGAAATCGAGTCAACCGCATTGTGCCGACCCACATCCTCAATGAAATGCAAGAGACGCACCCCATCCCCGCCATCCCGCTCAAATACCGCGCAGGCGTGTACCGAGCCAGATTTCTTGTAAATCGTATCGTGCTTGCGAATAGAGTCGATCAGAGCCACGATAGCTTCTTGAGAAAGTAAGGGCCCCTCAGGTAGTCGAATCTCCGCCATCTCTTCAATCAGGCCGCCAAACATGGTTCCCTGACCGCAACCAGTTGTCACTACCCTTTTACTGGTCAAGGCATCAATATCTACAGTGCTTCGACGCGTTTTGACCGCGGCAGAATCGGTCTCCCAATCGACCTGAATGCTTTCGATATCATTAGGAGACTCTACCAGTCGCTGGTTACGTAAGTAGCCTAGAACCAGAGCCTCTGGGGCACTACCTAGAGTCATGAGTGTTACGACCTCACGCTTATCCAAATAGATGGTTAAAGGACGCTCCCCTGGAATATGGGTAACTTTTAGGCGCCCACACTCATCCATGACCTTGACCTCGTGCACCAATGGTACTGAGGCGCAAGACATCTGAATGGTCGGTTTTACTGCCATAAGCTATTCTCTAAGGTCTGATTTAACGGAAGTTTATCGGTATTTATTGGAACTTCTCAGTGCTTTACTTTAACCGCAGACTAAAATCAGTGCATATGCCAGCATAATTGTGTGCTGTAACTATCCAACCCTCTTATTAAGTCAGTATTACATGAGCAGCTCCCAACGTCGCCTTCTTGTCACTTCCGCCTTGCCGTATGCGAATGGTCAAATACATATTGGACATTTGGTCGAGTATGTACAAACGGATATTTGGGTTCGATACCAAAGGATGCGTGGTCATGAAGTCCACTACGTCGGTGCGGATGATACGCACGGCACTCCCATTATGTTGCGTGCTGAGAAAGAAGGGTTAACTCCCAAAGAGTTAATTGCCAATGTTTGGAAAGAGCACAAGCGGGATTTCGATAACTTCCTCATTTCATTTGATAACTACTACACCACTGATAGCCCTGAGAATGAAAAGTTAGCGCAAAACATTTATCTCAAATTACGGGATGCGGGATTGATTGAAAAACGATCCATTGAGCAAGCTTATGATCCCGTTAAAGAAATGTTTTTACCAGATCGCTTTATCAAGGGTGAATGCCCTAAGTGTGGTGCCAAAGATCAATATGGTGACAACTGTGAAAAATGTGGTGCGACTTACTCACCTACTGATCTGAAGAATCCATTTTCAGTAGTGAGCGGCGCAACTCCCATTAAAAAGATTTCTGATCACTACTTCTTTAAGCTATCTGATCCACGTTGTGAAGAGTTCTTACGCGATTGGACACAGGTAAAAACACCCTTGCAGCCCGAGGCTCGCAACAAGATGAAAGAATGGGTT
The DNA here is from genome assembly GCF_018687635.1 of Polynucleobacter sp. MWH-Braz-FAM2G. NCBI lineage: Bacteria > Pseudomonadati > Pseudomonadota > Betaproteobacteria > Burkholderiales > Burkholderiaceae > Polynucleobacter > Polynucleobacter sp. MWH-Braz-FAM2G. The sequence continues at coordinate 1,482,544 of NZ_CP061300.1, forward strand.
GGTCAGCCAGGAGAAAGCAAGCTGGGTGACTGGGATATCTCCCGCGATGCCCCGTATTTCGGCTTTGAAATCCCAGATGCACCAGGCAAATATTTTTATGTATGGCTTGATGCGCCAATCGGCTACTACGCCAGCTTCCTTAATTATTGCCAGGCTAAAGGCCTTAATTTTGATGAGTGGGTTAAGCCAGACACAACCACCGAGCAATACCATTTCATCGGTAAAGATATCCTGTATTTCCACACATTATTTTGGCCGGCAACTTTGCAATTTGCTGGTTATCGCACACCAACCAATGTGTTTGCCCACGGGTTCTTAACGGTAGATGGCGAGAAAATGAGCAAATCTCGTGGCACCTTGATTTCAGCTAACAGCGTAATTGAGTGCGGCTTTAATCCTGAGTGGTTCCGTTATTACTTTGCAACAAAACTTAATGACAGCATGGAAGATTTAGATCTAAATCTTCAAGACTTTGTTGCGCGCGTCAACAGTGATTTATTAGGCAAGTACATCAATATTGCTAGCCGTAGTGCTGGTTTCCTAGTAAAACGTTTCGATGGCGTTATTTCCGATGAAGCAATGGACAATCCATTGCTTAAAGAAATTGCCGCAGCTAGCGAAAAAATTGCCGAGCTTTATGAGGGTCGCGAATATGCCAAAGCCCTGCGCACCGTGATGGAACTTGCTGACAAAGTGAATAGTTTTGTTGATGAAAATAAACCTTGGGAAATCGCCAAAAATCCAGAGCGCGAAGCTGATTTACAGCGCATCTGCAGCGTCACTCTCGAGGCATTCCGAATGCTCAGCCTGTATCTAAAACCCGTTATTCCTCAAGTAGCGGCTGGAGTAGAACAATTTTTATCTTTAGAGCCCTTGTCTTGGGGTGATATCAACACCCCACTGTCTGGCAAGAACCCTATTAAGCCCTACAAGCATCTGATGACGCGAGTAGAGGCTCCGCAAATTGAGGCTTTGCTGGCAGCAAACTTGTAAAAAGCCTCCTAAAAAGCACCTATAATGGCACTTGTAGTCCATTGATAACTTTTCGAGTTAATTTCATAAGTTATTGAATTTATTGAGTATTTTAGGAAATGTCATGGCAAGATATCAATCTGAATTCACCCAGTTCTTAAATGAACTCAAATCGGAAAAACCACATCTCGAGGCAGATCAGCAAGCGGGTCGAGCCCTCCTTTGGGACAAAGAACCATTGAGCGCCGAAGACCAACGTCGCGCCAAAGCTGCAAAATTGAAGCAACGCGCTTACGTCTATTCGAATGACTAATTCAGGCAATTCGTCTGGATCTGAGCCGAGCGCTCAGCCGTTATCAGATTTATTAGATAGCACCCCATCGGTTACGGATGGCATGTCTGAGGCGTTCGCCAAACTGTATGGCGAACCACTTTTTAAGCTCCCTACTGACTTATATATTCCACCAGATGCATTAGAAGTTTTTCTAGAGGCATTTGAAGGGCCACTAGACCTTCTGCTCTATTTAATTCGTAAGCAAAACTTCAATGTGCTGGATATTCCAATGGCACAGGTAACCCAGCAGTACCTGAGTTACATTGATCAAATTCGTCATCACAATCTTGAACTTGCTGCTGAGTATTTACTCATGGCAGCCATGTTGATTGAAATTAAGTCACGCATGCTTCTGCCGATGAAGAAAGCGGACAGCGAAGAAGAGGTTGAAGATCCTCGCGCAGAATTAGTACGCCGCCTCTTAGAGTACGAGCGCATGAAACTTGCCGCTCAAGAGTTGGATCAAATACCGCAACAGGGACGTGATTTCCAGGTAGCACATGGCTTTGTAGATACGACTGTGGCTATTACTTGGCCGGAAGTAAATGTCGATGACCTTCAAATGGCATGGCGTGATGTTTTGCATCGTGCAAAACTCAATCAGCACCACACTATTACACGCGAAGAATTGTCCGTAAGAGACTTTATGACACGCATCCTGCGACGCCTTCAAAGCACGCGCTTTGTAGAGTTTGGCGAACTATTCGAAGATGCGATTAAGTCTGGCAAAGGTGTTGCTGTGGTCATCGTAAACTTTATTGCAATGCTTGAACTCTCACGCGAGGCCTTAGTGGAAATCACTCAAGCTGAGCCTTATGCGCCAATTTATGTGCGCCTCGCCTATACCCCTGTTGCATGAAAATCATTAGCGATATCCAAGAACTACGTGACCACTTACGCGGTCAAAATCGAGCATCATTCGTGCCGACGATGGGCAATCTTCATGAGGGCCACTTATCGCTCATGAGACTTGCTAGACAGCATGGTGATCCAGTTGTAGCAAGTATCTTCGTGAATCGCTTGCAGTTTGGGCCTAATGAAGATTTTGATAGCTACCCCCGCACGATGCAGGCCGATATTGATAAGCTTGAAAAAGAAGGGGTGTATATCCTGTTTGCACCCACAGAACGAGATCTCTATCCACAACCGCAAGAATATCGTGTAGACCCCCCACAACAATTGGGCGATATCCTTGAAGGAGAATTCCGTCCCGGATTCTTTAAAGGGGTTTGTACAGTTGTGCTGAAACTGTTTTCTTGTGTGCAACCCAAGGTTGCTGTATTCGGTAAAAAAGATTATCAACAGTTGATGATTATTCGTCAGATGGCCAAGCAATTTGCTCTACCTGTTGAAATCATTCCAGGCGAAACGATTCGTGCGGACGATGGTCTTGCCCTCTCTTCGCGCAATGGCTACCTGTCTGTTGCTGAGCGCGCTGAAGCGCCTGAGCTGCAAAAGACTTTAAAAGATGTTCGTGAACGCGTTCTACAACTCAAAGAACGAAATCATCAATCCATTCAAGAAATCGAGAATGCAGCGATTGCTGCGCTTGCAAAGCGTGGCTGGGAGCCCGACTATATCGCCATTCGCCAGCAGAGTGACTTAGCCCCTGCATCCAACGAACAATTACAAGCCGGTGAGCCGCTGGTTATCTTGACAGCTGCCAAGCTCGGTAAAACACGTCTAATCGATAATCTCGAGATTTAATTCACGCCCGAAGTTTAATAACCAATTGTGTAGGTAGCGAGCGCCGTAGTAGTGTTTGTGGCAATGAATGGCTGCTGCTGCCAGAGCACATTAAAGCCTAAACGCTCCCGCTTGTTGATGTCATAGAACAAACCAGCAGAAGCTGCAGCCATCGTATTCACATTGCCAGGCATTGCTACACTAAAATTTTCTAATCCAACAATCGAACTAGTAACTTGGTAGTTGTTCATAGAATATTTAAGATTTTGCTGAACACCAACTGATGCAGTTCCAGTTAAGTTCTCAGATAGCCCTACACGAAAACCAATTCCCCCGATTGCTGAGAAAGTGTTTTGCGTTAACGAATTGTATGAAAGCGGTAATGTCACATTGGCATTACTGCCTTCTGTGTACCCGCCATTATTCAGATGGGTATAACGCAGTCCAACATAAGGCACCACTGAAACCGAATTACTTATTGGTTGGTGATAATTGGTCGTTAACTGATAGCCTTGACCATTAAATGAAGTTGAACCAGAACCAGCTTCTGTATTTTGTAATTGCTGACGCGTAATAGTCAGCGTACTATTCGAAGCAACACCCGAGGCTTGAACCCCCCACCCGGTTTCATCTGGGTTCATATACCACTTAGCAAATAGCCCCCACATCGGGCTATTGTTGCTTTGACTAAAACCAGACGGTGTTGCAACGCTAATGGTTTGGTCGGCAAATGCGCCAAAGCGAAAATTCGGTGAAGGCTTATAACCCAAGACCAATAGAGCAGCTTGTTGATTGGCTGATGGTGATGGCCCTGAATAGGTATAACGTCCACCAACACTTACGCAGATATTATTTTTATCGTAAACACGACAGTCGTACATCAAAGCTGCTTGATATGCTGCAACTTGCTGGTTATAGATGCTTGATAAACCAGAGGCATTAATCTGAACAGAATGAACAGTATTGACGTTATCCACCTCTAAAAATGGGGTATCAAGATACAAAAATACATCATTACCGTCATAACCCAAGCGATACTTTGATGTAGCTTCATCAAAGTTATTTGTAAAGCTAGAAAATCTACCAGTTAATCCTCCCTGAGCATTAATCAAGGTATAGCGCCCTGCGGAATAGTATCCAGGAGCAGCATTGACATAGAGTGAACCAGCAATACTAGCAGTCGTTCCAATCAACAACTTTTCATTATTTGCAGTTGTAAATCCCAACTTAAGTGTGCCGCCACTAGATTGGGTATAACTCCCTACTAAATTGGTATTAGTAGTTTTTTGCTGTAAATCAAAGGTTCCGTTATTAGCAACTGATGCTGAATTCGCAATCGTTCCTGAATCCGCCAAGGCAAGTGTGCCGCCACTATTGATCGTGGTAGAACCCGTGTATATATTGGCACCACTGAATGTCACAATACCTGAGCCATCTACTGCAAGCGCACCCGTACCACTCATTACTCCTGCATAGGTGCCATCAAAAGCCTGATTGAAGTTCACGCTTGAATTATTTAGTACATTACCCTGAATACTTGTTGTAGTTCCCACCAAAGTTCCAGAAGAAACGGTTGTACCCCCGCTGTAAGTATTAGCACCTGACAATGTGAGAACACCAGAACCAGTCATGGATACACTACCAGCTCCAGAAATAACTCCTGAATAACTGCCACTACCGCTATCAGTAAATACGATAGCTCCATTATTAGTTAAACCCGTCGAACCACTTGCTGTTGAGCCTGGAATCGCCAATGCATTTCCTTGTAGGGTGGCACCCGAACTGATCAATGTGCTACCGCCATACCCGCTATTGTCACCCTGCAAAGTTAAAGTGCCAGCTTGTACACTTACCGAAGCCAATCTAGAGATAGCTGTCAACGGATTAGCAAGAGTCCATGTACCTGAATCTAATTTATTTAAGGTCTGAAAATTAGATGTTGTGTTACTAAAAGTGCTGGATCCCGAACCAGCCAATTGCAATGTATTAGTGCCGCCCCCGCCATTGATTGAACCGGTAATAGACGAGCCCGTGTAAAGAGTTACATTATTTGTTCCAGTAGCGAAGGATAGATTTCCAGATACGGTTCCCCAGTTATTGAAATTCACACTGCCATTTCCGGAAGCTCCAATCGCTTGGCCACCCGTACCCGCTTGAATCAGACCACCAGCAAGGTTGTTTACCGTATTTAATGAACCAGCTCCTGTTGAATTTTGAAACCAAATCGCTGTACCAGTTCGGGATTTAATTGTTCCAGAGTTATTAATAGTATTACCAGTTCCAGTGGGGTTAATCGCCTCAGAGGAAGAGGCATTGCCATCTGCATTCACAGTGGCACCACTTTGAATGGTGATGGTGTTATTCGAATTAAATTCAATGGTGTTATTGCCAGCATTGATTGGAGGCACGCCTGTGCCACCTATAGCGTAATTAACAACAGTTGCTCCGGCTCCAATTAAAAGAGTGCCACCATTACGAAAATAGATTGCCGAATTATCTACAGCAGCACCACTGTTTGGCGCAGACACGGTTGCATTGTTGCCTATCGTGATATTGGCGTTATCAAGCAAATTAATTGTTGCTGTATTAGGGCCAAAAATTGTAGAGTTAAGTCCAATTGAAGTATTTGGGTCCGTTGTAACCGTAATACCACTCTGCGTTGGCGCACCTGTAGCCAGGCTGGTTGTGGCGCCAATGCGTCCAGAATATGCAGCTCCAGTTCCGGTACATGTAACTGTAGTGCCAGTAATTGTTCCAGTAGCAGGATCAACATTTGAACAGGTGGTTTGCGCACTCGCTAAGGGCGCTAACAAGAACAGAACGCCCATTATGAATAAGCGAGATGCGATTGTTTTCATTGCAAATATATTTAAATTGCTATTTAAAGGAATTTAATTATATTTAATGCGTATAAACTTTAAATAGAATTTAATACTAATACTAGTATCTTTCTACTAGTATTTTTAAGAGAAGATTATTGCAATTAAACGAGATCCTGCCTTACTAAGAGTCTTTCAATAGCAAAATTAAAGTGCGAAGGACTGCCCTACTTCTAGGCTTAACTCCTTTGCCAACTCTGCACCAGAAACCTTGCCAGCGGCACCTTTGGCTTTGAGCACCTCAATTTGTCCACCATGACAGGCAACAAAAAAAGAATCCAAAGTGATTTGAGTGATCTCTCCAGGCTTACCTTCAACAGCACTAAATGTTGCAGCTACATGCTTGTGGCAATCATAAATTTGGACCTTTTGCTCGCCAAACTTAGTCCAAGCTCCTGGCGCAGGATTACATGCACGAATGAGGTTATAGATTTGACTAATATGGCTTGCCCAATGAATCTGTGCAGCGCTTGCATCAAACCACCCTTCATAATTTGCTTTTGATTCATCTTGAACCAATTCTTGATGCTTACCGGCCACTACCAAATCAGCGGCCTCCATCAGCGCTTTAATGCCTATTGGAAAGAGATGATCAAAGTAGATTTTGCCGAGCGTATCGTTTGGACCAATCGGCACTTCCTTTTGCAAAATTACTTCACCTTCGTCCAAGCCATCTGAAGGGCGGAAGATTGTTAAACCGGTTTTCTCTTCACCCAATGCAATCGCCCAATTAATGGCGCTTGGCCCACGATACTTGGGCAACAAGGATGGGTGATATTGAATCGTTCCATGTTTCGGAATCTTCACCAGCTCTTGCGGCACAAACTGAACAACATAAGCCATCACACAGATATCTGCGTTGCTATCAATCATGGCTTGAGCAGCGTCAGGACCTTTTAATGATGCAAATTGCAAGGGGTTTAATCCCCTTGCTAGCGCAGCCTCTTTTAAGACTTCAGGTTTACTTGATTTGGGATTATCTGGCGGACAAAAAACAGCAACTATTTCATCGCCTCGGTCTAAAAAAGCCTCTAAAGCAGCTTTACCAAAATCCGCACTCCCAATCAAAGCAATCCGCATCTTAGATTACCTTATCGTGACGTAAGGCAATTAAATCGTCAGTGGTGTAACCCAACTCATGAAGAATCTCATCAGTGTGCTCACCCAGTAATGGTGAACGCGTCACTTCTGTTGGGCTATCTGACATCTTGATTGGATTGCCAACAGTGAGGTACTTGCCACGAATCGGATGATCCACTTCAACTACAGTACCAGTCGCGCGCAATGCAGGCTCTTCAGCAATCTCTTTCATAGACAAAATAGGACCGCATGGGATGTCGTATTTATTTAATACATCCATGACCTCAAACTTAGTCATGGTCATCGTCCATTTTTCAATCTCGCCGAAAATTTCCATCAAGTGGGGTAAGCGTGCCATTGGTGATGCAAAACGCACATCAGTAATCCAATCTTCACGACCAATAACTTTACATACAGCCTCCCAAACTGGAGCCTGAACAATCACATACATGTAAGCATTTGGGTCAGTTTCCCAGCCTTTGCATTTCACGATCCAACCAGGTTGGCCACCACCAGAGGCATTGCCAGCGCGAGGCACAGAATCACCAAACTCACCATTAGGAAACTGTGGATACTCTTGCATCAAGCCATTGCGCTCTAAGCGTTGTTGGTCACGTAATTTCACGCGGCACAAGTTCAACACTGCATCTTGCATCGCTGCTAATACTTTTTGACCGCGACCAGAGTGAGTGCGTTGATAAAGCGCTGTAACAATACCTAACGCCAAATGCAAACCAGTACCACTGTCGCCAATTTGTGCGCCAGTCACCATCGGAGGGCCGTCATCAAAACCAGTAGTAGATGCAGAGCCACCAGCACACTGCGCTACGTTTTCATATACTTTGCAATCTTCATATGGTCCAGGTCCAAATCCTTTTACTGAAGCCATGATCATCATTGGGTTGAGCTCTTGAATACGCTCCCAAGAAAATCCCATACGATCGAGTGCGCCTGGTGCAAAGTTTTCAACTAAAACGTCACACTCTTTAATCAAACGCTCCAGAATTTCTTTACCCTTTTGGGTTTTGGTATTGACGGTAATTGAACGCTTATTGTGATTCAACATTGTGAAATACAAACTGTCCGCATCAGGGATGTCGCGCAATTGACCGCGAGTTGCATCACCTTCACCTGATTTTTCTACTTTGATTACATCCGCACCGAACCAAGCCAGTAACTGTGTACAGGTTGGTCCCGATTGAACGTGCGTAAAGTCGAGGATTTTGACCCCTTCTAGTGCTTTTGCCATGGTTTAAGTCCTAATAAGAATGAAAATTTTGAATTAAGGCAATTTTACCAGCGAGAAATAAGGGAATTTGAAGTTCGCCCAATTATTGGGCACAAAACCCATCTAAGCCTTACAAAAGCTATATGAGATCGAAACAGAGGGATTTCAAGGTCCTATATGGGACTTAGAAGACTTGCATTGCGAGAGATTACCTCATTAGGAGGACATAAAAAAGGCGCCCACAAGGGGCGCCTTAAGATAACTACAAACAACCGCTTATTGCGGAATCTTGGTTTTATTAAACTGCTTTTGCTGCATGCAACTTAGCAATATCTTCAGCGTTGTAACCAAGGTCGGCCAACACTTCATCAGTATGCTCTCCCAATACAGGAGATGGCTTCACATCGATTTGCAAATCAGAGAACTTGATTGGGCTACCGATAGTCAAATACTTACCGCGTACTTTGTGGTCAACTTCAACGATCGAACCACTCTTACGCAAGTCTGGAGATGCAGCCAATTCTTTCATGGAGAGAACTGGGGCACATGGAATATCAAACTTACGGAGGATATCCACCGCTTCGTATTTAGTCTTATCTTTGAGCCAATCTTCAATTGTTGCGAAGATGTCAAAAATCTTATCTTGACGCGCTTCGGCAGTCATGTAAGCAGGATCAGTTGCCCACTCTGGTTTACCCAAAGCCTTAGTAATTGGCTCCCAAGCGTGACCTTGAATAGTGAAGTAGATGTATGCGTTTGGATCTGTTTCCCAACCCTTACACTTCAAAACCCAACCTGGCTGACCGCCACCACCAGCGTTACCGCCACGTGGAACTACATCAGAGAATGAACCATGTGGATATTGTGGGTACTCTTCCAAGTAACCAACTTTGTCCAAACGTTGTTGGTCGCGTAACTTCACACGGCACAAATTCAATACAGCGTCTTGCATTGAGCAAGATACTTTTTGACCGCGGCCAGTTTTTTCACGCTGCATCAAAGCAGTCAAAATACCGATTGCCAAGTGCATACCAGTATTGGAGTCGCCCAAAGCAGCTGCAGAAACTGTAGGAGGACCATCCCAGAAACCAGTTGTAGAAGCGGCGCCACCAGCACACTGAGCAACGTTCTCATACACTTTCAAATCTTCGTATGAGTGACCATCGCTAAAACCTTTTACAGAAGCCATGATCATTCTTGGATTCAATTCTTGAATACGCTTCCAAGAGAATCCCATGCGATCTAAAGCACCTGGGCCAAAGTTCTCAACCATGACATCAGAAGTCTTGATCATCTTCTCTAATACTTCTTTACCTTCGGCAGTCTTAGTATCCAAAGTCAAAGAACGCTTGTTACCATTCAACATAGTGAAGTACAAAGCATCAGCGCCTGGAATATCGCGCAACTGGCTACGAGTCACGTCACCAGCACCTGGGCGCTCTACTTTAATCACGTCAGCGCCATACCAAGCTAACAACTGAGTACATGCAGGACCTGCTTGTACGTGAGTGAAGTCAATAATACGAATGCCATCTAATGGTTTAGTCATGTTTGTTTCTCCTTAAGTCTTTCTTGTTTGCTTCTAAATTAATTTGGGATTACTTCTTAGCAGCTGCAGTGGATGGGTTCAAGTTTGTTAAACGCCCACTTTCAGTACCTGCGGTTTCATCAATAACAGCATTGATGAGAGCTGGTTTACCGGCAGCAATTGCTTCTGTTAACGCTGCTTCTAATTCTGCTGGAGTGGTTACGTAGTAACCAACACCACCAAATGCTTCAATCATCTTGTCATAGCGCGCGTCTTTAACAAACACGGTTGGTGCAACATCAGGACCACCAGTTGGGTTTTGATCAGTACCGCGATAAACGCCATTGTTATTAAATACAACCGTTGTGATTGGAAGCTTGTAACGACAAACTGTTTCCAATTCCATGCCGCTAAAACCAAATGCGCTATCGCCCTCAACTGCTACGGTTGGCAAACCACTAGTTACCGCTGCACCAATTGCATAACCCATTCCGATACCCATAATGCCCCAAGTACCCGAGTCAAAACGTTTACGTGGCTTGTACATATCAACAATCGCACGGCAATAGTCAAGCGTATTAGCACCTTCGTTTACTAAATTCACATCTGGGTTCTTCTTGATCACATCACGAATCACACGCAATGCGCCATGGAAGTTCATTGGGTTAGCTTCCTTGGCCAATGTCTCAGCCATCTTGGCGGTGTTCTTATCTTTCTTCTCAGTAATTGCAGCGATCCATTCAGCGCTTGGCTTAGGAACGGCAGCAATCCCTTTCAAAAGTTCACCAACACAAGAACCAATATCACCAATCAATGGAGCAGCGATTTGTACGTTGCTATCCACTTCATTTGCTTGAATGTCGATTTGGATAAATTTCTTCGGATCTTTACCCCAAGTTTTACCTTTGCCGTGCGCAAGCAACCAATTCAAACGTGCGCCAACTAACAACACTGCATCAGCCTCAGCCAATACAAATGAACGGGCTGCGGATGCAGACTGCGGATGATTGTCTGGCAATAAGCCTTTGGCCATTGACATAGGCAGGTAAGGAATTCCAGACTTTTCAATCAAATCACGAATCTCTTGATCTGCTTGTGCATAAGCAGCACCTTTACCCAAAAGAATCAGTGGGCGCTTTGCACCCTTGAGCACATCTAATGCACGAGCAACTGCATCAGCTGCTGGGATTTGACGTGGAACTGGATCAATTACCTTGAAAATTGATTTCTTAGCCTCTTCTACAGGCATTGTTTGGCTGAGTAATTGGGCTGGTAAATCTAAATACACACCGCCAGGACGACCAGATACTGCAGCACGAATGGCGCGTGCAAAACCAATACCGATATCTTCTATGTGATTAATACGATAAGCAGCTTTGCAATATGGCTTAGCAGCGTTAAGCTGATCCATCTCTTCGTAGTCACCCTGTTGCAAGTCAACGATTTCACGTTCGCTTGAACCAGAAATCAAAATCATTGGGAAACAGTTAACAGTTGCGTTAGCAAGGGCTGTTAAACCATTCAAGAATCCAGGCGCGGAAACTGTCATGCAGATACCCGGCTTTTGCGTCATGTAGCCAGCAATCGCCGCAGCATTACCAGCATGTTGCTCATGGCGGAACCCAATAAAACGCATACCCTCTGCTTGCGCTAGGCGGCATAAGTCTGTAATTGGAATACCAACCAAGCCGAAAATGGTGTTGAGGTCATTGGCTTTCAAAGCGTCAATGACGAGATGGAAGCCATCTGTAAGTTGGGTGTTTTGGTTATCTGTTGTCATAGAAGTTTTTTTAAAATTGCGGGTCTGCCCTGAATGGGTTGTTGCAATTTAGCTTTCGCTAACGTCTCCAATTTAGTTATTAATCGCACAACGGGTATTTATCCCGTTTAGGCTGAAATGAATATTAGGCTTGGGGAGGGGGTTCATCATTGACTTCGGTCAATTTCCCCCCTAATTCCTATAATTACAGGAGCCCACAAACTTATATAAAAAGCTCTTTGTGTTTTGTTTTGAGGCGACTCAAAGTCTCGGGCGATAAATTGAGGTAAGCAGCCAGCTCCTTTTTGGGGAGAAGCTCAAATAAATCCTCATATTTGCGCAAGAATCGCTCTACTCGGCCTGGGGCGTCCAACATGTGCAAGGTAATGGTATGGGCCATGATCTCGCTCATCAGGCGCATGACTTCAAACTCAAAACTCTCCTTGAGAGGTTTGTGCTGCTCAAGAAACTCTGCCCATTTCTTAAGAGGCATCCGCGCCACCCTTGCCTTCGTTACACACGCAATACTGTATGGGGCAGCAGTCTTCAAACGCCAAGCGGCATAGCTAGTTTCAATATCCTTTTCAATCGCAAAGCGCAGAATCATTTCCTTGGCATCCGCACTAGAAACAATGCGCTTCAAGATGCCATCCAATACGAAGTATTGCTCCATCTGGTGATCACCTTGGTGAAGCAAGATTTCTGATTTTTTGAGATCAGAAATCTCTAAATGGCGCTCTAAATCGGCCATTGCTTCCTGATCCAAGCTTTTTAGGACTGAGTTTTGACTCAGTTGCAAACGAATCAGGTTTTTTTCGGGGTGCTTATCTAATACAGTCATGAATCCTTAATCCTAGACCCACTATTGTAGGCTTTTTTACCCTTTAAAGCCCTTATTTAGGGCATATACCCAATCAAATAAGCTAGAATGACGTAGTCGTGGTGCTTTGTTGCAGTGCAATAAAGTTAAACGGGAAACACTAAACGTGTGCTGCCCCCGCAACGGTAGGTAAATGCGTCTTTATTTGCAGTCGAAGGCGTCAGGAATCTGACAAAGCCACTGTGCGCGTCAATCGCATGGGAAGGCCAGATTCTCATATTTACTAGCCCGGATACCGGCCAAGACAGGTGGAATTTTGCGGACGGGGATCTTCGCGCGCCAAGAAAGCGCTTAGTTTCTCATCCTGCGCCTCATTGACGCCTGAACTCCTGCACGGGAAATTCTGTTCGACCCAGCTAACGGGGAAGTTAGCTAGGCACTCGATAACAGAAAGCTAGTCATGAAACAGCAGTTCAAACAAAAGCAAATCGCTCAGATTTGCGCCGCTTTAACCTTACTCAACTCCCCTCTTTTTGTTTTTGCACAAAATTCTTCAAACACCGTCATTGTTACGGGCTCCCGCTTTGAAGAAAACCTCAATGAGGTGCCAGCCAATGTCAATGTCATCACTCGCGAAGAAATAGAAAACTCCAGCTCGAATACCATCCCGCAAGTGTTATCGCAAATTGGCGGCTTAAGAGTGAGCGGGCTAAATTCTGGCTCCCTTAACCTAGATGCATCCGTTGATATGGGAGGATTTGGGCCAACAGGCAACAGTACGACTGCCGTATTAGTTGATGGAATCCGAATTAATCCAATTGACTCTGGAAATGTCGACTGGTCAACGATCCCCATTGATTCCATCGAGCGCATTGAAATACTTCAAGGAGGCGCGAGCGTCCAGTATGGCAATGGCGCTGTTGGCGGGGTAATCAACATCATTACCAACGGTGGAAAAAAGAATTTCAACCAAGTATCAGCAAGTTATGGAACTTGGGGCACCTCAATCAATAATGCGATATTTAGAAATACCATTGATAAAACTACGCTTCAGCTCAGTGCGAATACCTCCAACACCAATGGTTGGAGACCCAACACAGCTGCGAACGCCTACTCTATCGATGCAAAAATTTCTCAAGACTTAGGTAGTGGTGATCGTGCCTACGTTGATGTTTACTATGGCTACACCAACCAACAATTAGCGAGTGCAGTAGTAGGCTTGGTTGGCTCAGGCAATCCATTATCCGTGAGCCCTCAGAATGCTGGAAATAATTACAGCACAAACAATTTGGGTTTTCGCCAAGGACTCACCAAGTCTTTGAATGAGAATTATGTATTCGAGATAGATACTTCTTATAACAATAAGACCTCTTTTTATTACACACCACAAGCAGATTATTTTGCGACACCAGACTTTGGCTATGCTGGCGGGCCAATGAACAATAAATTGGTTGGTTGGCAACTTGCACTTTCTCCACGCTTAAAAGCAAACCTGGGTGTTATTGGTACCACCATCATTGGGTATGATTTTTCCAAAGCCAATCAAGGTGGTAGCAATGGTTACTCACCACTTTCTCAAGGAATTATCCGCGCCAACCAGTTCGATGCTATTAACAATACTTACGGCATCTATTACGGCAATCTAACTAGCGATTCGCAAAGCGCTACACAGATCAATAATTCTTTTTATCTAATCCAAAGGATTCCATTAAGCAAAATATTGGAAGCAAGTGGCGGATTCCGACGTCAAGTACAGCAAGCATCAACTACAAATACATCGATTTACGCAGCCAATGGCACCGTCAATAATTCTCAGCAATTTGCAGCTAACGCAGGGGATGTTGCCCTAAATGCGAATTACCTGCCAGGGCAACGAGTGTACGTAAAGTGGAATCAGTCTTTCAGGTTTCCCAACATCGATGAGTACTGGGGCTTTGCATACAACCCTGATGGGGCTTACGAAACTGTCTTTAATGGAATATTGCAACCCCAAACTACCCAAACTTATGAGATGGGTGGCAGCTGGTCCGTCTGGAAATCAAAGATTACTTCGTCGATATTTAAATCCATGACACAAAATGAGATTAGTTATAACCCCTCAACTGGGTATAACTACAACTCGATATACCAAACCAATCGAGGAGGGATTTTGTTTGATATCTCCTCAAATATTTCCCCATCACTTTTTGTTGCTGCGGGAGGCAAGTACCAAAAATCATATTATGCAAATGGCCCTTTTGCAGGAAATGCCATCCCCATCGTCCCAGATACATTGCTTAACGCCAGAGCAAATTACCTGATTACCAGCAATTGGTCAGTAGGAGGCGTAGTGAACTACGTTAGCAATCAACATTACGATACGGGACCAAATAATTACAGCGCAACCCCAACGATGCCTGCTTATGTCATCGGAGATATTTTTACCTCTTATAAGTTCAAGGGCATCGAAGGGCGATTAACGGTTAAAAATGTGGGTAATGCCCAATACTCCACTTATGGGGGTGTGAGCTCATTTTCTGGAAGGCACTTTTACTACCCCAGTGAACCGAGATCAGTTTTTGCATCTCTCAAGTACAGCTTTAACTAGCATTTTGAGCTTAGCTTGCCAGGTCTAGCATCTAAGCTAAGCCTAAGGCTACAATGCCTATATGAGCGAGCTAACCTCCTTTCCCCAGGATTCTGAAGCGCCAGGCTTAAATGCCTTGAGCGCTTCGGTTGAGCGCCTGTCGTACAAAATTTCCTTGATTCAGGATGCGGTTAAAAATCTGGTCCAAGAACGTACGCAACAAGAAAACAAGATTGAGGATGCACAAAAACGCATTCAACATATTTTGAGTCGTTTACCAGAACAAAGCGATGGTCGCCAACTCAATTTACTCGGCGAAGCTGTTACACCAAATAACCCAGAGGATGACAATGAGCCAACAACGCATTGAAGTAAACATCGCTGGTCAAAAAATTACTTTAGCAACCAGCGCTGAGCATGAGTCTCTCTTGCGCTCCGCTTGTGTGTTGGTTGACGAACAAATACAACTTGCAATTAAGGGTGGCAACCGCAGCATAGAACGCGCTAGCATGATGGCCGCATTAAAAATCGCGGGAGACCTCATTAAATTGCAAAATAATCAATCGCAACAAAGCACCACCTCTAATATCAGTGCCGATGAAGTAACCCGTCTTCAAGGTGAAATTCAGGTATTAGAAAAACAAGTGGATGAGTTGATGCAAACCCTTTCCCTGCCTGGTTCGCCAAGGCCAATAGTTCCTTGAACCGATGCGCAAGCATCCGGAACGATCTTTACCTTGTGGGCGTGAGCGTTTTGTTAGATCACAGTGCCAACTTAGACTTGGTTACTCCCTGAACTACTTAATGCACCCGAAGCAGAGTAGCCGTTCCACCTTGAACCTTAGGGTTCAGGATGACGGCCTAGCGGCTAAGGCGGGGAATTCATGTTACTAAGCGACATTGCCATGCTGATGCTCTGTGGCAGCATCTCTGGATTTCTTGCGGGTTTGTTAGGTATCGGTGGAGGCATGATTCTGGTGCCTTTCATGATTCTAGTTTTCAATCATCTCCACTTTGATCAAAGCGTGATTGTGCATATGGCCATTGCCACCGGCATGGCCACCATCTTATTCACTACCACCTCTGCAATCTGGGCGCATCACAAACATGGCTCAATTGATTGGAAATTGGTTGCGTCATTAAGCCCAGGTTTAGTGATAGGTAGCTTAATAGGTGGCAGCAAAATATTTGAAGCCTTAAATACTTCTTGGCTTTCACTATTTTTTGCAGTATTTATTGTTTATACATCTGTCCAGATGTTGCTGAACAAAAAACCTAAAGCTGGTAGAGACCTTCCGAGTGCCTTAGGCATATTTGGGTTTGGAACATTTGCTGGAGCCCTATCTAGCTTGGTGGGTGCAGGTGGCGCTTTCATTACAGTACCCTTTATGCTTTGGTGCAATGTAAAACCACATGTAGCAATGGCAAGCTCCTCCGGATTGGGATTTCCGATAGCAGCAGCAGCCACTATAGGCTATATGTATGGGAGCTGGGGACACCCCAACCTTCCTGCTGGCTCATTGGGGTTTGTTTACCTGCCCGCAGTCATTTGCATTGCAACGGTTAGCATATTTACTGCACCACTAGGCGCAAAAATGGCCCGCAAACTAAATGTGGCTCAACTAAAGCGTATTTTTGGGGTAATGTTGCTCATGCTTGCGGCATTCATGTTCAATGAAAGCCGCAAAGCATTCGGATTTTAATTAACTAGCAAATTGTTGACGCAGAATATTTTTCTGCACTTTGCCCATCGCATTACGAGGCAAATCAGCAACGATTTCTACACGCTTTGGAATCTTAAAGTTCGCAATCTGTGTTTTCAAAGTTGCAATCATCGCTTCCGCATTTAACTTCGCCCCAGCCTTAGGCACAACTACAGCCATGACCGCCTCACCAAAATCAGGATGAGGAATACCAATCACAGCACTTTCATCAACGCCGTCCATGTCATCAATGAAACTCTCGATTTCTTTGGGGTAAACGTTATAACCACCGGAAATAATTAAATCCTTGCTGCGACCAACAATACACAAGTAGTTATTAGGCGCCTTACCGCCATTAGCATCACCGCCCCAACGACCAACATCTCCAGTCTTAAACCAACCGTCTTTAGTAAATTCTTCGGCAGTTTTCTCAGGCATTCTCCAATAGCCTTTGAATATATTCGGGCCTTTTACCTGAATACCACCAATTTCATTTACTTTGCAAGGCTTGTTATCTTCGTTGACCACCCTCACCTGAACCCCAGGCAATGGCAGACCAACAGAACCACCTACGCGTTTTCCTTTGTATGGATTGGAAACCAGCATGACTGTTTCACTCATGCCATAACGCTCAAGAATAGGTTGTCCTATCACATCAATAAAGGTATTAAATGTTTCTGTGAGTAACGGAGCAGATCCAGAAATAAATAAGCGCATGTTACGCGCAACTTCTTTTGTAAATCCTTTATCAGCCAACAAGCGCACATAAAAAGTAGGCACTCCCATCATGACTGTAGATTGAGGCATATGCTTGATAAGTTGCGCAGTATCAAGACGCGGCAACCAAATCATTTTGCTGCCATTAATCAATGCGCCGTGTGCCGCTACGAATAAACCGTGCACATGAAAAATAGGCAAGGCATGCAATAAAACATCGCCTTTTTTCCAACCCCAAAACTTTTGCAATACCTGTGCATTACTTCCCAGATTTTTATGAGTCAACATCGCACCTTTGCTGCGACCAGTGGTACCAGAGGTATACAAAATTGCTGCGAGGTCATCATCTTTAGCTGCAACAGTTTTAAATTGATTGCTTAAGCTGGCCGCACGCTCTAATAAAGTACCAGTCCGGTTTTCATCCAAGGTGAAGACATGTTTAGTGCCAGCTTTAGCAGCTACCTTGGATACCCAAGAAAGATTTTTGCTACTGCATACAACCACTGCAGGCTCTGCGTTTTCTAAGAAATATTGAATTTCAGCGGCTTGATAAGCTGTATTGAGAGGTAAATATACATAGCCTGCACGGATGGTTGCTAGATATAAAAAGAGTGCTTCAGGTGACTTTTCTACCTGCACAGCAACTCTGGATCCCTTTGGCAACTTCAGACTGGCAAGTAAATTCGCAAGCTTTGCCGTTGCCCCTTCTAGATCACCCCAAGAATAATAAAGACCATCATGCGTCTCAATTGCGCAAGCTTTTTTATCTTTTGGAAAACCCTTTTCCAATAGTGAATACAAATTCATAAGAACCTCAAATCCTAGGGGTAATGTTTAATCTAATTTAGCGCCAGAAGCCTTAGCTACAGCAGCCCAACGTTTGATATCGGCATTCACAAACCTGCCAAATGCTGCACCAGACAAATTCGGCGTATCAGAGCCATTATTAGTCCAGATAGTTTTTAACTCAGGAGTATTGATGGCTTTTTGCACCTCAACAATCATGCGGTCAACAATTGGCTGAGGTGTGCCCTTAGGTGCAAATAAGCCGTACCATGTAGAAACTTCGTAACCTACTAATCCTGCTTCTGCAGCAGTTGGTACATCTGGAAAACCAGGAGCGCGTTTTTGAGATGCCACAGCAATTGCAACTATTGAACCGTTTTTAATTTGGGCCGCAGATGATCCCAAGCCATCAAACTCAATATCTACTTGGCCCGCAATTAAATCTTGCATGGCTGGCCCAGCACCGCGATAAGGAATGTGTGTAATAAAGGTTTTGGTCAACATCTTAAATTGTTCGGCAGCTAAATGATGTGATGATCCGTTGCCAGCACTGGCGTAATTGAATTTGCCAGGATTCTTTTTTAAGAGCTCAATAAATTCTTTGAGGTTTTTAACTTGAACATTTTTGGGATTGACCACAATTACCTGAGGCGGATTGGCCACCATTGCCACCGGAATAAAACTCTTCTCAATGTCGTAGTCCAAGTTTGGATACATAGCTGGAGCGATTGCATGGTGGGCCGCGCCCATGAAGAAGGTATAACCATCTGGTGCAGCCTTAGCTGCAATGGAAGCCCCTAAAGTGCCTCCAGCACCGCCACGATTGTCAATCACGATTTGTTTGCCTAACTGCTTTGTAAGCTGAGCAGCTAAAGGCCTAGCAAATGCATCTGTGCCGCCCCCCGCAGGAAATGGCACAACCACTGTAATCGGCTTATTAGGCCACTCTTGTGCACACACCAATAGTGGCGTTGCGCAAATTAGAAAAAGTGCTTTCTTAATCACTACCGAAAAGCTCGACTGCTTAAACATGATGTCTCCTCCACTTACCATTCATGATGGCTATGTACATTATTAAAACCGCTTAATTTTCGCCTTACTGCTTTCTGGATCTTGTCGCCCAGTTCGTTTAATAAACCCCAAGATGAACCTCTTTGGGCTCTACCTCAGAGCATCTCCTCCTAAATTCTTTTCTAGAGAGTCATTAACTTGCCTACTGCTCTTGAATAATCAATCTGACCTTGAGTGAAACGCTCATGGTTCTCCTCCACTGCTGAAAGGTCATATAAGTAGTTCACCATGAGCGAAGCCGATTGTCTTAAACCCTTACGAGACAAATCACCAGCCCAATTGATTTGATGCAATTTGGCACCATTACCCAGATGAAATTTAGCCACTGGATTTCCGTTGCGACCCGCAGATCCCAATCCTAGGTAAATACTGGCTAAACATAACAATGCGGCCTTCTCTTTTTCAGTTGCATTGTCTGGATGCCACCCAGCACTCAATCGTTCCGCCCAAGAACGATTTGATAGTCCTATTGTTTCTAAAGCCTGCTCACGTGACGCACGAATAGCAGGCTTTAACTGCACGCCAGACTTTTCACCATCAATATCCGCGCCCGCAGCAATCCAATCAATGAAACCAGGAATAGGCGATAAGGTTACAAATGTTTTCAGACTTGGAAATTCTGCATGTAACTGTTCAGCAACTCGTTTTATTAAGAAATTACCCATTGAGACACCACGCAAGCCTGGTTCACAGTTACTGATGGAGTAGAAAGCGGCAACCTTGTATTGAGAGGTTTGATGAACTGTCTCCGCCCTCTTATCTACTAATGGAGTAATTACCGCTGGTATTTCTGGCAACAAGGCAACCTCAACAAAAATGAGGGGTTCATTGGGTAGTTGTGGGTGAAAAAAAGCAAAGCATCTACGATCAGGCTGCAATCGACGACGCAAATCATCCCATCCATCGATCGCGTGCACAGCCTCATGCTGAATTAACTTTTCCAGTACTTCAGCTGGAGACTTCCAATCCACTCGATGCATCTTCAAAAATCCAGGGTTAAACCAAGAAGACAACAGGTGGCGTAAGTCAAAATCGACTGCGGTTAACTCGGGTTGCTTATCAAGCAACTGCAATAAATCGCGCCGCATACCTACTAAGGCCGCAGTTCCATTGGTTGCGCGATTGAGGCGACGAAATAATTCTTGCCTCGGGGGTTCTGTAACGCGCTGCAATTTAATGTAATTACGTGCGCTCGCCTCAGCAGAAAAATTTTGAGCCGCAGCCATTACCGCAGTTGCATCCGGATTTAATTTTTCAAATAAAAAGGTAAAAAATTTGAGATGCTGATCTTTGGAAAGTTTGCGGTAGTTATTAATTACATCATCAGCCATGCTTACCGCGTTCGATTCCCCTCGCTCAGAAATAAGTCGATTGACCGCGCCTGTGACGCGGGAAAAGTAACGCGCTTTTGTTAACTTTTCGAGCATGAATGATCTCTCAATGAATTTTTCCCATAGGGATAATGGGTCGATATAAATGTAAAGCCGAGTAACCCCTAAATCAATTAATTGGAATGTAATTTCATTAACTTTAAGTTAATGAAAAGGGGTATACCTAGGGGTAGTATTAGCTATTATTGCGATGCAACATACGGGCTTCTGCTGCAAGCGCCAAAATGTTGGGATTCGATTCATTAGCCTGAAGGTACATTAAACCGATATGTTGGGTTACCTGATATTTAGGTAACAAAGGGGTAAATTCAATTGCATTGCCCATCAGCGCTTTTACCCTTCCTGGCAACAATGTTCTGCCAAGGTTTCCCGAAACCATATTCATAAGGGAAAAGATATCACCCACCTTCATCACTACATTGGGCTTAAATCCTGCTAACTGAAAAGCTTCATAAAACCCAGAAGTGGTCGCAAAACCATCTTTTAAAGTCAAAAACTTTTCGCCTTGATACTCTGATAAATCAATATTGGCATGCGCTGGTTTAGCAGACTTGGAGGACGCTAGATACAACTGGTCCTCAAATAAAGGCACTACCTGAATACCATCCGGAAGATTAGTTGAAGGCACTGCAATGACGACTGCATCAACACTGCCCTCAGTAAGTCTTTTCATTAAATCCTCGTTAGACCCCAGATACAAATCGATATCCAAATCAGATCTACGGATTTTGGTACCCATAATCATGCGAGGAATGATGTTTGCTGTTAGGGAGTACATAGACCCTAAGCGAATTTGACTGCTCTCGACCCCTGCTTTTGCTCTAGTCTTTTTTAGAACGCGATCTAAATCAGCCAATAAATCTATACTCGCCTCAGCGAGATAGGTTGCTGCAGGCAACGCTTTTAGTTGACGTCCATCTTTAACAAAAAGAGGACACCCCACCCCAGACTCGAGCGAATGCAATGCTTTATGTATGCTCACCGAGCTTAAGCGCATTTCTTCAGCAGTTTTAGAAAGACTTCCCGTTCTCACAAATGAACAGAGAATCTCCAACTTCCTTAGCGTGAGCTCTTCATTCAACATAAAAGTGATCAGACGGTTTTGGATTTAAATGCTGTCATCAAATAAATACCCAAAATCATCATTGGTATACATAGCCATTGACCCATCGACAAGCCAAGCCCGAGTAGACCCAAAAAGGCATCGGGTTCACGGGCATATTCAGCCAAGAACCGACAGACTCCATAGCCCAACAAGAAAAATCCAGACACTTGACCAACGCGCCTTGGTTTGCCTGCATAAACCCACAAAGCAACACCAAGAAAGATACCTTCACCAAATAGTTGATAAATTTGCGAGGGATGCCTCGGAACCGAATCAACCATTGGGAAGATCATCGCCCAAGGAAGATCAGTCGGTCTACCCCACAACTCACCATTAATAAAGTTTCCAAGGCGGCCAAAAGCCAAACCAAAAGGAACCAAAGGCGCAACTAAATCGCTCACTACAAAAAAGGTGGTCTTGCGCTTTTTAGCAAACCAGTAAAGCGCGACTAGAACCCCTAGCAATCCACCATGGAAAGACATGCCCCCTTCCCAAATCTTAAAAATACTCAAGGGATGGGATAAATAAAAACCGGGCATATAAAACAGGGTGTAACCCAAACGTCCTCCCAACACCACACCAAGAACGCCAGCAAATAGCAAGTCTTCTAAATCTTTATAGGTCCACCCTAAGGCTTGATAACGCGAGGCCTGTATTCGCAATCGACCTAAAAGCAAAAATTGCGCAAAGGCCATTAAGTACATCAAGCCATACCAATGAATGGCAAAGGATCCGATTCGAATTGCGGCTGGATCAAACTGAGGATGAATCAACATGAATATTAACTTTTAGATTGGTCAAAGTTGTTTAATTCATGACCTAACTCACGGTACGCTTTATAGCGCTCACGACCAGCCAAACGCTCTGCCTCATTCACCGTTACCACCTCAACAATTCGAGGAAATCTTTCAACCAAAGCTGGAACATTTTTAGGCATTCGCATTCCCAAATGAATCATGACATCGGCATGGGGAATGTTATTGAGCGCAGGAGAGGCAAAGTCATCCGTCAAAACAATTGGAGTTTCTGCAGCCGCTTCGTCTTCTATAAAACAGTGCGGCAGAAAATCAGTGTTACTAAAAGTCCAAAGGAGTTCATTGAGCTTTTGAAGATCAGCCCTTTCTCCAACCATCACAATG
The DNA here is from genome assembly GCF_018687635.1 of Polynucleobacter sp. MWH-Braz-FAM2G. Lineage (NCBI taxonomy): Bacteria > Pseudomonadati > Pseudomonadota > Betaproteobacteria > Burkholderiales > Burkholderiaceae > Polynucleobacter > Polynucleobacter sp. MWH-Braz-FAM2G. Next base: position 1,505,308 of record NZ_CP061300.1, read on the forward strand.
TTGCGCACTGGCTCACCTTCAGGTGTTGCGCTCCAAATCTTTCGCGTCAAACGACAAGCGTATTCCAATTTATCAGCAACATTGCTATGAAAATCGATTCGAGCCATTCAATTTGTATCCACAGAGCCTAGCATTGGATTCTTTCCACTAATTACTTACGCTCAAGTAAGAAATTAACCAAGAGCGGTACAGGGCGACCAGTCGAGCCCTTAGCAGCACCACTCTTCCATGCAGTTCCAGCAATATCCAAATGTGCCCATTTATATTTCTCAGTAAAACGCGATAAGAAACATGCTGCCGTCACACTTCCAGCAGGACGGCCACCAATATTGGCAACATCCGCAAAATTGGATTTGAGTTGCTCGTGATAAGCCGCATCTAAAGGCAAACGCCATACCGTATCCAATGAGGCGTGACCTGCCTTTGTAAGCTCTCTAACCAAGGTTTCGTCTTCAGAAAACAGTCCGCTATGGACATGACCAAGCGCAATAACACAAGCACCGGTTAAGGTTGCAATGTCAATTACTGCAGCTGGCTTAAAGCGCTCCACATAAGTGAGCGCATCACAAAGAATTAACCGTCCCTCTGCATCTGTATTGAGAATCTCAATGGTTTGCCCCGACATGCTCTTCACAATATCGCCTGGACGTGTTGCCTGACCTGACGGCATATTCTCACAAGTCGGTATGACGCCAATGACATTTTTCTTCAGCTTCATTAATGAAACTGAATACATCGTACCAATGACTGATGCTGCACCACACATGTCGTACTTCATTTCATCCATGGCTTCACCAGGCTTCAATGAAATACCACCAGTATCAAAGGTGATGCCCTTGCCAACTAATACGATAGGAGCTTCTCCAACCTTGCCACCTTGATGGCGCATGACAATAAATTGAGGAGGAGTAGCTGAACCTTTTGCAACAGAGAGAAATGAGCCCATCCCTAAAGCTTCAATCTGTTTAAGACCCAATACTTCAACTTTTAGACCCGTCTTCTTACTCAAACCTTGAGCCGTTTTACCCAAATAAGTTGGCGTACAAATATTGGGCGGAAGATTGCCAAGATCTTTAGCGAGATTCATTCCTTCAACCATCGCTACACCTTGCTCAACTGCAGACTTGAGTTCTTTGGCGCAACCTTCATTGCCTGCAAAGACTAAATGCTTGAAAGTATCCGCCTTATCCTTAGCTTTAAATTTCATGGCAGGGTGACGCACACCAAAACGATAAGCTTGATCGCCTGCATATTGAATAGTAAGGCGCACCTCTTCCGCAATGAAATCGGCTTTATGGGCCAGGGCAAAGCTGGGGGTGTACCAAATCGCAGCTTCAATGGATCCGCCACTGAGCACTTTTAATGCTGCTCGGGCCACCTTGGAGTAAGTACTTAAACTACGATCACTGGCAAGATGAACATCCCCCAAACTTACAAGCAATACACGCTTTACCTTAACCCCATTGGCAGACCAAGACTTTTCTGCGCGCAATAAACACACAGAAGCTTGCTTAGAATCCAAATCCCCAACAATATTGGCGTGATTTACCGAACCACCTAGAGCCAGATCTAATTCGAGCAAAAATCCCGTCTTGGCACTAGCGCCCTTTGCGGCAGTGAATCCATCCAAATCCGCCTTGGAGTAACCCAATATCAAACAGTCGGTATTTTGGCCAAGTAGGGTCTTAAGACTAGATTTCAAGAGTTTTGGACTCTGGAGGTCGGCCTGGGGGAAAATCTTCGTGCTAAATTGAATTGTCATAATCTATTACGGTATTTTGGTCGGTTCAAAAAAGAGGGAATTTGTTATCTTGAGACGTTTATCCATTATCCTCCGACATGAGATCAACCTCCCCTAACAGCAGCAATATAAGCCATTTGCAGTCACACATAACCCTTAATTCCAACCGCAAATTCCATGATTTTTAAACAGGCCCTCCGCCGCGAACTCAGTTTTACGACTGGCGGTGTCTTTTTGGTCTTAGTTACTATCATGGTCACCACCTTGGTGATTCGAATCCTGGGTTACGCTGCAAACGGCTCAGTCAATCCAGAGGATGCGCTTGTACTAATAGCCCTAGCAACTCTAGGTTATCTTGCAGTTCTTCTAACGGTATCCCTTTTTGTCGCAACCCTAATTGTTTTGGTTCGCTGGTACAAAGACTCAGAGATGATTGTCTGGTTTGCAAGTGGATTAAGCGTGACAAATTTGATCCGCCCTATTTTGCAATTTGCAACGCCGCTGATTATCGTCATCGCCTTGCTTGCCCTTTTTGTTTGGCCTTGGGCCAATCGTGAATCGACCCTAATTAGCCAACGTTTTCAACAACGTGACGATGTCTCGATGGTGAGTGCAGGTCAATTCAAAGAATCCGCAAAAGCAGAGAGAGTATTTTTTATTGAAGAGCTCGACGTTGAAAAGAGCGAAGTAAAAAATATCTTCGTTGCTGATCAAAAAAATGGGCGTCTTAGCATTGCGGTTTCATCCACAGGCTTTATTCAAAATTCTGAAGATGGTGAGAAATCCGTTGTTCTTCACAATGGTCGAAGATATGAAGGGCAACCGACACAGCCTGATTTTAGGATTCTAGAATTCAGCGAGTACAGCACTAAAATTCGCAGTAAAGATGCCTTAGCACCAGCACCGCGCGATCGAGAAAAAACAATTCAGGAATTGCTTAATGACCCCTCACCTACCGCAATCAATCCCAATCGAGCTGAGTTACTTTGGCGCATTGGGCTACCTTTAATGGCGCTAGGCTTGGTTTTGATAGCCATACCCCTTGCCTATGTAAATCCGCGTCTTGGTAACTACACAGCCATGTTCTATGCAGTTTTGATTTACTTAATTTACAGCAACCTACTGAACTTAACTCAGAACTTTGTTTCGCAAGGCAAAGTCAGCGTCTTTGTAGCAATATGGCCAATCCATTTACTTGCTCTTCTAATTGCGACCGCTTTAATTCGCAATCGTATTAATCCATCCCTAAAGTGGTGGCGACGCCAGTTACCTGCCTCCATGGCAAACAAATGAAGCTACTCTTCCCTTTCATCTATGAGCGCTACTTAGCAAAGCAGATTTATGCTGCTTTTGGCTTCATTTTGTTTGCTTTGGTAGCCTTATTTTTATTCTTCGATATTTTGAGTGAACTGGGTTCTGTACAAGGCGCTTATACACTCCCCTTGGCATTACTGCACGTACTCTTAAAGGCACCCAGCCGTATTTCTGAAATCATTCCCATTGCGGGCTTAATTGGCAGTATCTACGTATTCGCAATGCTCGCTAGCCAATCCGAATTCACTATTTTGCGTATTGCTGGACTAGATGTAAAACGAGGTCTCATTACCCTTACCAAAATTTCCCTTCCTTTAATTGTTCTTACGCTCATCATGAGCGAATGGGTTGGCCCTTATGCCGAGAATAAGTCCGAACAGATTCGCATGAAAGCAATGGGATCAACCTATTCATCCCAATTTAGAACAGGGGTTTGGGTTAAGGATCGCTTGCGCGATGAGGATGGCAGTGGTCCAGTTCGACCTGGAGTACGTTATGTCAACGTGGGTAAGGTTGATAAAGATAATGAAATTCACAATATCCGCATGTATGAATTTAATGACACTTATCACCTCCTATCGATTCGTAGTGCTGAATCTGGGAAGTTTGATGAGACTGGTATCTGGGTTTTAAATGATGTGACAGAAACACGTTTTAAGGAAACAAAGCAATCAGACCCGCTAAATCCTGTCTTTAGTGCTCACACTTTTACGCATCCTATTCTGACACTCGAGTCTGAAGTCACGCCACAGATTTTGAATGTGCTTTTAATTAGCCCAGAAAAAATGTCAATTGTGAGTTTAGGCCGCTTTATTGCTCATTTGCGAGAGAACAAGCAAGATGCGCAACGCCATTCAATTGCCTTTTGGAAAAAGGTGGTTTACCCCTTTACTATTTTTGTCATGCTTACCTTAGCCCTTCCGTTTGCCTACTTGAAGGTACGTGCTGGCAGCGTAGGCATCAAAGTATTTGGCGGAATTATGTTGGGCATGAGCTTTCAGCTATTCAATTCCCTGTTTTCTAACGTGGGACTGCTGGGATCTTGGCCTGCGCTCATCACCGCCCTGACCCCACCGCTGATCTATTTCTTATTGGCGTTAATGGGGTTGCGCTGGGTTTCTAAAGCTTAATACCCAAAAATCATTTAGAATTTGATTCCTATATCTTTGTAGATATAAAGACAGGAATCTTATGAATCTTCATCAATTTCGCTTTGTGCGAGAAGCCGTTAGGCAAAATTTCAACTTAACAACCGCCGCAAAGGCACTTTTTACCTCTCAGCCTGGCGTATCCAAAGCAATCATCGAATTAGAAGATGAGCTAGGCGTTGAAATCTTCCGTCGGCACGGAAAACGCATTCGCTCTCTAACAGAGCCTGGCAAACGAATTTTGAGCTCAATTGAACGAATCTTAGACGAGGTTGAAACCCTCAAAAGAGTTGGCAAAGATTTCGCCAGCCAAGATCAAGGTAGCTTTGTGATTGCCACAACCCACACGCAAGCTCGCTATGCGCTTCCTAAGGTGCTTACAGAATTTACCAAACGCTTCCCAAAGGTAAAGGTCAGCATCCAACAAGGTAGTCCTGGGCATATTGCAGAATTATTGACACATGATCGCGCAGATATTGCAATTGCTACAGAAGGCATCGCAAACACTCCCGGCGTGCTTGCTTTACCAGGCTATCAATGGCAGCACGTACTCATGGTGCCATTAAGTCACCCACTTCTAAATCAAGCCACACTGACCCTAGAAGAGATCGCCAAGTATCCAATCATCACATACGACAAAGCATTTGCAGGGCGCAGCAAAATCGATGCAGCCTTTGCTCAAAGAAACATCACGCCAGACATCATTTTGGAAGCTATTGATGCGGACGTTATCAAAACTTATGTCGAGACTGGTATGGGCATTGGAATTGTTGCTGGTCATGCTTATGATCCAGAACGAGATCGTAATCTCAAGGTGATTCCAGCGGGACATTTATTTGGTAACAATGTCACCCATCTTGGCGTGAAGCAAGGAGCGTACTTGCGCTCATTTGTTTACACCTTCATTGAACTCTTCTCACCAACGCTCACGAAGAAAATTGTTGAGCAAGCAATGTCGAGCGAAGCGGACACTTACGATATTTAAAAACCCTTGAAATCATCAAGGACAGAAGAGTCTTTGGTGGTGCCTCGGGGCGGACTCGAACCGCCACGCCTTGCGGCACCGGATTTTGAGTCCGGCACGTCTACCAATTCCATCACCGAGGCAGGTGTTTGCAGTGGAAAATCTGCTTACTTTGATGCTGAGATACTGCTAAGACATGAGAGTGTAACAAAAAATGTGTTGTTACCCCTTACCTTGAGCATAGAACCCCTTAAAATGAGGTCTTCTAGCCAAATTATTAAAAGGACTTACCCGTATGGCCGGCCATTCGAAATGGGCCAATATTCAGCACCGCAAAGGTCGTCAGGACGAAAAACGCGGCAAGATTTGGACCAAACTCATTAAAGAAATCACCGTAGCCGCTAAATTAGGTGGGGGCGATGTTGCCACTAACCCAAGATTACGTCTGGCCATTGATAAAGCCAAAGACTCCAATATGCCTAACGATAACGTACAAAGAGCGATTCAACGCGGTACGGGCTCGCTTGAGGGCGTAAATTATGAAGAGATTCGTTATGAGGGTTATGGCATTAACGGCGCGGCAATTATTGTTGATTGCTTAACCGATAACCGCACTCGAACAGTTGCTGAAGTTCGCCATGCGTTTAATAAAAACGGCGGCAATATGGGAACTGAGGGATCCGTTGCTTTCTTATTCAAACACTGCGGTCAAATGCTCTTTGCGCCGGGTACGAGCGAAGATCAACTCATGGAAGTTGCCTTAGATGCTGGCGCTGAAGATGTCATTACACATGATGATGGATCATTGGAGGTGTTATCACCCGTTCCTGATTTTTCAAAAGTACAAGATGCTATTAGCAAAGCGGGACTTAAACCTGAACTAGCGACTGTTGCAATGCGCCCTGAGACCGAAATCGCTCTTGAAGGCGAGCAGGCAGAGAGCATGCAGAAATTACTTGATGCACTAGAAAACCTAGATGATGTTCAAGAGGTATTTACGAACGCCGCTCTTTAATTCCCCATACTGACTTTTATTTACCTACTCATCACTACAGATAGCTTGCTATGAAAATTTTATTAATTGGATCCGGCGGACGCGAACACGCCTTAGCTTGGAAATTAGCGCAATCGCCCCAAGTACAAAAAGTTTATGTTGCTCCCGGTAATGGTGGCACAGCTACCGCCAAGCAAGCCGCTGCGGGTATTGAGAACTTGCCGATTACTGGGTTGCAAGAGTTGGCTGATTTTGCCAAGCGCGAGAAGATTCATCTTACGGTGGTTGGCCCTGAGGCTCCACTAGCTGCTGGCATCGTTGATGTATTCCGCAACAATGGATTGCGTATTTTTGGGCCAACACAATTAGCTGCCCAACTAGAATCGTCTAAAGATTTCTCTAAAGCTTTCATGAAGCGTCATGGCATTCCAACTGCCGACTACCAAACCTTTTCTAATGCGCTAGAAGCCCATGCCTATATTGACGCAAAAGGTGCGCCAATTGTGGTTAAGGCCGATGGTCTAGCTGCTGGTAAAGGCGTGGTAGTAGCGATGACTCTTGAAGAAGCACATGCTGCAGTTGACATGATGCTCGCAGATAATAAATTAGGTAATGCTGGCGCCAGAGTAGTGATTGAAGAATTCCTGACTGGCGAAGAAGCTAGCTTCATCGTATTAGTAGATGGCAAAAATGTTCTTGCTTTAGCAACCAGCCAAGATCACAAGCGCCTACTAGACGCCGATCAAGGCCCCAATACAGGTGGTATGGGCGCTTACTCACCTGCCCCAGTGGTAACGCCTGAAATTCATGCACGTGCATTGCGGGAAGTCATCATGCCAACCGTCAAGGGCATGGAATTGGATGGCATTCCTTATACCGGCTTCTTGTATGCAGGTCTGATGATTGCCCCAGACGGCAAGATCAAAACTTTAGAATTTAACTGCCGCATGGGCGACCCCGAAACCCAACCCATCATGGCACGCTTACGCAGCGATCTCGTCAACGCCTTAGATCATGCAGTGGATGGCAAACTGAATGAAGTTGAATTGGAATGGGATCGTCGTACGGCTCTGGGTGTAGTTCTTGCCGCCCATAATTACCCCGATACCCCTCGCTCTGGAGATGCAATTACCGGCATCCCAACTGACACGGAAGATCAAATTACTTTCCATGCAGGCACCAAAATACTAGATGGCAAATTAGTCACATCTGGTGGTCGAGTAATGTGTGTTGTTGGTCTTGCGGATACCGTTCGTGGCGCCCAAATAAAAGCATACGAAGCGATCAGCCAAATTCAATTTGACGGCATGCAATATCGCAAAGATATTGGTTACCGCGCAATCAAATAATTTTTATCCAACAAGAGCCTCCTTGTCAGATCAATCTACTCAAATCGATATCTCAGCCTTAAAAGATTATTTTTTAGGCTTGCAGAATCGCATCACCAGCGCGATGAGCGCCTTGGATGGCAAAGCATTTATCGTAGATGAATGGCATAAACCTGAAGACAGCAAGCTCAAGGGGTATGGTCGCACCTGCATCTTGGATAACGGCAATATTCTAGAAAAGGGTGGTGTAGGCTTCTCCCATGTTCGCGGTGATCAAATGCCACCCTCGGCATCGCATCATCGCCCTGAAGTAGCGGGACGTAGTTTTGAAGCAATGGGCGTGTCTCTAGTGTTTCATCCGAATAATCCCAAGGTTCCGACCACCCATATGAATGTCCGCTGCTTTATTGCTCAAGCGCCTGATAAAGAGCCAGTATGGTGGTTTGGGGGTGGTTTTGACCTAACCCCCTATTACGGATTTGATGAGGACTGCAAGCATTTTCATCAAACAGCAAAAGACGCTCTAGATCCTTTTGGCAAAGAGCTATATCCACACTTTAAAAAATGGTGCGATGAATATTTTTACCTCAAGCATCGTGAAGAGCCACGCGGGATTGGCGGAGTTTTTTTTGATGACTTTAATCAGCTTGGCTTTGAACAAAGTTTTGCGATGACACGCGCAGTTGGTGATGCCTTCATCGATGCCTACCTGCCAATTGTGCAACGCCGCTCCCAAGATAGCTTCACACCCGCTGAAAAATCCTTTCAAGAATATCGACGGGGTCGTTATGTGGAATACAACCTCATCTTTGATCGAGGTACGATTTTTGGACTTCACTCTGGCGGACGAACAGAATCTATTTTGATGTCGATGCCTCCAGTGGTGCAATGGTGGTACAACTGGCATCCTGAGCCAAGCACCCCCGAGGCCAAGCTCTACGACTATTATCTCAAGCCACGAGATTGGCTAGCCTGAGTATCCATCATTGAGCGCAATTAAAAAAATTGGTATTTTGGGGGGCACATTTGATCCTCCTCACGTTGGCCATCTTCGTCTAGCGACTCATTTTGCAAAGTTATTAAAACTAGATGCTCTACTACTCATTCCTAGTGGCGAACCATGGCAAAAAGGCAGTGGGATCACTTCTGCGGAAATCCGCTTGCAATTAACTGAGGCAGCCGGTATTGATTTGGCTCGCGCATTTTTATACCTAAAAATTCCAACTCAAGTAGGCATTGATCGCATCGAAATCGACCGTGCTGGTCCAAGCTATGCAATAGACACTGTTAAAGCTTTGCGTGAGCGATTTGGTGCTAGCGCCAGTCTTAACTGGCTAATGGGGGCGGATTCTCTAGTGGCACTTCCAAGTTGGAATTCTTGGGAAAAACTCAGTCAGTACGTCAATTTCGCTGTTGCTACGAGACCTCACCATGATTTAAAGCAAGCAATGAGCCCAGAGGTTCATCAATTTTTAAATAATCATCAAACCAAGCACGCTGACGCTCTTGAAAATAGTCCGGCAGGCCTCATATATATCGATGAAAGCTTAAACGTCGACTTATCCTCCACTGAACTCAGGAAGCAACTGAAATCAGCCTCGCGAAACTCTATTGCATCCGAGCAAATCCCCACTCACACCCTAGAAATCATTACAAATCTGGGCTTGTATCAGTAATCAAGCTAAGATCACCTTAAATATACAAATTATTGCCGAGAAAATATGGACTTACGTAAATTGCAACGCGTCGTGATTGATGCCTTAGAAGATGTAAAAGCACAAGACATCCGCGTATATGACACCACTAAATTAAGCGAATTATTTGATCGAGTAATTATTGCTACCGGCTCAAGCAATCGCCAAACACGCTCATTAGCAATGTCAGTCAAGGAAGCAGTGAATGCCAAAGGTGGGGAAGTAATTTCCATTGAAGGCTTAGAAACTGGTGAGTGGGTACTGGTTGATTGCGGCGATATCGTCGTACATATTTTGCAACCCATGCTCCGCTCCTACTATCAACTTGAAGGCATGTGGGGTGCCAAACCAGTGCGCGTGAAGTTAGCTGGCAGCAAAGGGCTTGCCAAAGCCAGCGAGACTGAAGACGACGACGAATAACTTCAGCAGTAGCCGCACCGATGCGCCTTACTATTGTTTCAGTTGGTCATAAGATGCCCGATTGGGTTGCCACCGCAACTCATGACTACATCAAAAGAATGCCTGCTGATTGCAGCATCGAAATTAAAGAGATCAAGCCTGATCTCACCCCCGCTAAAGAGGCCATTAAGATAGCTGCCGCTATTCCAAAAGGATCTAGAGTCATCGCATTAGATGAACGTGGCAAAGACCAAACCACGCAGAGTCTAGCAACTCAACTCGCCAGTTGGCGCCAAGAAGGTTTTGACATCACTTTTTTAATCGGCGGTGCGGATGGTTTAGACGCAAGTCTAAAAACCAATGCTCAGGCTATGTGGCGCCTCTCTAGCATGACCCTTCCACACGCGATGGCCAGAGTCATATTGGTCGAACAACTGTATCGCGCATGGACTATTCTGCAGGGTCACCCCTACCATCGAGAGTGATACTTTGCATTCTTATATATACCTTGCCTCAAAAAGCCCTCGTCGCCAAGAACTCTTAAAACAAATTGGCGTACGCTTTGAATTACTTTTGCCTGAGTCAGGTGAAGATAGCGAAAGTATCGAAACCCCATTACCCCAAGAAAAAGCCCGCATCTATGTAGAGCGTGTCACCTTGGCAAAGAGTGCTGCAGCACTCTCTAGATGGCAAAAAAGTGGCTTGCCATGGGCACCCATTCTTTGCGCCGATACTACGGTTAGCCTTCCCAATAGTCCTGAGGGCGAGATTCTAGGAAAACCAATCGATGCCACTGATGCAGAACACATTCTGAATCTGCTGAGCGGCCAAGTACATGAGGTACTCACAGCAGTGGCCTTAACTGTAAAACCCAATGAAGACCCTGTTCATCTCGTACAAATATCTAAAGTCCAATTTGCAAACTTAACTTCCGAGCAAATCAAAACCTATATTACAAGTGGAGAGCCCTTTGGAAAAGCGGGGGCTTATGGCATTCAAGGGCTTGGCGGAACTTTTATTCCAAGCATTCAGGGAAGCTATAGCGGTATCATGGGCTTACCTATCTATGAAACTCAAAAATTACTAGAAATTGCCGGCCTGACTCGCGTATGAATGAAGAAATACTAATCAATATCACTCCTCAGGAAACCCGAGTTGCATTAATACAGCAAGGGGCTGTACAAGAGTTACAAATTGAACGCACACGACAACGAGGCATTGTTGGCAATATTTACTTAGCTAAAGTCGTTCGTGTATTGCCCGGCATGCAGTCCGCATTTATCGAAATTGGTCTCGAGCGAACCGCGTTTATGCACGTTGCCGACATTACTCAAAATAATCCTCAAGCTCAAATTGAAAAATTATTATTTGAGGGTCAAACTCTTTTAGTGCAGGTCTTAAAAGATCCACTTGGAACTAAAGGTGCTCGGCTCACCACCCAACTCAGCATAGCTGGGCGCAATTTGGTTTATTTACCTCCTGCAGGTAGCGATACAGCTACTGAAAAATATATTGGCGTTTCTCAGCGCATTGATCAACCAGAAGAGCGAGAAGCCATTAAGGCCCGCTTGGCAGGTCTCATGGCGGAAGATGAAAAAGGCGGCATTATTGTTCGCACCAGCGCTCAAGATGCCTCTGATACAGAACTACAGCACGATATGCTTTATCTTCGCACCACTTGGGAAAATATTCATGAGGCCATGAAGCATAATGCGGCACCTTCCCTACTCTATCAAGACCTAAGCCTTGCAGAACGGGTGCTACGCGATGTTGCTGGCGAAGAAACCAGTCAAATTCGGGTGGACTCGAATGAAAATTTCGAGAAACTCAAAGCGTTCACCACTGCTTACATGCCCAACTTACTGGATAAGCTCACTTTGCATCGAGGCGAGCGCGCACTGTTTGACTTATTTGACGTGGATGCCGAAATTAATAAAGCGCTTGGTCGACGCGTTGATCTGAAATCTGGTGGCTACCTCATGATCGACCAAACAGAGTCAATGACAACAATTGATGTCAACACCGGCAGCTATGTGGGCGCTCGCAATCTAGATGACACCGTCTTCAAAACCAATCTTGAGGCGGCTCAGGCAATTGCTAGACAACTGCGATTACGCAATCTCGGTGGGATCATCATTATTGATTTTATTGACATGATTAGCAAAGACCACCAAGAGTCAGTGCTACATGAACTTAAACGCAATCTTGAACGAGATCACGCACGCACTTCTGTTAGTGACTTTTCTGCATTAGGCTTAGTGGAGATGACTCGCAAACGCACTCGTGAGTCACTGGCCCACATTACTTGCGAGCCGTGCGCTACCTGCTTAGGTAAGGGTGAGGTCAAAACTGCGCAAACGGTTTGCTATGAAATTCTGCGAGAGATTGTACGAGAGCATCGCCAATTTAATCCTCGTGAATTTAGAATCGTTGCAGCACCCGATGTAATTGACTTATTCCTTGAAGAAGAAAATCAATTTTTGGCGCAACTTGGGGATTTTATTGGTAAACCAATCACCCTCCAAGCAGAGGGCACCTTCCGCCAAGAACAATACGATATCGTTCTAAGTTAAATATTGTTAACCCAATTAGGCATTTGAGAACTGTATGCGATGCAAGTTTGCATACAAGCCATCTTGCTTAATAAGATCTTCGTGGGAACCATTTTCAACAATTTTTCCATGCTCTAAAACCACAATTCTGTCAGCGTGCTCAATCGTAGATAAACGATGTGCGATCACTAGAGTGGTTCTATTGGCCATTAATTTATCTAAAGCATCTTGCACCTGACGCTCAGATTCAGAATCTAAAGCGGAGGTTGCCTCATCAAGAATCAATATTGGGGCATCTTTATAAATGGCGCGTGCAATAGCTAGACGTTGACGCTGTCCGCCAGACAATCGATTACCGTTGTCGCCAATTTGCGAGTCAATGCCTTCCGGCAATTCTTTAATAAGTGCACTCAAATTAGCGGCCTCTAAAGCCTCCATTACACGACCACGATCAATACCATCCTTAGTATTGGCACCATAGGCCACATTGGCTGCAATGGAGTCATCAAACAAGATGACGTCTTGGCTCACAAACGCAATTTGACGACGCACATCTGACAACACAATATCCTCTAAAGGAATGTCATCCAAGTAAATATGACCACTGGTAGGTTTAAAGAATCTAGGCAATAAATTGACTAATGTGGACTTACCACCACCCGATGGTCCAACAAAAGCCACCACTTCGCCGGGTGCGATAGTGAGATTAATGTTACTTAAGGCGTCTTTTCGGTCGCCCTCTTGTTGATATGAAAATCCAACATTTTCAAATCGAATCCCACCTTTTGTTTTTTGCATAGGAGTCATATTGACCCTGCGATCTTCATCTTCCTCAAAGGGCTGGTCCATTAAGGCAAAAATCATTTCTGCTGCCGTAAGGCCGCGTTGAAGTGGCTGATTAATATCCGCCAAATGCTTTAAAGGAGAAATCACTAACATCATTGCAGTAATAAAGGCTGCAAACCCACCGACAGTTGTTCCTTCTGTAGCGGATTGCAACAAAGCAATTACTAGAACCACCGATAAGGCCATAGAAGCGATTAACTGAGTAATTGGCTGGTTCAATCCACCAGCCACCGCTGATTTCAAGGCAAACTGACGCAAACGTTCCGCCTTTTGCTTAAAGCGGTTCATCTCATAATCTTCTGCACCATGTACCTTGACAATTTTGTAACCAGCAGCCGCTTCTTCAACAATATAAGCAAGTTCGCTAGTGAGAGTTTGCTGCTCTCTATTAAGAGATCGCAAGCGGCGATTAATTTTGCTCATGATGAATGCAATCACTGGAAAAATAATCAGAACCACTAGAGTTAATTGCCAATTGAGGTAAATCAAATAACCAATCAACCCCACTACCGTCAGCGAATCTCTTACCAAACTTATTAACATCCCACCCATTACTGAGAGGACATTATTGACCTCAAACACCACAGCATTAATCAGGTTGGATGCGGAATTCTTTTGAAAAAAAGTTGTGCTCGCATGCAACAGCGTTCGAAACATTTGCTCGCGCAATTTGAGTAACACCGCATTAATCACTCTTGTTAACAAGTAATTCGATAAAAACTGCGCCAAACTTCGTACCAAAGCCAAGCCCACCAAAAAGACAGGCACCTGCCAAAGCTTGCTATTGAGTTGCCCCGTGAATCCCCGGTCCAATAAAGGCTTCATCAGGGCGGGAATTGAGGTTTCGGCACCAGCCACCAATGCCATGGCTAGAAGTGATCCGATAATCAGGCCAATATGGGGCTTAAGATAGGCAATTAAGCGATTTAGGGAGGTTCGGTCTTGAGCATTCATATAATGAATTATGCCCACCTTATCAGTCATACTCATCACCCGCAACGAAGAGGCCAATTTGGACGATTGTCTGGCCTCCTTAGAGGGCATCGCCCAACAAATAGTAGTAGTCGATACAAATAGCTCTGACCGCACCCTGGAGATTGCCAAAAGCCATGGGGCCACCATTTCCCAACCCCCAGATTGGCCTGGTTTTGGGCCCCAAAAGAACCGCGCCCTAGATCTTGCCACCAGCGACTGGGTTCTATCCTTGGACGCAGATGAGCGCCTGACCCCTGCCCTGCGGTCAGAAATCTTGACTGCAATTCACCATAACGCCCATATCGACTGTTTTGCGATACCTAGACTATCTTGGTACTGCGGACGTTTCATTCGTCATTCCGGCTGGAGTCCCGACTATGTCGATCGACTTTTTAAACGAGGATCCGCTCGTTTTTCAGATGATTTAGTCCACGAAAGACTTCTGCCGACTGGTGAGGTTGCCAAACTAGAGAACCCCCTACTGCATTACAGTTTTATGAACTACTCTCAGGTTCTTCAAAAGCTCGATCGTTATTCCAGCGCCTCAGCTGAACAAGCTTTCGCCAGAGGTAAATCTAGTAGTCCACTAAAAGCTGTCCTTCATGGAGTTTGGGCGTTTTTTAGAACCTACATTTTGCGCGCAGGATTTTTAGATGGGGGGCAAGGGTTTGCCTTGGCTATATCGAATGGCCAAGGAACGTATTACCGCTACATTAAGCTATGGCATCTGAATCAGGAAGCCAGAAAATGATTTCTATATTGTTGGCCACTTATAACTGGCCACAAGCACTAAAGCTCTGCCTTGAATCGCTGGCTAGCCAAACTGATGGTAATTTCGAAATCATCATTGCAGATGATGGCTCTACTGAGAGCACTAAACAAGTGATTGATGCAATGAAAAGCGCAATACCAATGACCATCACCCATCTGTGGCAAGAAGACAATGGTTTTAGAAAAACTAAAATTCTCAACCAAGCGATTACTGCAGCTCATGGCGATTATCTAGTTTTCTTGGATGGGGATTGCATCGTTCAGCCTGACTTTGTCGCAAAGCATCGTGAATTAGCTCAAAAAGGCTACATGGTTACCGGAAGTAGAGTTCTTCTGAATGAGAGCCTCACAAAGGAATTGCTAACCTGGCCAAAATGGGACTTTGATCGCTTTTGCTCAAACCTCATTGCTAAACGTCTCAATGGCGGCATCAATAAGTATTGGCCTCTCAAAATAAAACTGGGGAATGGCTCATGGCGCGACTATAAAAAATTTGTCTGGCGCCGCATTAAGGGCTGCAATATGGCCTGCTGGAAAGCCGATGCTGAGGCTATTAATGGATTTGATGAAACCATGACCGGTTGGGGTCATGAGGATGCGGATTTTGTATTTCGTTTGCAACGCCATCATATCAAGCGCAAATCCGGATCATGGTCCACCGAGGTGTTACATCTATTTCATAAGATACATGACCAAAGTAATGCTGCTGAAAACGCTCGTCGCGTGCGTGAAAAGATTCTTGCTAAGGCACTCTAAGATTCAGTTTCATGAGCAATTACTCCAAACTTAAGCCAAAAAAGGTTCTCTTTATTGCCACAAGGCAAATCGGTGACGTATTGGTAACCACCCCACTCATCAGTAAAGCTAGAGAGCTTTGGCCAGATGCTGAATTTCATTTTCTGGGATACCGCGGCAAGCTAGAAATGCTACATGGCAATCCCAATATTTCTGAAATGATTGAAACTTCTGACCGCCCAAAGTTTAAAGAGTATCTCAGCCTGTTTAATCGACTTTTTCAACGCTATGACTTAGCAATAGTTACGCAACCTAGTGATCGCGCTTACCTTTATGGTCTAGTAGCTGCATTTAGAAGGGTTGGCGTACTAGGCGGACATCCTCAGGGGAAAGATGTCCAAGATAGTCAGAGGCGTAGCAAAAGTGAAAAACAAAATGCGTGGAAGAAATTTATCTGCATGCATACGGTAGATGTAGATTACTTTAAGCAGCATGTCATTGCTGAAAAACTGCGCCTGTTGGAATGCTTTTTTAAAAACTCAGCCGAACTTTTTAGCAAGCCGATCACCGTAACCCCTCCCGCAGGCGAGCCTTTATCCCCTGCCATCATCAACGAACTAAAGCAACCCTTTGTAGTAGTGCACTCTGGACCACTCACCGCTTATAAACGTTGGCCACTAGCTTTCTGGCAAGAATTAATTACCTGGTTGGTAAAAAAAGGTTTTCAGGTGGTGTTGAGCGCCTCTCCTGCCAAGCAAGATATGCAGCTCAATCAAGACATCATTTCTCTATTGGATGATGCCTGTAAAAAACAGGTCATCGACGCGGCCGGCAAGCTAACCATTCCTCAAGCAGGCACTCTCATTCGTAGTGCTGCTTTGTATATCGGCGTTGATACCTCAATTACCCATTTAGCGGCTGCCTGTAATACGCCAACGATTACTCTATTTGGCGCCACGCCACCAACCAACTTTGGTCCATGGCCCAATGACTTTATCGGTGAACAGCCCTACCAATTACGAGCTCGCACCCAAACTATTGGCAATGTCACCATCTTGCAAGGTCCTGGAGAATGCGTACCCTGTCGCAAAGCAGGTTGTTTAGATAAAGCGGACAGTTACAGCGAGTGCCTAGACTTACTTGAACCAAAACAAGTGATCGAGGCGATTGAGAAAGTGCTCTCAACCCAATAAACAAAGTACTGCGGCATTGAGTTTTAGTGGTATTGAACCTGTACAGGATCTTTTTGCTTCGAGGCCAATATTTGATTCAGGCTATGCAAACAAGCATCATCAGGATAAATACGCAGCTCTTCTGGAAACTGCATTAGGCAGGCGCCACCACTGGTGGTAACAGCAGCAGTCAATATCAATCCCTTTAGACCGTCATTAGACCCAGCGGCGGATTGACTCGAAGCGCCTAACTTTGGATCTTTAACGCGATTCGTCATCAAGTAGGGATTAATTTGGTTCCGAAGCATTTTGACGTCAATAGCATCATCAATACAAACATGCACATTGCGAGCAAAGCGCATGCGTGCCCCAGTAATATCCATCACAGCCTCAGAGACGATGCGCATACCACCTGAGAACTTATCAGGCGTTACATTTACTTTAGCAATTAAGAGCTCATCCTCTTTTAACCAAGAACGATTAGGCTCATACACTTCGCTATACAGAGTAACCTCCAGAGCAGCCGATCCATCATCAATAGTCGCGATCATCATCCGACCGCGTTGGCCAGTGAGCATTCGAGCAGAGGTAATAATGCCTGCAATGAGCTGATCCTTACCTTCAGTTACCTTGGCTAAAGGCTGACGAATGAAGTGAGCTGTCTCATCACGATACGCATCAAACATATGGCCCGTTAAGCAAAGACCTAGAGCCGTTTTCTCTTCTTGTAAGCGTTTTTTCTCAGACCAAACCGGCTCACGCACCAACTCAGGTAGATGGCGATTTTCTTCGCCAGATACTTCAAATAAGCTCACCTGATGAATAGACGCTTCTGCTTGTTCAGCAGCTTCGATAGCTCTTGCTAACGAAGCGAGTAAAGTTGAACGAATGTCATACAAGTTTCCGCCGGCCGAAACAGAATCACGATAAAGACTATCGAAAGCACCAGCACGCATCAAAGCTTCAATAGCGCGACGATTTACCTGACGACGATCCACACGCGCGCAGAAATCAAATAAATCTTTAAATGGACCACCGGCTTCACGAGCTTTTACAATCGATTCAATCGCTGCCTCACCGGTACCGCGTACCGCACCCAAGCCATAACGAATATGACTAATCGGCGAATCTGGTGCCGCATCTGGCGCACGTAATGGCGTGAACTCATAAACGCCAGTATTGATATCTGGTGAGAACACCCGAATATTATTCGCCAAACAGTCGTCATACAGAATCTTCACCTTATCGGTGTCATCCATCGCGAGGGATAAGTTGGCCGCCATAAATTCAGCGGGGTAATAGGCTTTCAACCAAGCGGTTTGATAAGCTAAGAGCGCATAAGCAGCGGCATGGGATTTATTAAATCCGTAACCCGCAAAACGTTCCATCAAATCATAAATTTCATTGGCTTTAGCTTCAGAGATACCGCCAGCTTTAGCGCCATCGCTAAAGATTTTGCGATGCTGCGCCATTTCTTCGGGCTTTTTCTTACCCATCGCACGGCGCAACATATCTGCACCACCAAGAGAGTAGCCACCAATCATCTGGGCCATCTGCATGACCTGCTCTTGATAAACCATAATGCCGTAGGTCTCGCGAAGAACCGGCTCAATTCGAGGATCTGGGTACTCTACCTTTTGACGACCGTGTTTACGCTCAATAAAGTCTGGTATCAAATCCATCGGACCTGGGCGATAAAGAGCTACTAAAGCAATAATGTCCTCAAAGCGGTCTGGCTTAGCTTCCCGAAGCATGCCTTGCATGCCGCGACTTTCTAGCTGGAACACAGCAACGGTATTTGCACGCTTTAGCACTTCAAAGGCTTTTTCATCATCGAGCGGAATATCGCCGATATTCCAATCTTTGCGTTCAGCATGCAAAGCTTTAATCCAACGCTCCGCCGCAGCCAAGATAGTGAGCGTGGTTAATCCAAGGAAGTCGAACTTGACCAGTCCGATTGCCTCAACATCATCCTTATCGAATTGACTGATAACAGAGCTGCTGTCCTGATCTTTACTTTCTTGAGTGTAGAGGGGGCAAAAATCAGTGAGGCGTCCTGGCGCAATCAACACACCACCCGCATGCATACCAACGTTACGGGTCATGCCTTCTAATTGCTGTGCTAATGAAAGCAATTGACGCACTTCATCTTCATTCTTTTCGCGCTCGGCTAATTGCTTTTCTTCCTTCTTGGCCATCTCAATAGTCATGTACTGACCTGGCTTATTCGGCACCAACTTAGCGATGCCATCTACGAAGTTATAGCCTTGCTCAAGTACGCGACCAACATCACGAATAGCCGCTCTCGCAGCCATTGTTCCAAAAGTTGCAATTTGACTCACTGCATCTTTGCCGTACTTATCTTTTACATACTGAATGACGCGATCACGACCATGCTGACAGAAGTCGATATCAAAGTCGGGCATTGATACCCGTTCTGGATTTAAGAAGCGTTCAAAGAGCAAGTTGTAACGCAGTGGATCCAAATCGGTAATGCCCAATGAATACGCCACTAAAGAACCCGCACCAGATCCGCGACCAGGGCCAACCGGCACGCCATTATTTTTAGCCCAGTTAATAAAGTCCGCCACGATTAAGAAATAGCCTGGGAAACCCATTTGAGAAATCGTCTTAACCTCGAATACCAAACGCTCGTGATAACGCGCCATTTCTTTTTTGCGCTCTTCTGGGTCGGGGAAATTGCGCTCCATATGGCGCTCAAGACCAACCTCAGATTGCGCGAGCAAGTACTCATCTAAGGTAATACCTGGAGGCGTTGGAAAATCTGGCAAACGCGGCTGACCCAACACCAAAGATAAATTGCAACGTTTCGCAATTTCAACTGAATTTGCTAACGCAACTGGCAAATCAGCAAAACGTTTTTCCATTTCTTCTTGAGTTAAGAAGTACTGCTCTTCATTAAATTTTTTAGCACGTCGAGGATTGCCTAGCAACTCCCCTTCGGCAATACAAACACGAGCTTCATGAGCTGTGAAATCACTTTTCTGCATGAACTGTACGGGGTGTGTAGCAACTACTGGTAAATCTAATTCGCTAGCGAGCTGACAGGCAAGTTGAAGTTGTTTCTCATCCTGAGGATTACCACCCCGCTGAACCTCCAAATAGAAGGACTGAGGAAAAAGTTTTTCGTAACGACTTGCAACCAGCTTGGCTTGCTCCTCTTGACCAGCTAGAAGTGCTGCTCCAATCTCACCCATGCGTGCACCAGACAATGCGATTAGTCCATAAGATAAAGTGCGTTTTGCTGCCTTATCTTCCGCCTTGGCTGCAGGTTCACTGAACCAGGCCGCATCCACTTCAGCGCGACCACGTGACTGGTTATCTAAAGAAGCTCTACTGAGCAATTCACATAAGTTCAAATAACCAGAATGGTTTTGCACCAAAAGCAATAAACGATGGGGTTGATCAGGATCCTGAGGATTGCTTACCCAGATATCAGCACCTGCAATTGGCTTAATGCCACTAGAACGAGCCGCAGTATAAAAACGCACTAAGCCAAATAAATTACTTAAGTCCGTAATGGCTAAGGCGCCCATTTCATCCTTGACCGCTGCGGCAACTGCATCATCAATGCGCACGACTCCATCCGTAATTGAAAACTCGGAATGAATGCGAAGATGTACAAAACGGGGCGAAGCCATGAGATGATTTTAGCTGTGTCCCAACTCAAAAACCCCTCATCCCCACCCGACGGCTATCGCGGGCGATTTGCCCCCTCGCCCACTGGACCGCTGCATGCTGGATCTCTAGTTGCAGCCCTCGGAAGCTGGCTGGATGCCCGCAAAAACGGCGGTAAATGGCTCCTCAGAATTGAGGATTTAGATACCCCACGCTGTATTTCGGGGGCAAGTCAAATTATTCAATCTCAGCTGCTTGCATGTGGTCTTTCCTGGGATGAGGAGGTCATCTATCAATCCCAGCGAAATGAGGCCTATCAGAGGGCTTTAGTGCGCTTAAATGAGCTTGCATGCCTCTATCCCTGCGCCTGCTCTCGGCAGACTATAGCTGGCGTTTTAGCCAAACTTGGAATTGAAACGCCGCGCAACCAAGAAATGGTCTATCCAGGAACCTGCCGACCCAAGACCCCAATAAGCCACTCCATAACCGAGCCCCTAAACATAAAAAGTGCTTGGAGATTGGCGCTACCTCAAGATTGCCGAATTAAATTCAACGATTTAGCGCTAGGCCCACAAAACCAAAATCTCAACACTGAAGTGGGTGATTTTGTACTGCGCAGAAAAGATGGTTTGTTTACTTACCAGCTAGCCGTTGTTGTAGATGATGCCGAGCAAGGAATTAGCCATATCGTGCGCGGCCAAGATTTATTGAGCAATACTGCTCGGCAAATTTACCTGCAGAAGCTATTGGGATACAAAACACCGCAATATCGTCACTTACCTTTAGTACTCGATGCGCATGGTGAAAAACTGAGTAAGCAGACTTTAGCAACGCAAATTTATACTCAAGACAAACAACATGCCCTAGAAGAATTACGAAAAGCAGCTAAACATTTAGGTTTGAATAACCTACCAGATGGTGAAAACACCTCCATTGCTGAGTGGCTTTTGGCTGCCACTCATGCCTGGCAAAGCTAGAGAAGCAATTGCTCCAGCAATTACTTCTTTTTGAGACCACCCAATAAGGCGCCAACAGCAGGCTTTGCTGGTGTGATACCCACTTTTTTCTCTTGAGGTTTTGTAGCTTCAGAAGATGATGCAGTTGGTGCACCCGGCTCATAAGGCATATAAAAGAATGGGTCCGACATCTTTGCAGCCGTACCACCAGCGCTAGACGATGAACGACCAAAGGATGAACTTCCACTAGGAAGAGGTCTCACATCTAACTTGCGCTTCATCAACTTTTCAATCTCGTCGAGCAAACGCTTCTCGCTCGGATCAACCAACGCAATAGCATCTCCTTTGCTACCTGCTCGACCAGTGCGTCCAATACGATGAATAAAGTCTTCAGCGTTGTATGGTAGTTCGTGATTAATCACGCAAGGCATATCTGGAATATCTAGGCCACGAGCGGCAACATCGGTTGCTACCAGAGCCTCTATTGCGCCTGACTTAAAGGCATCCAACGTTAGAGTGCGCTCACCCTGACTCTTGTCGCCGTGAATCGCCCCCGCCTTAATGCCATCACGCTCAAGAGCACGAGATAACTTGGCACAACCTAAGCGGCTGTTGGTGAAGATGATGCACTGACGAGATAAACCAGCCCGTGTTCGGGCCTCAAGCACATTAACAATTGCACGCTGCTTATCTGCAGAAGACACCATATGCACCACTTGCTTTACGGTATCTGCAGCCGCATTTTGACGAGCCACTTCAACCGTAACTGGAGTACGCAAATAACTTTGCGCTAATTTTTTAATTTCTGGTGAGAAAGTAGCTGAGAATAAAAGAGTCTGTCTTTGGGCTGGAATCAAATTAATAATACGTTGCAAGTCAGGCAAGAAACCCATATCGAGCATGCGATCGGCTTCATCGAGCACCAGAATCTCAACCTGCGAGAGATTGGCGACCTTAGAGCCAATGTGATCAAGCAAACGCCCTGGGGTAGCAATCAAAATTTCCACGCCATTGCGCAGAATTGCTACTTGATCCTTCATATCGACTCCGCCATAAACAACGGCAGCTCTTAAATCGGTATATTTTGAATAACTAGCCGCATTCTCAGCAACCTGTACCGCTAATTCACGGGTTGGTGTAAGAACAAGCGCGCGAATAGGATGGCGCGCGGGTGAGGCACTATTGCTAGCATGACGCAAAATCTTTTGAATGATTGGCAACACAAATGCAGCCGTCTTGCCGGTACCAGTTTGAGCCGCCCCCATCAAATCGCTTCCAGATAAGACATGCGGAATCGATTGCGCTTGAATCGGAGTTGGATTGGTGTATCCCTGCTCAGAAACCGCTTTTTGAATTTGCGGATCTAAACCAAAGTCAGCAAATGTGATTGTTGATGCAGGGGAAGCGGTAAATGCGCTGGCATCACTAGGGCTGGTAGGATCACCAACCCCTGTAGAAGAATTTATTTCAGTAGCAGTATTTGTCAAGGTAACTTACAGAATGGCCGCGATGCCGGCCTTAGCAGTCTCAGCATCCTCGGTCGATTTAACGCCGGAAACGCCGACTGCGCCGATGGTAAAACCATTTACCTCGATATTGACCCCACCTTCCAACATGCCCGAAATATGTGGGGCAGATAAGAATGAAGTGCGACCGTTATTAATAATTTCTTCGTAAACACGACTCTCGCGTTTACCCATAGCTGCAGTACGCGCCTTCTCTTGAGCAATATAAGCTGAGACTGGAGCGCAACCATCACGACGAGTTAAACCCAATACATGACCGCCATCATCACAAACGGCAATCGTGACTGCCCAATTATTTGCTGCGGCATGTTTATTGGCTGCGTCCAAAATCTTTTGAACATCGGCCTGAGTTAAGTAAGGTTTAGTAGCTAACATGTTTAATCTTTCTGTCTCGAATATGGTGTATTTGCTTCATGCACTTCTATATAAGTACTTGAATTATAAGGGGTGTAGAGTAGTTCTTCATATAGAACTCCGCTACACCCCGCTTTGTACGCTTATAAGTGCTCTAAGTGCTTCTTATTTAAGGAACTCCTGGGCTGCAACCACCCCACTAGCCTTAGGTTTGTAGCCAATAGAACCCAAGCTCATTTCAACCCCGCTCAGAGCAGCCATCAGACTAAGTTCATTGCAATCGCCCAGATGACCGATGCGGAACGCCTTGCCTTTGATCTTACCTAGACCGGTGCCTAATGAAAGGTTGAATTTCTCAAGAGCATGTTTACGCAGCACATCAGCATCCATCCCCTCTGGCGTAGCAATACATGTCAGCACAGGAGAGTAAGAATTAGAGTCTTGACATTGAATCTCGAGACCCCATGCATTGACTGCTGCACGACAAGCGGCCGCCAAGCGTTGGTGACGAGCAAAAATCGTATCCAAACCTTCAGCCATCATCATGTCCATTGCCTCATGTAAGCCATACATCAAATTGGTACTTGGAGTAGTTGGCCAGTAACCATTTTTATTTGATTCCAAAATCTCATCCCAAGCCCAATAAGACTTTGAAAATGTATTGCGCTTGCTAGCCTCTATTGCTCTAGGTGATAAGGCATTAAAACCAATACCTGGTGGCAGCATCAAACCCTTTTGCGATCCAGAAATAGTGACATCCGCACCCCACTTATCGTGCTCATAATCCGCTGAGCCCAAACCAGATACGCTATCTACAAGCAATAGCGCTGGATGTTTTAAGGAATCAATCGCCTTGCGCACAGCTGCGATGTTCGAAGTAACGCCCGTTGAGGTTTCGTTATGCACCACACACACGGCTTTGATTTCATGACCCGTGTCTTTGCGTAAACGCTCTTCAATGACTGAAGCATCAACACCCCAACGCCAAGTATCTTGTCCAGACTTACCAACAACCTCAACATCGAGGCCAAGACGTTTTGCCAGCGCACGCCATAAGTTAGCGAATTGACCTGTCTCATAAAACAGCACCTTGTCACCAGGATTCAGAACGTTAACCAAAGCACCTTCCCATGCACCAGTTCCAGATGCGGAATAAATGATGACAGGCTGCTCAGTCTTAAAAATCTTTTTTATACCCTCTAAGACCTTCAGACCAAAAGCACCAAACTCTGGACCGCGATGATCGATCGTTTGATAACTGATGGAACGCAATACGCGTGGGGGAACAGGGCTTGGACCAGGAATATGTAAAAAATGGCGTCCTGATGCGTGGTTATCAAGTTTCAACATGCTTTGTCTCACTTATGGTGTGTTTATAGGTTGATTCAGGTGCTAGTGTATGACAATTTTTGGTAAATTTCCATTTTGTATACAAATTATTTATTCTAAGTCTTAAAATAAAGCCTTATTTATGGCATTAATTGCTGTATTAATACGATTTAATAGGTTATTCTTATTTTTGTATACAAATTTGTTGGACAAGGGATGAATGCATGGCGACCATAGAACAAAGCAATTCACACAATTTGCATGAAGCCATTTTTGAGAAATTGAGAACCCTTTTGGTTGAAGGCAAGATAGCCCCGGGTAGCAAACTGAATGAACGTGAACTTGCTGAGAGCCTCCATGTTTCTCGCACCCCAATTCGAGAGGCTATTCGTCGCTTAGCTGCCGAGGGCCTAGTAGAACTGATTGCCAATCGTGGCGCTATTGCCGTGCAACTTAGCCTGGAAGATGTGATGCATACCTTTGATGTCATCGCAGATCTAGAAGGTTTCTCTGGTGAGCTTGCCGCTAAAAATATTAGCGATGCCACCCTCTCTGAATTAGAAGCACTCCAATATGAAATGATGGCCTCCTATGCCCGTCGCGATCTATCTAGTTACTACAAACTCAATCTACGCATCCATCACCTCATTAATCAAGCCGCAAATAACCCTGTTCTCTCAAAACTCTTTAGTCAGGTGAATGCCCGCATTGAAGCATTGCGTTTTCGTTCTAACCAAGATGGCGTCAAATGGGAAAAGGCTGTAGAGGAACATCAGGAGATGCTAGATGCCCTCAAAGCACGTGACAGTTCTCGCATGCGCCAAATCATGATCCAGCACGTTAAAAATAAAAGGGATGTTGTAGCCCAATTACTCAATGCGGAAATCAACCGCGAGACTGCAAAACATGAATAAACCTCTTGAGCTCAAAGAACTCATGCATGACCAAGCTTCTCTAGCAAAGCGTCTTCAGCAAGAAACCTCTGGCGAAGTAATGACCGATAGCGCTAGTCGTGGACGCTATGCAACCGATGCTTCAATCTATCAAGCCATGCCCGTAGCAGTTTTTGTTCCAAAGACTGCCCAAGATATTGCCACTGCCATTCAGATTGCTGCTGATCTAGGTGTACCAGTTCTTCCGCGTGGAGGCGGCACGAGTCAGTGCGGTCAAACTACCGGTGCAGCCCTGGTCATTGATAACACCAAATACTTTAGAAACATATTGGATTTGAATCTAAATCAAGGCTATGTTGAGGTGGAGCCGGGTCTTGTTCTTGATCACCTGAATGGCTCACTGAAGCAACATGGTCTGTGGTTCCCAGTTGATGTATCTACCGCGGCACAAGCGACCATTGGCGGCATGGCCGGCAATAACTCTTGCGGCAGTCGTTCAATTGCCTACGGAAATATGGTGCATAACGTATTGGGAATCGATGCTTGGTTAGCTAATGGTCAGATAGCGCAATTTGGCAATTATGCGAATAGCTCGGGAGCCGCTAAACAATTAGGCGATTTTGTCAGACAGCTAGCAACTACCCTTCAACCAGAAATCGAAGCAAACTTTCCAAAGGTACTTCGCAGGGTCGCTGGTTATAACCTAGATATCTTTCACCCCCAAAGTGAACTTCCTTACACGCAAGATGGCAGCGTTAACCTGGCTCACTTATTGGTAGGCAGCGAGGGTACGCTGGGATACTTTAAGTCGCTCAAACTCAAACTTGCCCCTCTACCCCAACACAAAGTTCTGGGAATCGTGAACTTTGCGAGTTTTTATAAGGCCATGGATAGTGCTCAACATATCGTGAAGTTGAGTCCTACTGCTGTGGAATTAGTTGATCGCACCATGATTGATTTAGCGCGGAGCAATCCAAGCTTCAAGAAAACAATTGAAACCGCTTTAATTGATCACACCGCGCAAACTCCAGAAGCGATTTTGCTAGTAGAGTTTTCAGGCGAAGCACATGCCCCGCTTTTAGAGAAACTCAAGGCTTTGCAGGAGCTCATGAGTGACCTTGGCTTACCAGGCTCAGTGGTAACCATGCCAGATAACGCTCTTCAAAAGAATTTGTGGGAAGTGCGCAAAGCGGGTCTTAATATCATGATGAGCCTTAAAGGGGATGGCAAGCCAGTAAGCTTTATTGAAGACTGTGCCGTGCCTTTAGAAAGTCTCGCAGATTACACGCAGGCACTAACTGATGTGTTCTCCAAATATGGATCGCGCGGCACTTGGTATGCCCATGCCTCAGTTGGGACGCTGCATGTACGCCCCATTCTGGACATGCGCAGAGACGGCGCCCAGAAAATGCGTGCGGTTGCTGAAGAGGCATCTGCATTGGTTCGCAAATATAAAGGTGCATATAGTGGGGAACATGGTGATGGTCTTTGTAGAGGTGAATGGATTTCTTGGCAATTTGGACCCAAGATTACAGAAGCGCTAGCTGAAATCAAATACGCCTTTGATCCTAAAGGATTGTTTAATCCAGGCAAGATCATTGATCCACCGAAGATGGATGATGTAAGTAACTTTCGATTTCCACCAAGCTATAAAGTGATTCCACTGCAACCAGCTTTGGATTGGTCTGCTTGGAATGTGCAAAATAATCCCATCACAGAAGAAACCACAGCACCTGGCACAGGAGGTGACCCAGCCATGGGCTTGGCTAAAGCAGTTGAGATGTGCAATAACAATGGCCACTGTCGAAAGTTTGATGCAGAGGTCATGTGTCCAAGCTATCGAGTTACTCGCGATGAAAAACATCTCACACGAGGAAGGGCTAATACCCTGCGCCTGGCTTTATCCAATCAACTAGATCTAAAGAGCAGCACAACACCAGATTCTTCCCCATTGGCAAGTGATGCCATTAAAGAAGTGATGGAGCTATGTGTTAGCTGTAAAGCCTGCCGCCGCGAGTGCCCTACTGGGGTTGATATGGCTAAGATGAAAATTGAATTTTTATCTGCCTATAAGAAACGGGTTGGGCATTCTTTGCGAGACTTAGCAGTTGCGTATTTGCCAAAATACGCATCTCTCATTAGCGATATCCCCCTACTTACAGCCTTATTGAATTTGCGCAATCACTTAAAGCCAATTGCAAAACTTCAAGAGTGGGTAATGGGCATTTCTGCGCAAAGAAGTTTGCCAACATGGAAAGCAAATACTTTCTGGAAACAAAATTTATCCAAGACCCACCAATACACTCCAGAGCAATTGGCAAGCAATGCTGATGGCAAAGGAGTTGTTCTGCTAGCAGATACCTTTAATGCCTATTTTGAAGATGAGAATCTAAAGGCCGCATTAAAGGTTCTGGGCGCTGCCGGCTATCGCGTGCACATTCCACAAAAGAGTGCTAATAAACAAGCCCAACAAGAAAATAAAGTGGGCGGCTCTTGCTCTAAAGAGTTTTGCTGTGGCAGAACCTATTTGTCTGCTGGTATGGTGGATAAAGCCAAAGCAACACTCGGCGAATTACTTGATCACTTAGCACCATACGCTGCAAAAAATATCCCCATCATTGGTTTAGAACCCTCCTGCTTATTTACCCTAAAGGATGAAGCTTTGGTTATGGGATTTGGTGAGCGGGCTATCGATGTCTCAAAGCAAGCTCAACTTTTAGAAGAATTTTTAGCCAGTGAAATAAAAGCAGGCAACCTCAATCTAAAACTCAACAGTGCTAAGAAGCCAATACTCTTTCATGGGCACTGCCATCAGAAATCATTTGCAGCAGTAACACCGGCGATGGAATTACTGAGATTGATTCCTAACGCAGAACCCAAATTAATCGAGTCCTCTTGCTGTGGAATGGCTGGTAGCTTTGGCTATGAAGCTGAACATATTGAAGTATCTAAACAAATGGCAGAGGCAAGTCTGCTACCAAGTATTCGTAAAACGCCTGATGCTTGGGTAGTGGCAGATGGTACTAGTTGTCGCCATCAGATTGCAGATGGCACCCAAAGAGAGGCTGTACATATCGCCAAAATTTTGGCAGCGCATCTTCAATAGTAACGATGCAAAAGATGCAACGATATCTTATAAAGAGTTAACGAATAACGCCGTAGCCCACCATCAATAAGGTTCCTGTCAATAAGGCAGGAACCAAACGCTTGGTAGGTTTAGAAACCATCACACCAATAGCTAAGGCGCAGATCAAGATCCGAATCCAAAGTGGTACTGTAGCCATCAAACCTAAAGGCATCACAATCAGACGCACCGTTAAAGCAGCAACCATGGCATAAGTTACAGCCGCCAACCAGCGGAAGATTTCACTTTCTTGATTGATGCTCTGAGATAGAAATACTCCAATTGCACGACAGAAGTAAGTTCCTAAACAGGCACCTACCAAAGCAATCCACAAGCCCCAGCCAGAAAGCGCATTTGCCATACTATTCATCGCACTCATTACCCCGCCACTCCAGCTTTCTTGCGCAAGAACTTACGATCAATCAAGTAGGCTAAGGTGCCTGCCACTAAACCCGCTGTTAATAGACTGGTATCGCGATCGAGCAAAAAGAATATTGGACCAAAGATGCATCCCAATAGAATCGCAATCCGATTAATCCAAGGCTTTACTTCAGTAAAGGTCAATAAGAAAAATAATGGGTTGATGAAAACCAAACCAAGCGTAATCGGAGGTGGCACCATACCCGCTAAGTAATAGCCCAAAATAGTTCCTGGAATAGAGATCAGCCAACACAACAAACCTAAGCCAACAAAATAACTTAAGCGATGCTTAATCTCAATCGCATGAAACTCACGCATCGATATAGCCCATGCAGTCATTGCCAATAAATGCACAGATGCATACAAACTCCGATTGCGATCTCTTTGATGAAACTGCGGAAATAGTGTCACCGTCATGGTGATGAAGCGAGTAGATGTCAGCGTCACAGCCAAAGCAATGGCAAAGACTGAAGAGCCCGTAATCGCCATTTCCAGTAAGACCACTTGCCCTGGCAAAGCGAACATAAAGAAGGAAGTCAAAGTGGTAAACCAAACATCAAAACCATTGGTTTTACCCATCGCCCCAAATCCAACCATACCAGCAAAAAGCACCATGGCAGGCGCTCCTGCAGCGTCCCGAATTCCTGACCAAAAAGCATCTTTTGGGTCTTTAAAGCGCTGTGCTGCAGACTCCTCTAGCGCGATTTCGCTAGGATCAATATAGGGCTGGTCTGCTGATGACATCTATGGATTGTAAAAGCTTGAGCTATTTTTTGCTTAAACACGAGCTGATAAAGCCCATTCAATATGCTCTGCGACCAAAGTATCTGCACTGGACAGCGCATTACTCAATGCCACCTGAATTGCCACCTTATCTTCCCCTCGCACTTGAGGGTTTGCTAGAGCATTACCCATAGCGACAGCTAAGTTACGCCGCCATTTACTATATCCAATCCTCCGAATTGCACTTCCCTCATGCCGTTGCTCAAACTCCGACTGAGTCCAAGACCAAAGCTCTAAAAGAGTAGCTCCCCCTAAACCATGGCGCTCTGCAAAATCGGGTAATAGCGTTCTTTTGGCAAACTTGTTCCACGGGCATATTAATTGGCAGTCATCACAGCCGTACACTCGATTACCCATCGCCCTTCTAAATTCCACTGGTATTGCCTCAGGGTTCTCAATGGTGAGGTAAGAGATGCATCGCCGTGCATCTAATTGATATGGTGCTGTAATAGCTTTAGTAGGGCAAATATCAATACATGAAGTACAAGTGCCACAATGTTCATCTTGCTCTTGATCAATTGGCAAAGGGACATCAATCAAAATCTCGCCCAAGAAAAAAGTTGAGCCTGATTCTCGATTTAATAACAAGGTATGCTTTCCTCGCCAACCTAAACCTGCTTTGCGCGCTAGCTCCACTTCCATAAGAGGCGCTGAGTCGGTAAACACGCGATAACCAAATGAACCAATTCTTTCTTCAATTGCTTTTGCAAATTCTTGCAAACGATTGCGAAGAACCTTGTGATAATCCCGGCCACGCGCATACATCGAGACCACCCCTTGCGTAGCATCCTCAAGTCGCGCCCACTCAGCATCAAAATCTATCTCAGGGGGAAGATAGTTCATCGAAACACATATAACTCGAACCGTACCAGGAACCAAAAGCTCGGGGTTAGAACGCAAGTCAGCATGACGTTGCATATATTCCATATGACCGTGTCGTCCCTGTGACAACCATTCTTTAAGTCGATCAGAAGCTGACCCTAAATAGGTATCAGTAATTCGCAGTCCATCAAAACCCAACTGTGCAGACTGCTCCCCAAGCCATTCGCGTAGGCTGGCTTGATCTAAAGACTGTGGCGTGGCAGATAAAGGCATATGGAATACAGAATGTAGCGCAATAATTGAATAAACTAGGGAAATGACTGGAAATCAAACGCCCCAGATAACACCAAAGGCTTCTTTTAAGCAATATTGTAGGCAGGAATCAGAAACTGCCAAACTTGCTAAAGCATTTGCTGTTAGCCTCGAACAGTGGATTAGTCAAAACCCACATGCACATCTCAATATCTCTCTCGAAGGGGATTTAGGTGCAGGCAAAACTACCTTTGCCAGGTATTTAATTCAGGGCATGGGACATGAAGGTCGCGTAAAAAGTCCTACCTACACATTGTGCGAACCCTATCCTATCCAAAAAAATCATCTGTCATTTACAGCGCATCACTTTGATCTTTACCGCATGCGCGATCCTTTAGAGTGGCAAGAGGCTGGGTTTGCAGAGCATTTTGATGTGCCAGGCTTGTGCTTGATTGAGTGGCCAGAAAAAGCGGAGGGCACTTTACCCCCATTTGACATTCAGATTCAGCTGCAAGCTGGCGCCGATGAGAATGAACGCTCAATCACAATCAATGCACTTTCTGAGGCCGGTAAAACAGCAATAGATAGCATTGACATAAATTAGAGATGAGTAGCAAAACAGCCAATCTTTCTAGAAGAAAATATCTAAAGACCTCTGCGAAGGTCTTGGGTTTTGTACTTCTACTTAAAGAAGCAGATATCGCTTGGGGTGCCAAGATTCTTGGCGTACGTGTATGGCCTTCCGAAGACTACACCCGCGTTACCCTGGAATCAGATACTCCCCTACCGATAACACAACAAATTCTGACTAATCCAGATCGCCTAGTGGTAGATGTGCAAGGATTAGAGCTAAATCCCACCCTCAAAGATTTAGTTGCCAAAATTAAACCGAATGATCCCTACATCTCCCAAGTGCGGGTAGGCCAATTTCAGCCAGGGATCGTACGTTTGGTATTTGATTTAAAGGAGCCAATCAAGCCCCAACTCTTTACGCTTGATCCGATAGGTGAATACAACTACCGCATGGTATTTGACTTATACCCGACCACTCCACCTGATCCATTAATGGCCCTGGTAAGAAGTAGCGCAAAAAAAGAGAGTGCCTTAGAAAAATCCAACGAAGAAATCGATCTAATTGCGCAATTTGCCACCAAGAAAGAAAAAGAGCTGGCAAAGATACCAGCAGCTCCAGTAGCACAAGCGATTCCAGAAATCAAAGAGCCTCCCGCAACCGCTAAATATAAGCGCTTAATTACGATTGCGATTGATCCCGGTCATGGGGGTGAAGATCCAGGTGCGATTGGTGCCGCAGGTTCTAGAGAAAAGAATGTTGTACTCGCCATTGCTAAACGACTCAAAGATAAGATTGAGAACGAAGCTTATATGCGCCCTTTCTTGACTAGAGATGGTGATTACTTTGTGCCGCTTCATGTCAGGGTGCAAAAAGCAAGGCGAGTTGAGGCTGATTTATTTGTATCGATTCATGCAGATGCATTTATTGAAAGAAATGCTAGAGGCGCTTCAGTATTTGCCTTATCTCAAATGGGCGCTAGTAGCACTACAGCCCGCTGGATGGCCAATAAAGAAAATGCTTCCGATCTCATCGGCGGTATCAATATCAAGACGCAAGATCGTCAAGTGGCAAACCTACTGCTAGACATGTCCACCACTGCCCAGATTAAGGATTCACTTCAAGTAGGCAATTCCATTCTGAAGCAAATCGGTGGCTTTGCGGCTCTCCATAAACCCAAAGTAGAGCAAGCCAGTTTTGCGGTACTAAAAGCTCCAGATATCCCCTCCATCCTCGTTGAGACCGCATTTATCAGCAACCCACAAGAGGAAGCACGTCTAAACGACGACAGCTATCAGGATCGGATTGCTGAGGCCATTTTGCGTGGAATTAAGGATTATTTTTCCAAAAATCCACCTGTTGCCCGCCGAGTGAACTCATAGGAACTTGTAAGTACAAGGGCTGAAGGGCAGACTCAGCAAGCAAAGGGATGCCCAATAAACTTCTTGCTATAATTTATGGCTTAACTGGGTCGGTAGCTCAGTCGGTAGAGCAGCGGACTTTTAATCCGTTGGTCGCGAGTTCGAATCTCGCCCGACCCACCAGTTATACGAAAGCCTCTAGAGAAATCTAGGGGCTTTTTCTTTTGGTTACAGTAAATGTGTTGAAACTGTTGGTGGCAATAGGAGATCTATTGGGACGCTATAGGTCAGGATGACGGGCGCTGGGTGGGACTAGGCGACCATGAGCGACTATGAGCGACTATTTGAGATTGATAGGATTATGTGGAACACAAGTGTCGCGAAACGCGACACTTGTAGCTTAACTTCAGATTTAAGAATGGGCGACCACCATGTTTGTCGGGTAACCCGACAAAAAAACCACCCCGAAGGGTGGCTTTAGTTTTTGATGAATTCCCATTAAATCAATAGGTCTTGTAGGCCAGGTACTTTCCAGAAAGAACAACCTGCACTCGATCACCCTTGGGATCTGGCTCGCGCTGAATATCCATTGAGAAATCAATCGCACTCATAATACCGTCGCCAAACTCTTCATGAATTAGCTCTTTAATAGTGGTGCCATAAACGTTCACAATCTCATACCAACGATAGATTAATGGATCTGTTGGAACAGCAGTCGGCAAAGACCCCTTGTATGGAACAATTTGTAACCAGGCCATTTCCTCATCAGTCAAATCAAATAACTTACCTACCGCTTCTGCCTGCGCTTTGGTAAATGTCATTTGACCTAGGCAACCTGCAGTGACCCATTCCTTAGACTCACCTATTGCATTTGCTATATCGCTCCACTTCATGCCTTTGCGAACTTTGGCTTCGATAATTTTTTGTGTAACTACTGAACGATCCATTTTTTTCTCCTAGTTTAAGTTTTAGTTAATTAAGCAATAGCGGCATCAACACCTGGAAGCACTACGACAGGCTTATATCCATCTAACTCACCATTTGCACCCTTTACTTGCAAATCCTTCGATCTATTAACAAGAAAATCTACTAAATGATTGCGCATGGGGTAATACATAGCATCATGATGTAAATTTGCTCGCTTTCTGCCTTTAGGCAAAGTATTGACAACGATTTCAGCGATACGTGCATTGGGGCCATTACTCATCAACATAATTTTGTCGGAGAGCAGAATTGCTTCATCAACATCATGGGTAATCATGAAGACAGTTTGATTAGTTTCCTTGCAAATTTTGAGGAGTTCGTCTTGAATGACCCCACGAGTCAATGCATCCAAGGCGCCAAATGGCTCATCAAGCAATAGCATTTTTGGTTCAATTGCGAAAGCCCTTGCAATTCCAACCCTCTGCTTCATGCCGCCAGATAATTCTGATGGTTTTTTCGTTTCAGCATTTACCAAACCAACCATAGCTAGGTACTTTTTAGAATGCTCGGTAATTTGCTCCTTTGACCAGTCGGGATACTTTGACTTCACGGCAAAAGCGACGTTCTGTAATACCGTCATCCAAGGCATCAATGCATGACCCTGAAAGACAACGCCTCGCTCCAAACCAGGCCCTTGAATGCGCTTACCAAGCATGATTGCATCACCACCGGTGGCATCCTCAAGACCTGCCAACACATTAAGGATAGTAGTCTTACCGCATCCAGAATGGCCAATAATACAAACAAACTCCCCTTTTTCGATTTCAAAATCGATGCCCTCAAATACTGGAGGTGCATCAGCTTTATAAGACTTACTGAGATTAGAGACTTTGAGAAAGGTGTTTTCAGTCTGCATACGATACCGCCTTTTGTAACTTGCCAAATGCTGTATCAAGCAGCATTCCAACAATGCCAATTAAAAGAATTGCGAAAATTACACTAGATAGAGATAGGTTATTCCACTCATTCCATAGAAAATAGCCAATGCCAGTTCCACCGACAAGCATTTCGGCAGCAACAATCACTAACCAGGCAATACCCATAGATATGCGCATACCAGTCAGGATCGTTGGCGCTGCTGCAGGGAGAATCACTAAAAACGCCTTTCGTAGTGGAGATACTTCCAATGTTTTGGCAACATTCAATAATTCTTTACGAACATTCGCAACACCAAATGCAGTATTTAGAAGCATTGGCCATACAGAACAAATAAAGATCACAAAAATTCCAGAAATTGAGGAATCTTTAATGGTATACAGCGCGATAGGCATCCAAGCTAATGGGGAGATCGGCTTTAAGATTTGAATAAATGGATTAAATGCTTCATACGCCAAGGGTGACATCCCTATCCAAAAACCAAATGGTATTGCCACAATCATGGCCAACAAAAAACCAAGGCCAACACGAGCCAAGGAATATGCCAGCTGAATACCAATTCCCTTATCGTTTGGGCCATTGTCATAAAAAGGATTAGACAACTGCTTGTAAATAGTTTGCCCCATTTGCGTTAAAGTTGGAAAACCGGTTTTCTGAACAGGTTCACCACCACCTTGGCCCATAAGACTGTTGTATTCACTAGAGTTAGTTGATACACCGGCTGGAGACGCAACCTTTTGAGTTGTTGCCATGTGCCAAATCGATAAGCACATGAACAAAATTACAACCGATAAGATTGCGCCCTTGACCTTAATTGATATTGTTTTCATTCGTTTACCTTAAATTCATGCTTTACTAATTTGAAATGATTTCAAATAGGCTGTCGGCTGACTTGGATCAAATTCTTTTCCCATAATCTTGTCTTTTTTATATCCCGCTTTAGCTAATGGTGGAACAGTAATACCAGTTTCACCCATATACTTTTTAGCATCGGTTAACAAGAATACTTTTTCAGAAATGTCTTTGTAATTCACATCACCTTTGACATATCCCCAACGCTGCATTTGAGTCAACATCCAAGTCGCCATGGAGTACCAAGGTATTGGGTTGAAGTCGATGCGATCCGGTACGTTTTGAACATTACCTAAGCCATCGGCAAACTTACCAGTAAGTACCTGCATTACTACCGTTTCAGGCTGATTAAGATAATTAGGCGCAGAAATTACTTTTGCAATTAATGGTCTATTTACCGGATCACGCGCCATAGTGGATGCATTTAATACCGCACGATATAAGGCTGCAAAAGTATTGGGATTTTTCTTGATAAATTCTTCAGAGGTTCCAAAAGCACAACATGGATGCCCATCCCAAATTTGCTTAGTCAGAATATGAATAAATCCAACCTCATCATAGACGGCACGCTGGTTAAATGGATCTGGCCCTAGGAAACCATCAATGTTGCCTGCACGCAAGTTAGCAACCATCTCTGGCGGTGGAGTTACACGAATCTGAATATCTTTGTCAGGATCTAAGCCAGCTTGAGCAACGTAATAACGCAATAGGAAGTTATGCATTGAATATTCAAACGGAACAGCAAACTTCATCCCCCTCCAGTTTTTAGGATCACGATTATCTTTGTGCTTATTGGCTAATGTGATTGCTTGACCGTTCACGTTTTGAATGGTTGCCACCCTCATCTGTGTGGGGTCTGAACCTAAGCCCATAGACATTGAAATAGGCATTGGTGACAAAAAGTGAGAGGCATCATGCTCTTTATTGAGCATCTTGTCACGTATCAGAGCCCATCCCGCCGTTTTATTTAATGTGACATTGAGACCCTGCTTTTTATAAAAACCCAAGGGATCTGACATGATCAATGGTGTTGCACATGTAATTGCAATAAAGCCAATTTTTAGATCTGGTTTTTCAAGAGGAGCTTTCTCTTGTGCCATTGCCTGCAATGAGCCTACTGGCAAGAAACCTGATAACGCACTCATTGCACCACCAGCTCCAACAGCCTTTAAGAATGCACGTCTGCGTGCCTCTTGTGGAAATAAAGCCTTGACTAAACTGGCCTCAACAAAATCCGCGCTCTCTTGTTCAATATCTATTTTTGTAGAAAGCGAATTTTCATGATCCAACTCGGAGGCGTGCTGACCACAACTACAGCGACTGCTAAATAAAGGTCTATCTGGATCAAATGGGCGATATGAATTCATTTATAGCTCCTAGTAAGTAATTAAGATGCTGCTTGCAATATCTTGAAATAATTTTGAGATTCAATGAATGGGGTGAGCGTATGGAGTTTTTTTCTATAAACCTCCCCTACCATCACCACAACTGGTTGTCTATCTAAAAACTGATGATGAACATCGCCATAGCGCAATCCATCCAAAGTGCAGCCAAAGCTGCGTTGTGCTGGGAGACTGACTGATTCCATCAAACAAACAGGGGTATCGGCCTTATAGCCATTAGCAATCAATGTTGTTGCAACTTCAGATAGCTGATCACGCGACATATAGTAGATTGCAGTTTTATGATCTTCATGCGCGCAACGGCCAGGAAGCGTGGTCAGTGTCAAGGTTCTACTTAACTCCCTGGTGGTTGGAGGCTGCTTAAGCTCTGCCGAGGCTGCTAAGGCAGTAGTGATGCCTGGAACAATCTCATAGGGCACGTTTGCTTTCTCAAGAGCGTCAATTTCCTCCTGTGCACGACCAAAGATCATCGGATCCCCGCCTTTCAGGCGCACAACTACTGAGTACTTGCCTGCAGCATCCACCAATTGCTTGTTAATGAAGTGCTGAGAGCTTGAATGCGATCCACATCTTTTCCCCACCTGCACCAACTTAGTTCTAGGACACCACTCCAGCATAGAAATATCAATGAGTGCATCATAAAAAACAATGTCCGCATTACCTAAAATCCTGGCACCGCGTACAGTAATAAGATCAGAGGCGCCGGGACCAGCACCAATAAGGTACACGCCCGGTTCAATCCAGTGGGCTGTATTGGTAATGACTGTTAATGGTGCAATTTGTTTCATGCCTCATTTTTAACAGTCAGCAATATCTTCAAATTGCTTATGTGAACCAAAATGGCACATGTAATTATTTGGTGCACCAATACCAAGCAATCACCTCAATTGAGGCAAACGCAACTTCTTTATCGTTAGTTATCGACTAAAGGAGCTCAGCATGAAAGAGAAAACTAGCATTAGCGGCTTATCACCAGAAGCCACCACCCCCACTGTTACTGGTGCCAATCCTACGCGTCGCAAACTTATTCAAGGCATTGGTTCTGCAAGCATTCTGTCCTTAATAGACCCAATGGTTAAGGCAGGCGCATGGGCAGCAGGCTCCGATGCCCCTGAGAAAACAGATGTGAAAGTGAGTTTCATTGCCCTTACGGATTGCTCATCGATTGTCATGGCTAACCATCTTGGGCTAGATAAGAAGTATGGCGTCAAGATTATCCCCACCAAAGAAGCATCATGGGCTGCAATCCGTGACAAGCTAGTGAATGGCGAAAACGACATGTCGCATATTCTCTATGGCTTGATGTACGGACTACAAATGGGCATCGGTGGGCAACAAAAAGATATGTCTCTCTTGATGTCCTTGAACAATAACGGCCAAGCAATTACTTTGTCTAAAGCGCTTTACCAAAAGGGTGTTACAGATGGGGCAAGCCTTAAAGCTGTCATGGATAAAGAAAAACGTGACTACACTTTTGCGCAAACCTTTCCAACTGGTACACACGCTATGTGGCTCTACTACTGGTTAGCGAATTACGGCATCAATCCATTTAAAGACGCGAAAATTATCACTGTTCCGCCCCCACAAATGGTGGCAAATATGCGCAGCGGAAATATGGATGGCTATTGTGTAGGTGAACCATGGAATGCCCGCGCAATTATTGACGGCATTGGCTTTACAGCCATTACCACACAAGCGATTTGGCAAGATCACCCAGAAAAAGCTTTAGGAACAACTTCTGATTTCGCTAAGAAGTACCCCAATACTTGTCGCGCAGTTACGGCAGCAATCTTAGAGGCTGGAAAATACATTGATGCATCGACTTCAAATAAGCATGCAACTGCAGAAGTTGTAGCTGCACCTTCATTTGTGAATACTGACGTTGCTGTAATTCAAGATCGAATGATGGGCCGCTACAACAATGGTATCGGTAAGACTTGGGATGATCCTCATGCGATGAAGTTTTATAACGATGGTTTAGCGACTTTCCCATACCTATCCGATGGCATGTGGTTTATGACTCAACAC
Source organism: Polynucleobacter sp. MWH-Braz-FAM2G (assembly GCF_018687635.1). Classification (NCBI taxonomy): domain Bacteria; kingdom Pseudomonadati; phylum Pseudomonadota; class Betaproteobacteria; order Burkholderiales; family Burkholderiaceae; genus Polynucleobacter; species Polynucleobacter sp. MWH-Braz-FAM2G. Next base: position 1,544,114 of record NZ_CP061300.1, read on the forward strand.
AAGCGCTGGGGATTACTCAAGGAACATCCAGATTACTTGGCAGTGGCGAAGAAGGTTAACAATATCGCCATCTATAAAGATGCGGCTACGGCCTCCAAAACCCCATTACCAAAAAGTGATATGCGCTCCAGCAAATTATTTGATGGTGTTGTATGGAATGGTTCCAACCCTGCTGCTTATGCAGATAGCTTCAAGATCAAAGCATGAAAAAACAAAAACTCGTCATGATTGGCAACGGGATGGCCGGCGTTCGGACCATCGAAGAACTATTAAAGCTCGATCCAGAACTTTATGACATCACCATCTTTGGTGCCGAACCTCATCCCAACTACAACCGTATTTTGCTGTCCCCAGTATTGGCAGGCGAACAGACTCTTGAGCAAATTGTTCTAAATGACCTCGATTGGTACAAGAGCAATGGCATTCATCTTCATCTTGGCAAGACCATAACCAAGATTGATCGCAAAGAGCGTACTGTAATTGCCGACGATGGTACCGTTGAAAGCTACGATCGCTTGTTGCTAGCTACCGGCTCTTTACCATTCATCTTACCTGTTCCGGGAAATGATTTGCCTGGCGTAATTGCGTATCGCGACATTAAAGATACCAATGAGATGATTGATGTGGCGACGCGTTACAAAAATGCCGTTGTTATTGGTGGCGGCTTACTTGGTCTAGAAGCTGCAAATGGTCTAGCTCTTAGGGGTATGAGTGTGACCGTAGTCCATCTTGCCGACTGGTTAATGGAAAGGCAGTTAGATAAAACAGCGGCTGACTTACTGCAAAAATCTCTGGAGGAGAAAGGTCTCAAATTTTTGCTAAAAACCTCAACTGAAGCAATTATTCCTAATGCAACCAGTGATCGAGTGGGTTCTATACGCTTTAAGGGAGGTTTAGAAATCCCTGCTGATTTAGTTGTTATGGCCGCAGGTATTAAACCCAATACCGCATTAGCGGAATCTGCTGGCTTGCATTGCAGCAGAGGAATTGTTGTTAACGATACTCTGCAAACATTTGATCCTAGAGTCTATGCAGTAGGAGAATGTGCCAGCCATCGTGGTACGGCCTATGGTTTAGTTGCCCCTTTATTTGAACAAGCCAAGGTTTGCGCAAATCATCTAGCTGAGTATGGCATTGGTCGCTACGAGGGCTCTGTTACCTCCACAAAACTCAAAGTTACTGGCGTCGATCTATTCTCAGCTGGAAACTTTATGGGTGGTGAAGGCACAGAAGAAATCACTCTAGCCGACCCCATTGGTGGAGTTTATAAAAAATTAGTTCTCAAAGATGATCGCCTGATTGGTGCCTGCATGTTTGGCGATACAGCAGATAGTACTTGGTATTTTAAGCTCATGCGTGACTCACAAAGCGTTGCTGAAATTCGAGACACTTTGATGTTTGGTGAATCCAATATTGGCGATGTTGGCCATCAAGGTCACAATAAAGCTGCTGGCATGACCGATGCAGACGAAATCTGCGGATGTAATGGCGTCACCAAAGGTACGATTGTTAAAGCTATTCGTGAACAAGGCCTTTTTACATTAGATGAAGTGAAGAAATGCACGAAGGCCAGTAGCTCCTGTGGATCATGCACCGGCTTAGTTGAACAAGTCTTAATGAATGTTTTAGGTACAGACTATTCAGCTACTCCCAGAAAGAAATCAATTTGCGGATGCTCTGATCTTTCCCATGATGAAATCCGTCAAGCCATTCGCTCAGGTCATTTAATTTCCCAAGAACAAGTTCGAGCTGAGCTAAGCTGGAGAGCTCCTAATGGCTGCGCAACCTGCCGCCCTGCCTTGAACTACTACCTCATTTCTACTTGGCCACATGAAGCAAAGGATGATCCCCAGTCTCGCTTTATTAATGAGCGCGCTCATGCGAACATTCAGAAGGATGGCACCTACTCTGTTGTACCAAGAATGTTTGGCGGACTTACCACCCCCGCTGAATTACGCCGCATAGCCGATGTTGCCGAAAAATACCAAGTACCTACAGTAAAGGTTACGGGCGGCCAACGCATCGACTTGCTAGGCATAAAAAAAGATGATCTGCCAGCAGTATGGAAGGAATTGGATATGCCATCAGGTCATGCTTATGGTAAGTCGATTCGTACAGTGAAAACTTGCGTTGGCGATGAGCATTGCCGCTTTGGCACTCAATCCTCTATGAAGATGGGTGTAGAGCTTGAGCGCATGTTGTTTGGCATGTACTCTCCACATAAAGTAAAGCTTGCGGTTTCAGGGTGCCCCAGAAACTGCGCAGAAGCCGGCATCAAAGATGTTGGCATCATTGGCGTTGAATCTGGCTGGGAGCTCTATATTGGTGGTAACGGCGGCATTAAAACAGAAGTAGCGGAATTTCTTTGTAAAGTTAAAACTGATGAGGAAGTTCGTGAATATTCTGGGGCCTTCTTACAGCTGTACCGCGAAGAAGCTTGGTATTTGGATCGAACTGTCCATTACTTAGCAAGAGTTGGCATGGAATATATTAAGCAAAAGGTGGTCGACGATGCCGAAAGTCGTAAGGCTCTTTATGAAAGACTGCTGTTTGATCTAAAAGATGCTCCAGATCCTTGGAAAGACTTTGAACGTGCTGGTGTAGATGTTCGTCAATTTAAAACTATTCCTATTGTCGAGGTTGGAAATGTCTAATACCGCCCAACTTGATCAGTGGCAAAAAATCACAACGGTTGATGAGATTCCTGTTCTGGGATCTCGGGTTATTCAAGCGCCAGCTGGTCAAATAGCTATTTTCAGAAATTCAGAGGACGAAGTATTTGCCGTATTGGATAAGTGCCCTCACAAGGGTGGCCCCCTTTCTCAGGGCATCGTTCATGGAAAATCCGTAACCTGTCCACTGCATTCCTGGAATATAGATCTCTCCACCGGCTGTGCCCTTGCCCCAGATGAAGGCTGTGCTAAATCCTTTGCAGTCAAAGTAGAGTCTGGTGTGGTTTGGCTAAGCCGCGAGGAATTGCAAGTTGCTCATGGCTGAAGTTAAAAGCACCTGCTGCTATTGCGGTGTTGGCTGTGGCGTCATTATTGAAACCGCTGAAAGCAATGGGAAGATCGAGGTAACCGGGGTTCGCGGCGACCCCGATCACCCTGCAAACTTTGGCAGACTATGCAGTAAAGGCTCAACCCTTCATCTCACTGCAAACCCAAGCCTTCAGATGCAGGCTCGACTGGGATCACCAGCTATCCGCAACACAAGGGGTGAAGAGGCCAAAGATATTTCTTGGCCTGAAGCAATTCAGACTATTGCACAAAAATTTGCCGATATCATTAAAGAGCATGGCCCAGAATCCGTTGGCATTTATGTCTCTGGTCAATTGCTGACTGAAGACTATTACATCTTCAATAAGTTAATGAAGGGCTTAATTGGCTCGAATAATATTGACACTAATTCACGCCTATGCATGTCTAGCGCAGTAGCTGGCTACAAGCAAACTTTGGGAATGGATGCCCCACCCTGCTGCTATGAAGATATAGATTCAGCATCCACGATCTTTATTACCGGATCTAATACTGCTTTTGCTCACCCAATTCTCTATAGACGTCTTGAGGATGCACGCAAAAATAATCCGAGTCTCAAAGTTATTGTTGTTGACCCAAGAAAAACCGATACCGCCAAAGAAGCTGATCTCTACCTACAGATACAGCCTGGTACTGATGTAGCCCTCTACCACGGGATGCTTTACATCATGCTCTGGGAGAAATGGATTGATGAGCCTTATATCAACTCATATACGGCGGATTTTGATGCGCTGCGTGATTTGGTTAGAGATTTCACGCCCAAGGCAGTTAGCCAGATCTGCGGAATTAACGAAAAAGACTTGTTCCAAGCGGCGCAATGGTTTGCTACTTCACCTGCAACCCTATCGATGTACTGCCAGGGGCTGAATCAATCTGCTTCAGGTACCGCGAAGAACGCTGCCTTAGTTAACCTACATTTAGCCACCGGTCAAATAGGGAAAGCTGGTGCTGGACCATTCTCCTTGACTGGACAACCCAATGCGATGGGTGGCCGGGAGGTTGGAGGCTTGGCCAACCTGTTATCTGCACACCGCGATCTTGCTAATCCAGAACACCGCGCAGAGGTAGCCAACCTATGGGGAGTTCACTCCGTTCCTGAAAAACCAGGGCTTAGTGCAATACCGATGTTCGAGGCATTGCGTACTGAAAAATTAAAAGCTATATGGATTGTCTGCACAAACCCCGCACAATCAATGCCTGATCTCAATGCAGTTCACGAGGGATTAAGCAAGGCAGAATTTGTTGTAGTGCAGGAAGCTTATGCACACACAGCCACTACCCTATATGCAGATGTATTGTTGCCCGCCACTACCTGGGCAGAAAAAGTAGGAACAGTTACTAATTCAGAGCGAAGAATTTCTAAAGTAAATCCCGCAATTGACCCCTATGAGTCTGCTAAACATGATTGGCAGATCGCTCTTGAAATTGGGCTAGCTCTAGAAGCGCTATTACCAGGCAATAGAAAAGAAGGAATATCCACTCTATTTCCTTACAACGGACCAGAAGATATTTGGAATGAACATCGCGAAAGTACAGCGGGTCGCGATCTTGACATTACTGGTTTAAGCTACAAAATCCTTGAGGAGCGTGGACCGCAGCAATGGCCCATGCCCAAAGGGGATTTCTTTGGTAAAAAGCGACTTTATGAAAATGGGGTCTTTCCTACCAAAGATAAAAAAGCGCACTTTATAGCGGCGCTCTATAAAGCAACCGCAGAAACTGTAGATGCTCGCTACCCATTTGCCTTAAATACTGGGCGCCTCAGAGATCAATGGCATGGGATGAGCAGAACAGGAACGATTGCAACTCTGTATGGCCACTCGCCCGAACCTTGCGTAGAACTTTCACCCAAAGATGCTGGCAGGATGAATTTAGAAAATGGTGATTTAGTTCATGTCACCAGTCGTAGAGGTAGTGAGATCTTCCCAATCAAAGTCTCAGACGATATCGCCTCCTCGCAAGCCTTTATTGCCATGCACTGGGGTTCTGAATTTATTTCAGGCGCTGCTGGTAAAACACCGGGTCGCGGAGTCAACGGCCTTACTTGCAATATGATCGACCCCGTATCCGGTCAGCCTGAACTGAAACATTCAGCCGTCAAGATTTTGCCAGCAAACCTTCCCTGGCATTTAGTGGCTTTCGGCTTATTTCCAAAAGACGAAGTATTTTTTGTTCAAAACAGTTTGCGCAGCATCTTGCCTCATTTCGATTCCGCCCAATGCGTTCTATTTGGGAGAGAGCAGGATGGTGACCTCATTGGGGTCTCGTTCAAGGCCGCTCATCACGATGACCCGCTAGAAGAATCAGACTCTCTTGCAGCACAAGCTTTAAAGCAAGTAATCCGTAAATTTAAGTTGGATGAGGAATCTAGAGAGCCTGTGATGCGCTATAGCGATAAGCGCAAAGGCGTAGTACGGCTCGTGCGTGCTCGAGAGCAAGTCCTGTCTGCCATGCTCACTGGCCCTATTGAAAGCCTAGCAAGTACAGCTTGGCTTCGAGAATACCTAGAAAGCGGCTTAGATGCCAAAAAGCTCGGTCGATCCTTATTGATGGCCGTCAGTAAACCCCCTGTAGAACTAAAGCCTAAAGGTAAAGCAATTTGTAACTGCTTCAATGTTTCGGTGGACACAATGAAGGAATGCTTAAGAAAAATGCCAGCCGGAACCTCTCCTGACGATGCCATGACCTCACTTCAATCTGAAACGCAATGTGGAACTAATTGCGGCTCCTGCAAACCCGAAGTTAAGCAAATTATTGCTGGCTTTATTAAGACATTAGAAGTCGCAGCATAATCATTCAATGAGCATTACATCATTCTTAAAAGTCATTGGCCGAGGCAGTAAAGGTGCCGGCGATCTTGATCGCACCCAGGCAAAAGATGTCTTCACGGCAATACTGGATGGTAATGTCAGCGATCTTGAGCTGGGTGCATTTTGTATTGCTATGCGCATCAAGGGTGAGTCCGTATCTGAGCTCATGGGCTTTATGGATGCCCTTCAACCGCATCTGAATTTACTGAATCTAGGCACACGCCCAACCATAATCTTACCAAGCTATAACGGGGCTAGGAAACAAGCAAACTTAACGCCACTTCTTGCTGGCATGCTCTCAAGTTATGGCTTTGTAGTGCTTGTTCAGGGGGTCGAAAAAGATGAAACCAGGGTAACGAGCTATGAAATTTTTAAGTCCCTTGGCTGGCCAATTCTCAAGACCAAAGATGAATTTGGCGCCCTCCTGGCATTGAATCTACCGATCTTTTGCCCTCTTAATGTCATCTCCCCAGCGCTTCAAAGGTTATTAGACGTCAGAGAAAGAATTGGCCTGCGGAATACTGGTCATGTACTAGCAAAACTCATTAATCCAACGCTTCAGAACCCTTGGCAAGTTTCTAACTACACACACCCAGAATACCCAGAAAAATTACGGGAGTTTTTTCAACTTCGCTCGGCTAATGCAATTTTGATGCGGGGGAGTGAGGGTGAGCCAACTGCCTCCCTACAGCGATTACCTGAAATGCATTTTCTGTTTCAAAATGGAAATGAAGTCACCAAACTAGAACAGCGCTTTGACGATCCTAATCCATTTTTTGATATTGACTCTATACCGACAGCGTCTGTTACCCAGAAAATTTTATCTGGACAAGTAAGATGTCCGAGCTCAATTCTCAGACAAGCAGATCAAATATCTACAATGGCTGGCTTACACTAAACCATGCTATCAATAGCTATGCGTTTGGCATGGGTTTCATTGGGTGCAATGGTTGCACTTGGGTTAGCCCTGCTCGCTACAAAGCCACCAACATCACCATTACTTCTTGCATCACTGGGTGGCTCAACAATATTTCTGTTTGGCTTGACAAGCGCCCCTGCAGCACAACCAAGAGCTTTATTTGGCGGGCACCTCATCAGCGCACTCATTGGTATTATTTGCTATCAACTCTTTGGTGACGCTTTATGGGTTTGCCTGCTCGCAGAAGTAATTACTCTAGCAGCCTTATTACTTACTCAAACCGTACACCCGCCTGCTGGCGCTAATCCACTTATCATGATTCAAGCTCATGCTAGCTTTGGCCATCTTGCAGTGGTTGTCTTGGTAGGCGTGACAATTCTTGCGGTTGTAGCAGCCCTTTGGAGCCGACTAACCCCAGGAAAGACTCTTCATTATCCGGCGAAGTGGAACGAGCCTTCACCACAATCTACAAATTGGAGTGTTTGGGGTTGATTTTTTTAAGACTTCACTCCCCATCGATCCATCAACTTCTTATTCGCAAGGCTTGCTATGGCTAAAACAAATGAGTCGACCAATACAGGATGTAAAGCAAAATCATAGCTAGCGGTGCCTGCCATAACAATAAAAATACTTAAGAAGGCGGCTGGTGGATGCATACATCCCAGTAAATTCATACCAACTACGCATGCCAACAACGCAAACGGAATACCCAGATAGGTTGTTGGAAAGATAAAAACACAAATAAAGGCTACACATGACGCATACAGATTTGCTTCTAGCAATACCAATGGCGAAAAGTATTTACTTTGTGGAAATAAAAATATGCATAAGGCACTCACCCCAAATACCGCTGTAACCATATTCTCATCTGTAGTCATATCACCCCACAGATAGTTAAAGTAAGTTATTAATAAAATAGTTATTCCGACGCCTAGCGAAACCCTTAGTTTGTCAAACCAAGAATAGTTACCCTGAGGTGGAGCAATCCTATTAACGAAATTTAGAAATTTATCTAAATATTTTCTCATCGAATATCAATTGATTGATCAATTGCCTTAACAAAATCAGATTGAGTAATCATTCCAACTAATTTTTTATTGCTATCAATAACGGGTATATGGTGATGTCCATCGCCACAAAATATCTCTGCAAGGTCTAACATATTGCGATCTTCACTAATTACTCGCACTGGCCTGCTCATTACCTGGCCAACTGCATTTGGCAAGCTCGATAAGCCGGGAATGGCAGTACGCATAAAACCCCTAATTCTTTGACCAAAAGTCTGGTGAAAATCAACTGACGCGCTTTTAATAAAATCTTCCAAGGTGATGATACCTAGCACCCTTCTGGCGCCATCAATTACAGGCAGAGCTTTAATGTGTTTAATCCTTAATAAATTCCAGGCTTGTTCTAAGGAGGAATCCATTTGTACGTATGAAATATTAGTTGTCATAATATTCTTACACTGCATACTCTGTAATTTTTTATGATAGGCGCGATGCACGCGTCTTTTGTTTACCTACTTCTCCAAGCTTTGCCCCTCGAGATTTCTGTATTCACTTAGTAGCTAAATAGACGCCTGCAGATAAGCAACTATCAGATGGTATTGGTCTAGTAATTAAAAATAGCTATAGATTGCTTTGACTAAGCATCAGTATAAAAGTATATAAGAGCCTCTGAACCAAGATTTGGATGACATGCTACAAATTCGCAAAAGAATTAGTCAAAACTAAAATGCTTCCGTAATGTTGCACTCCCTCCAGCGGGTCGATTGCTAGAGCCGCCGTTACCATTAATACTCAAACTGGTGTCATTAGGCGGTGGTTTATTGCTTTCAGTTGAAGTGGATGAAGCATCCTGATTGGGGCTAGCTTCCGTTTGCTTTTTAGATGAATGATGAATCGCCGTACTATTTTTTTGGATTGGAAATGCTCTTGCGACATCAATTCCTTCTAAATCATCTCCCGCAGACGCAATTGACGCAGTCTGGCAAAGAAGGGTGATTATGATTATTGGTGCAACTTTCATTTAACCCCTCTTTACTATTTCAATCCACTTAGTTACTGCTTTACATATAACTGCTTGCCATCCTTAATTGTTTCGGTCACCTGAATATCTTTAATCTCCATCGGATTCACCTTCAATGGATTGCGATCAAGCACGACTAGGTTGGCAAACTTGCCTGCAGTAATACTGCCCTTATTGGCTTCTTCCTTATACATAAATGCAGGAACGGCAGTAAAACCACGCAACGCCGTGTATGGATCGGTACGTTGATCAGCACCCAAAGTTTGGCCACCATAAGTTTGACGATTTACTGCAGTCCAGATCGTAAACAATGCACTAGGTCCCGCAGAGGGGAAGTCATTATGCAAACCTACGGTCAGACCTTTTTCCTTAGCCCAAGTCATCGGCACCATATTATTGGCTCGCTCGTCTCCTAAGATTTTCTTATAGACATCGCCATACATCCAAATATGGTCAGGCATAAATTCAACAATAATTTTATTTTTCTTGTATTGATCTAGTTGATCGTTGCGGACAAAAAATGAATGCGCAATCATGGTTCTGCGATCTTCGGTAACACCCGTCTCTTTTATCGCCTTGTCAAGCGCTGAAAGAGTGATATCTATTCCCGCATCGCCGTTGGAGTAGCCGTAGTATTGAATGTTTTTTTCGTAGGCTAATTTTGCATAACGATCAACCAAAGCCTGCGAGCCAGCATCCAGACCACGCCAACCCTTTGGAAACCCACTTGTATCTGCGTAAGGTTTGGAAAAATAGGCCAACTTTAATTGCGGAGCGCCGTCTGTAGAGACCAAAATTCCAGCAACCTTAAATCCACCATTAGCATTGTTATAGACACCAAATGGATACTTAGGATTGGATGCTAATAACTGATCAACCACTTGATAGGTAGGCAATGCAATTAGATCGATGCTGACCTTCTTTTTATCTATCGCCTCTCTCATATTCTGAATATCTTCTAGCGTGGTTTCATAACTTTGTGCGGTAGTAAAACCATTTGATAGATAGATCTTCTCGGCATCGCGATAGGTCTGAAGCCTTAAGTCGTGTGACAATTTACCAAAGACCTTTGCTGTTGCAATCAGGTTCGGGTCACCAATGAGTTCGCCGGTTAACATTCCAGACTTAGGATTGACTGGAAGCATGCCCTGCGCAAACTTAGTAGTCTTGGTAAACCCCAGCTTTTTCAGGCCTGCCGTATTTACAATACCAGTCAATGTAGAAATATTGTTAACAAAGACTGGCTGATTAGGAAATGCCTTATCCAGCTCCTCAATAGTAAGTGGGCCATCAGTCAGAAAAGCATCCGCATATTCTGTGCCGATAATCCAACCATTAAATGGTTTTGCTTCGGCTTTTAAACGACCGATGAGTTCTTGAGTTGTGTGAGGCGGCTTTTTTGAAAAATATCCTAGATTCACGCTCAGGGTATTTTGAGCATTCAAAGTAAAGTGACCCCAAGCATCGATAAAACTGGGCAATAAGGTTTGTCCTTTTAAATCCCGCATCTTAGGATTAGTGCCAGCCTGATTTAAAGCATCACGATAATTACCGACATAGACAATCTTCTGATCTTTGACTACGACAGCTTCAACATACTGAGGCTTATCACCCTCCATTGTGAGGATATCGCCATTGAAATAGACCGTGGCCACATCGGCAAATACTTGCACTGAAACTAAGAGCAAAAATGTAGCGAAAAGGGTTTTGAAGAATTTCATAAAGGACTCAATCAAATAATTGACGGGGATATTACCCACAGTTTATAGAAGATGATAATGCTAATACAAGGGAACGAAAATGCTGTTAGCCTATGTTAACAATATTCCCCAAATATCAGCCCTACATGAATATGAAATGAAAAATGAGCACGGATCTGAAAATACTCGCATTTGACGTCTTTGGCACTGTAGTTGACTGGCATGGGTCCATCGCTTCCGAAGCCAAAAGATTAGGTCTACCTGTTGATCCTAACGAATTCGCCACTGCATGGCGAAATGGTTATAAACCAGCAATGGCTAGGGTTCGATCTGGGGATCTTCCATGGACAAAAATCGATGATTTACATCGTATGATTCTCGATGGGATATTAAAGACATTCAACATTACTTCGCTCTCTGAATCTCAAATACGCGAATTAAATCTTATTTGGCATCGCCTCAATCCCTGGCCAGACACTATTGAAGGACTCACAAGACTTAAAAGTAAATTCACGATTGTCACCCTATCCAACGGCAATCTGAGCCTACTTGCCAATATGGCTAAGAACGCTGGGCTACCCTGGGATCTCATTCTCTCGGCAGAAGTATTTCGGCATTACAAGCCCGACCCTGAAACCTATCTAGGTGTTGCAACAACTTTCGATGTGCGCCCTGAGCAAGTAATGCTGGTAGCAGCCCATAAAGATGATCTTCAGGCCGCTAAAGATTGTGGACTTCAAACCGCTTTCATCGAAAGACCACTAGAGTTTGGCCCAAACATTCCAAGGCAAGATTTGCATCGTGAGGTATTTACCAACTATCACGCCAAAGATATTAACGATCTTGCTACTCAATTGGGATGCTAATAAATAGCTATTGATTAGCTGCCCCAAAATAATCCATCAAAAAAACCGCCCGAAGGCGGTTCATTTTGATGCTTACCTATTAATTACTCACGAGTGTAATTACCCATTAGTGATTATGCCCAGCATTTCCCATTGGCATATTGCCACCATTCATAGGCATTTGCTGGGGCATCTGCTTTTGCATCTGCTGAATTTGCTGTGGCGTCATATTTCCCATCATCTGCTGATGCATCTGCATCATTTGCGAATGCATAGCTGGGTCACATTGTTCGTATCCCGTATTGCCACTCATTTGATGAGTATCAGCACCTTTGTAACCAAGCAAAGATGGGTCCAGCATTCCAGCAATCATCGCGATATGTCCAAAAACCAAGAATAAGGCTACGCAAATAGCGTGGATCTTCAGCTTACCCATTTGGTCTAGCGCTTTATTTACAAAACCAAACTCTTGAAGAGCGATCCAAATTAATGGCAGGCCACCAATGAGATAACTGCCAACTGCAATCACATCAATTGCTGTTCTCCATTCACCTCCTTTGGTGATAGGCACCACAGCGGTCGTCATCAAATAAATTATGATGCCAATGAAGTAAAGCCCAACTGTCGTACCAGAAAAGCGATTGAGGTGATAAACAAAGCCATCAAACTTGCGAGTAAAAAGAATATATAGCTCTGTAATTGCTAATGTTTCAGCAAGTACCACCGGTATAGCCATAAAAATTAGCAAGTTCCATGGCTGGTTGTCAGCCAATAACTGCATATAGTGAGTCATATTCATTATGAAATCTCCAAAACATAAATTATCAAAACGACAAAAGTCGTCAAATCAAATGTGATTACAGATAATGTTTTGGTGGCTTGTAAATCGATTCAGCAATAGTGGAAACAGGCTTGGGCGTTTCGCCAAGTAGATAAAAATCGGATGATTTATTAAATACGAAATTGACTGGGTTGTGCAAAACGGCAATAGATGCACAACAATAGTGACTGACGCTTAATTTACCTACTGAGTGAGAGTCATCATGAGAGATGGGGGACGCCACTTCTTCGCAATGACTATGAGAAGTAGATTGAACAGCATGAGAGGATTCACCAAATGGAATAGGCATCGTGCTGGCATTAACCATGCCAACTAAGAAACTCAGAAAGAGTACCAATGCTATCTTCTTCATGACCTAATTTTACTCTCCAGCAGCAGATTTGGCATGGGCATTAGCCGCAACCACATCCGCTTCCACAGCCACCCTTTTTCTTCGCTGGTGCCGTAGATTGCTCATCCAAATCCAAACTGGATGGATAGCCCTCTTCATCCAAGGCATGAATTAAGTCATCTGTTTGATTTGAAGCTCTAGATACCTGAACCCGACCAGACTGTAGATCCACTTGGACACTCTCAACCCCATTTAAGGACTCAAGAGCTTTAGTGACATGTTTGACGCAGGAACCGCAGGTCATTCCCTGCACATTTAAATTAATTTGAGGCATATACCCTCCAATATTGATGGTTTATATCTTATATATGGTGACGATTTAGAGAAAAACAAGTGCTTATTGAGACCCATTAAACCCATATATGAACGGCACCATTTTTGATCCTATGCCCACCTTGGAAGCCTGTCCAGCCCTCAGGAGAAATCCGATCGAAATTCTATTGATGCAGATCAAACTTAAACGGGATCAATATGCGTCATTACATTGAGAACGGGCAATTCCTTTTTAATTTGATTGCCAGCTCTAAAAGCGATGTCATGACCAACTTGGACAGTGGCATTCGCATCCACTTCAATATGGACATCAACCAAGATAAGGTCACCCATTTTGCGTGTTTTTAAGTCGTGAAAACCTTTAACGCCCTCAGTGGATCTAATAATGTTTTCTATCTTTTGATGCTCTTCTTCTGACACCGCTCTATCCATTAAATCGTGTAGAGCGTCCCAACTAAATGTCCACCCAGTTTTAGCAACCATTAAGCCAACCACTAATGCCCCAACAGAATCCAATACAGGATAACCAAATAAGGCCCCCACAATACCAACCGCAACCACTAATGACGATGCAGCATCGGATCTTGCATGCCAAGCGTTGGCTACAAGCATAGAAGAACGAACACGTTCTGCGACAGACAACATATATCTAAAAAGCAATTCTTTAGCGACCAATGCTCCTATTGCGACATAAAGCGCCATGATCTGAATCTGACCAGCCGCTACAGGATTAATAATCTTGTCGCCAGCCTTATATAACATTCCAGCGCCAACTGCTAAAAGCGAGACGCCCAAGAAAAGTGAGGCAGCAGTTTCGTAGCGCTGATGCCCATAATGATGATCTTCATCAGCATCTTTGGCGCTATGGTGATTAGCAAAGAGCACCACAAAGTCCGCAACCAAATCCGTTAAGGAGTGGATGCCATCGGCAATCAAGCCCTGAGATCCAGAAACAATACCGGAAAATATTTGAGCGACTGTAAGGCCAATATTGACGACAACGCTAACTAGTGTGCTCTTCTTAGCGGCCTTTTGCTTGTTAGGACTCTCCAATTCGCGATCTTCGTTAATTCGATCCATATGCACATACTAACAAATCATTAAGCCGAAGATCATCATCAACTTATTGGGTAAATGCAGGCAAAGATCCGCTGACTACCAGATAAAATACATAAGCCCATGCGATCCCTAAAGCAACGCCCATAAAATACATTGGATATCTAATTGCCTGCTCTTCTGTGCCTAGCTTTTTGCCTGTCACCATCGACTTAATCAAATTTTCTTTTTGCAAAAAACTCATCAGTATGGCGGCTGCAACATGAATCGCAACTAATGCCATTGCTAGGCTAGCAATGGCTTCATGTACTTCGCCCATTACATCTCCAAAAAACTCTTTAACACTCCAATAGCCAGTTAAGCCAATCAAAAGCACCAACCCCATCAAAGCAAGCATCGCGATAGCACCAACTGGATTATGGCCAGGGTCAGAATGCTTGCTGCTAACGAATATCGACTGAATGTGTTTAATAACCCCTTTGGGGCCTTTAATAAATTGAGAAAAGCGGGCATATTTAGTGCCCACCAAACCCCAGACAACCCGAAAAAGAACCAAGCCGCAAGCGGAGTACCCAAATGCATAGTGAATCATTTGTAGCGCTTCACTCTCAGAAGTGAGCCAAGCACCAGCGAATGAAACCACTAATAACCAATGGAATGCTCTGACTGGAAAATCCCAAACTAAGATATATTTTTTTGGATTAGTCGCATTCATTTTGATGGAATCCGAACATTGTCTTCGTTAAAGATACCCTTAACCGCATCCGCATGACAAGCGGAGCAATTCGCTGGACTCTTCACGCCAGTTCTTTTCCACACATCCGCCCTCACTTCATCATGCTTGCGAATAAACCAAGCGCTCTTGGTAATTCGATTATCAGGCGCTAAAGAGGCGTACTTCGCTTTGGTTGCGGCATTTTTAACCAACCAAATAGTTAATTCAGCCTGCGTTTTTTCATCGAGGCTTGCATCCGTTCCAAAGTGTTTGTCTAGACTAGACATGATGTTTTGCCAATTTTTCTGCCCTAACAAGCCTGGCGGATATGCCATATGACAACTAGCGCATTCAGCTTCATAGGACTTTGGAATATCGCTAGGCATGCCCATTTTTGCCGCAGAAATTGGCATAGATATCAGAATCAATAATGAAAGAAGAAAATAAGTTTTCATAACTGCTCTATTTGATAGTCATTAACCAGGAGAGCACATCAGCCTTTTCTTGAGCAGTACACTCGCGACCCAAGACATCATTACAGTTGCGCTTGAACCACTTCTCAACTTTGGCTTGGTCAGTAAATCTATCAGGATTTACATTGGGTGATAAAGGCTTAATCACCTTGCCAGTAACAATATGTTTGGTGTCATGATTAGGAGGGTTCTCATGGCATGAGGCACAACTCCATTCCTTGCCGTGTTTAACATTAAAAAATTGCTCACCACGAGATGGAGAGCCTTTTGCAGACTGTGACTCATAACCCTTTAGCAAATCTTGTGGTGTTGCCGACAAGACAGCTACAGAAAAACCTAGCAAAGAGAAAGCCAATAGTAGTTTTTTACACATAACACCATACCTAACTTAACTTACTTGATCAGTATGCGCCAAATTGATGACGTAGTGATTAAAGCAGACAAACAATCACATTTAATATTGATGTGGATCAAAAAGGAGGTAGCGCATTTCAATTCAATTTGAAATAAACACTATTTAATGTGACATTACTCACAAATGAGCATAGGATTGACCAGTGAGGGAAAACATATGAATTTATTGCAAACTTCTCTGATTGGTGGTCTCTGCTTAGCAAGTCTACATTTCTGCTGGGTCATATTGGTGGCGCTTGGTTTGGCTCAATCCTTGTTGAATTTTATTTTCAAACTCCATATGTTGAACTCGCCATTTATTGTTCAAACATTTGATCCATTGCTAGCCATAGGATTAATTGGCATCACATTCTTGATTGGCTGTTTTTACGGTGCACTCTTTTATTTAATCAAGAATAAATTTTTTTAGCCCCTTATTGATATGTCACTCATTTTTCTCCTACTCTCTCCAGCCTTATTTGGGCTATTTTTGATCATTCGTTTTCAAATATGCTCTAGTCGTCGAAGACGTTTAATAGACACTTATGGCATTGATTCCAAGAAATTAAGAAAGATGAGTTGTAAAGAGGTGAGCAAGTTAAGGGGTCTCATTGATGAAATGCAGAATAAGGGTGATGCATTCGGCCTTGAATCAATCATCAGACCCTTAAGACCGTAAATCAGAAATCAAAACGACAAAAGGGGAATGACAAATGAAAATCTTATTACCAATAGATGGATCAAAGTCAGCATTGAATGCAACTAAATACGTTGCCAAACTAGCAAAGAACTCTCGAAGCCCAGCTGTTGTTACATTACTTAGCGTGCATGATGATGCTTCACTGAATTACGTAAAGCAATTTGTTGCTAAAAGCGTTGTGGATGACTATTTACGTGAAGTGAGTGAAAAGGAATTAAAAGCAGCGCAGAAAGTTTTAGATGCCGCACGCGTTAAGCATAATATGGTTATTAAACGTGGACACATTGCCGATGAAGTTATTGCTCTTGCCAATAAAGATAAAGTTGATCTAATTGTGTTGGGAGCAAAAGGCAGAGGTGGGCTAATGGATATACTAATCGGCTCTGTAGCACTGCGCGTCTCTGGCGCAGCAAAGCAGCCTGTTTTACTGATTAAATAATCTATCTCTAAGACAAAAAAACCAACCTTCGGGTTGGTTTATTATTTGGTTCAATGGCCTAGCGTTACTTATTTCACTACTGTATCTAAAACCAATTGCCTGCTTTACAAGCCCATATACTTTCACCAAAGCTGAGTAGCACCACCATACAATGGTCACCCCACTAAATTAAGAAATATATCGGGATTCAAGCATTTTTACCATTGCGTAAATTGAAGCATTCGAAGGCGTTGCGATCTGATAATGTTTTCCAAGCTTCACAATATAACCATTTAAAAACTCAATTTCTGTCTTTTTCTTTTTTGCCAAATCCTGAGCAGTTGAAGAGATTTGTGTAGCCATAGTCTTTGCAATTTGCGCGTTTGCATTTTGCGCCTCTTGTTGACTAATGGTGACACCCTCGCATTTGGCAATCTTTATAAATTCTTGCGTAATCTCTTCGATGACTTGCACAATCTCTGGTATTTTTATCATGTCGCCATAGCAAATTTGCCCTATTCCAGAAATGCCGTTATAGGAACAGTTCACTAAAAACTTTAACCACATATCTTTTTTAATGTCTTGGGTGATGGCGCAAGGAACTGAAGCCTCCTGAAATAAAGCGCATACCTGATTCAGTATTTCTAAATCAGATGGAGCTAAATTTTTCATTCCCCCAATGACCAACTCGCCCCTGCCGTGATGCTTCATTGTTCTGTTATCTACCATTCCACAAGCAACGTAGACGACCGCCGGAAAGACCGAGTTTGAAACTATAGAAGTGGCAATATCTGCATTTGCTACGCCATTTTGCAAACTCAGTATTACTGCATGTTTTGGCACAATAGATGCAATTTCATGCATGAGTTTTTCAGTATCAGGCGACTTTACTGTTAGCAAAATTAAATCCGCATCAGTCAGATCATGCAAATTACTAGTGACCTTGATTTGAAGGACTTCTTTAAAGGTTTGACAGTCCATCAATAGACCATCTCTTTTGATAGATTCCGCGCGCTCTGGTCTTGCAATAAGGGTCACATCGTAGTTTGCACGCCCCAACATGCCGCCAAAAAAACAACCAACGGCCCCTGCGCCCAATACATAAATTTTTTTAAACTGTCTCAATTGCTTATTTGCAATCACTTAACTTGATGATCTAATCTTGTAATAAAAATAGCAATTTCTTACCGATGACGATTTCATTTTAGGCTATCAACTAATGGCTATTTAGCCAACTGAGTAGACTTTGATTGAATTTATCGGGCTGTTCCATCAAGAAAAAATGGCTAGCATTCTCAAATAGAATGGTTTCACAGCCTGGAATGCCCTTACTCAGGATATTGGTAGCGGTTAGCGAACAAATAGGATCACTAGTTCCCGCCATCACTAAAGTGGGCTGAGTAATTTGATCTAACTGGTTACTAGTGTCATGGTTTTGACATGCTTCATTCTGGCGTATGTAACAAGCAGGCAACCGAGTTTCACCACCAATCAATGCCTCAATTCTTTTTACCTGCTCCTGCTTGGTGTTAAAGAATTCTGCTGATACAAAGTTTTGCACAGAATGACGCGCATGGTCAGCCCAATTCATACGCCACTCCAACGCCTCTCGCATGTTCAAGAGAACGCGACGACCTAAGGGATCTAAAACGGCAAAAGAAGCACATAACACGAGTGATTTAACCCGCGCAGGTGCCATCAGTGCCATATGCTGTGCTACCGCACCACCCATAGATCGACCTACTACATGGGCAGAATCAATTCCCAAATAGTCCATCAACCCCAAAGTATCTTTAGCTAAATCTTGAGTGCTAATAGACTCATCCACTTGCGTACTTTTACCTGCCCCACGGTTATCAAATGCAATCACTCTATAGTGATCTTTCAGAATCTGAATTTGATTGGTCCATGCACTGTAGTCTCCAGCTAAGCCATGAATCAAAACTACTGGAATTCCTTTGCCGATATCTAAGTAATGAATATCGTAATTGCCTATCTTGGCTGTTTTTAAATATTCTTCCATGCTTTAGTTCACTATTCGACACTCAAGTGGGACTGCAGTTCATTTTGCTTTTCAGTAAAGAGCGCCTTAGTTCCTGCGAATACTACTTTGCCTCCATTTAGGAGAACAATATCGTCAGCAACGCTTAAAGCTAAATTGAGATTTTGCTCAACCATCACAATTGAGATAAATGGCTTGAGGGTCGCAATAATGTTGCCAACCTCTTTCACGATCTGTGGCGCTAAGCCTTCAGAGGGTTCATCCAATAGCAAAACTTTAGGGTTGGTCATCAGAGCTCTACCAATCGCCAGCATCTGCTGCTCACCGCCGGATAAACTACCTGCCAATTGATGTTGGCGCTCTTGCAGTCTCGGGAAAAACTGAAAAACATCCTGTAGATTCCATTGACGTGAGCTACCTGAACGTGGAGCCTGATAAGCAACATCTAGATTTTCTTTCACGGATAGGCTTGGGAAAATACGTCGGCCTTGAGGAACAATACCAATACCTGCCTGACAAATTTTCTCTGGAGAAAGTTTTTGCAACTGAATGCCATCAAGCTCAATCAAGCCACTGCGTTCCGGTAAAAATCCAATGATGGAACTAATACAAGTTGTCTTGCCCGCACCATTTCTGCCGAGAAGCGCAAGTACAGTATCTTTCTTCAGATCAAACGAAACATCATAAAGAATATGGCTATCGCCATAGAAGGCATTCAAGCCCTCAATCTTTAATATTGAATTAGTGGCCAAGGTAAATCTCCTTGGTGCGCGGATCATTCACGACTTCTTGACGTGTGCCTGTTGTAATTACTTCTCCGTAATGCAAGAGCGTGACGCGATCAGCAAAAGCCAAAGCTACCGCCATATCGTGCTCGATCATCAAGATGGTAATGTTGCGATCAATTTGCTGCAGCAAAGCAGTAATGGTTTCACGCTCTTCAGTGGATAGGCCTGCTAATGGCTCATCCAGTAATAAAAGTTTAGGATTTTGAGCCAAAGCCATGGCGATCTCAAGACGACGCTTCTCACCATAAGAAGTCTGCTCTAGAGGAAAATACGCTTTAGAAGCGAGCCCTACTTTTTCTAGAACAGCTAATGCTCTCTGATCAAGATCAGATTCAGATAGAAAAGATCCCCAGCACTTCCAACGCAAGGGCAATTTTCCTAACAAAGCCAATTTGACATTTGAAATTAAATTGTCTTTTCCAAATAGCGTCAGAATTTGATAGGTTCTTGCTAAGTCCAGTTGCGCACGTTTAGCCGTTGGTAGCTTAGTAACATTTTTCCCGGCTAGAGTAATAGATCCAGAATCTGAAGCTAAGTCGCCAGAGATTAGGTTAAACAGTGTAGTTTTACCTGCACCATTTGGACCAATCAGTAAATGTCTCTCACCCGGATTGACAGTAAGATTGACAGCCTTAGTCACCTTTAGCCCACCAAAGGACTTACTGAGATCAGAGACTTGAAGTATGGGGCTCATTTTTTATTTACTTGAAGTAAATGCATTTTTAATGCGATCAAAACCAGAAACAATACCGCCTGGAATGAACATCACAATGAAAATAAATACCAACCCCAACAATGTGACCCAGTGGTCAACATATTGACTGGCAACATTCTTTAGCAACATGACTAAAGCAGCACCAATGACTGGACCCAATAAGGTGCCGGCACCGCCAGCAATCACCATCAACAACATTTCAGCTGAATTTGCTAATGAAAGACTATGTGGGCTAATAAATTGGTGATAGTAGACATACATCATCCCGCCAATTGCTCCAAAGAAACCACAGGCGGTAAAGGTTATCCAACGAATAAACCACACATTAAATCCAAGAGCACTCATACGCCGTGGTTGATCTTTAGTGCCCCGAATGGTTGCCCCAAATGGAGATCGCACCAGAATTGCAATCGCGCCCCAGACTAATAAAAATACGATTAGGGTGAAATAGTAAAAATGACTTGCTTCACCAAAATCAATTCCGAATGGACTAGGTCTTGTAATGCCAGATATACCGTTATCACCGCCAGTAACACTAGCCCAACGGTAAGCTAAGCCCCACAAAATTTGACCAAATGCCAAGGTAATCATTAGAAAACTGATGCCTGTTGCCCGCAATGCGATCAAACCAAATACACCGGCGATAACTGTAGTGCTCACAATTGCAATCGCAGCCGTACTGGCATGGCTCCACCCCAACTTCACAGTTAACCAACTGCTTATGTATGCCGCCAAACCAAGATAACCCGCATGGCCTAAAGATGTCAGGCCAGCATACCCCACAAGTAAATTTAGACTCATGGCAAAAATAGCAGCTATTAATATTTGACTAGCAAGATTGGTGTAATAAGTTCCCCCAAGAATAAAAGGGAGAATTAGCAACACCAGCAGGACGGCAATATAAAAAATGCGGTTCACGCAGAAATCTTTCCAAACAAGCCGCGGG